>NZ_JBFMHW010000031.1:0-64419 GCF_040754745.1 Pseudomonas sp. SB113
GACGGTGATAGAAGGCCAGTTGTGGCAAACCATCTTCAAGCCCAAATAACGCAGTCATGATCATCCATGTGTACCAGAAACGTGAGTTTGCTATCCGTCACCCAGAACGGATATCCGGTCGTTTCACCTAAGATAGAGGCTATATCCCGCGCATTGTCGATTTCCCAGCCCGAGTATGTTGAATCAAGTACCAACAAAATCAGGTCTTTTTGGTTAATGCGGTACTGTATTTCCTTCCAGAAATTGGGGTTGTGCTCTGAATTTTTCTCGTTCAGTTCGACGGGGTCGAGGAAGCTGCTCTCGAACTTGAAGAACTTTTTTGTCAGGTTATTTATTAATGCTGTGGTTTCGTATGTCTGAAGTTTTCTAGAGCTTATTTCTAAGCTCCTGAAAGCATCATCTATTTCTTCTTCCAGGTAACTCATTAGTGAATCCCAATTCTTGATCGGCTAACGGGAACCAGTTTTAGAAGTATATGACCTCTTTTTGCCCCTCCGCCCGCTCTCTTTCCGGGGGTTTGATAACCAATATGAGGTGATTTCGGCCCTTCTTTGCTTGGGACTAGTATTGGGTCATCAATATTCACCTCGGCCCCCCTATTTGGGCCGCTTTGTACACGCCATTCAGTTGGAAATGACTTTCCATATTGGTCTTTACCCCATTTGGATACGCTGTATTCATCCCTTGATATGCCTGTTCTACGAAAGGCTTCATCTAAACCCGTGTGCATTTGCTCGTAGCTGTTGCGGTCTTGTTTGCGCCAGTCCAGATCTACATCGGAGTTAAATTCCCACGTGTTTCCGGTGTGTGGCGGAGGGCAACTCCCAGAAGTGCAAGCTAACCCTAACGGATCTACCCATCCGGTCGGGTTAGGCACGTACTGGTACGCGTTGATCCCACCCGCCAACTTCACCGGGTCAGGCGTCAGGTAACACCCAATATCCGGATTGTAGTAGCGATGGCGGTTGTAGTGCAGTCCGCTTTCCTGATCGAAGTACTGACCCTGGAAACGTAGCGGGTTGTCGATTGTGCCTTTGTCGAGTCGGCTGATCTGGCCGTAGGCGCGGTAATGTGCGGACCAGACGATTTCGCCGTCGGGGTCGGTGAGTTCCTGCGGCGTGCCGAGGTGGTCGAGTTGGTAGTGGTAGGGCTTGGTATCTTTTGGGCCGAATCCTTCCAGCAGGGCGAGTGGCCTAAAACTATCGGGTTCGTAGAGATAACTGCGATGGCGATCTGCATGGTGCTCGGCAATCAGCCTGTCGCCTTGCCAGAAAAACTCCGTCGTTAGGCCGTCCACGGTTTTGCTGATGCGCCGCCCAAATGGGTCATAGCGATAGCTGGCGGTTTGGCCGTTGGGTTGGGTGATGCCGATCAGCCGATGCTGGCAGTCGTAGCGATATTCGGTAATCAGCGCGTGCCCACGGCCCCGCCGTTCACGGATCAGGTTCCCGAAGGCGTCATAGTCGTAGTGGCGGTCGCCCTGGATCATCAGGCGGTTGCCGGCGACGATGTCGGGGCCGGGGCGGTCTTGCATCAGCAGGTTGCCAGCGGGGGTGTGGCCGAAGCGTTCCTGCAGGTCTTGAGAATGGTCGGCGCGGGTGAGGCGGCCTAGTGGGTCGTAGTGGTAGTGGTGTTCGCCTTTGCGGGTGTCTAGCAGGCGGGTGAGGTTGCCGGTTTTGTCGTAGTCGTATTGGCGTTGGTAGAGGTGGTCTTGTTGCTGGGTGATCGCGTGGGCGTGCAGGCGGTGCTGGTCGTCGTAGTGGTAGTGGCTGAGGAGTTGGCCTTGTTGGCGCTGGTGCTCCTGGCCGGCCTTGAACAGATGAGAGGTCAGCTGCGCGCCGTTTAATTCGATGGTGGCGAGGTGGCCGCCTTTCGCATGGTTAAAAACCAGTCGGTTGTTATCGGGCAGGCGCAGGTGTTGAAGCTGGCCGCAGGCGTCGTAGCCGTAGCGCAAGGTGCCCCAGCCTTGGTGTTCGGCGGTGAGGCGGTTTTGGCTATCGTATTCGTAGGCGAGCGCCCAGTGGCCGTCGTCGACGCTGAGGAGGTTGCCCTGGCGGTCGTAGGCATATTCAACAAGGCTACCGTCGGGCAGGGTTTTTCTGACGAGGCGTCCGGCGTGGTCTCGCTCGTAACGGGTAACGAGCTGACTACCATCGTCACCGTGTTCGGTCTTTTCCTGCAGGTTGCCGTTGAGGTCGTAGACGTAGGCCGTACGCTGCCCGTCAAACCCGG
Source organism: Pseudomonas sp. SB113 (assembly GCF_040754745.1). Taxonomy (NCBI): domain Bacteria; kingdom Pseudomonadati; phylum Pseudomonadota; class Gammaproteobacteria; order Pseudomonadales; family Pseudomonadaceae; genus Pseudomonas; species Pseudomonas sp. SB113. The sequence goes on from NZ_JBFMHW010000031.1 coordinate 2,233, forward strand.
TTTCCTGCTGGATCAGGCCGTTGGGATGATAAGCCAGTCGGTAGGTCTCGCCGACTTCGTTTTCGATCTCGGTCAGCAATAACCGCACGTTGTCGTAGCGGTAGTTGACCTGAGTGCCATCAGCGTTGATGCGCCGACTGATCAGGTGCAACCCGTCGGCGTATTCGTAGCGGGTGACGTGGCCCAGTTCGTCGCGTTCGGCGCTGATTTTTCCGTAGGGGTTGTAGCTGTATTCCCGACATGCACCGCCTGGTAATACGACGCGAACCAAGCGACCCACGCTGTCCCACTGATACTGGGTCAGCGCGCCATGCTCATCCTCGCGCGCCACCTGACGGCCAAGATCGTCATAGCGATACCGCTTGATCCCGCCATTGGGCAACTGCTCCTCAATCAGTTGCCCCCGCTCATTCCACACCAGCCGATGGCAACTGTGATCCGGGTACCAAACCCCAACCAGTTGCCCGTATTTGTCGTAGCTGTAATCCGTAACATGTCCGTCGGGATCGATCTTACGAATGACATCGCCCTGGTCATTGCGCTCATATTTCCAGACCGCCAGACCCCGCCTTACAACCCGTACGAACCCGTTGTCATGCTCGTAGGACGTCGGCTCATCATCCCCAGGAAACAACGCTACCAAGCGTCCGGCGTCGTTGTACTGATACGCCGTCACCGACCCCAGCGGATCTTGCTCAACCGTCAGCCGGCCCTTGTCATCGTAGGATTTGAAGTGCTGGGCACCGTCCGGATCAATCCGCTGCACCAGCCGCGCCCGGTCGTCATGGACATACACTTCCTGACTGCCATCGGCGTTGTGCAGCGTGACACGGCCGTCGTCCCCCCAGACATACCGCGTATCCACCTGCGAGAAACTGGCCCAATGCCGAACACATCGCGCCGCTTTGCCGGGCCGTTCCCACGCCCAGAAGAAACTCGCCCCACCGGCCAGTCCACGCTCAAGAATCACATGCTGATCGTCGTAGCGATAAACCTCGCTTTCACCTACCGCATTGGTCGCCGAAACCAGTCGGCCAGCGTCGTCGTAGGCGTAGGAAACGACGTTCTGCTCCGTCACCCATTCGTAAGGCTCATACCCCTTGGCCCGCTGCACCTGGTAGTCCACCGCGACGATGCGGCCCGACGCATAGCGCAGGAACAGCGCACACCCCGCACCGTTATCCAGCCGCTCAATCCGCCCCACATAGTCCCGGGAAATCCGCAGCCGGTTGTCATACGCATCGCTGATGGAGACCAGCACACCGTCGCGAAAGTGATAAAACCGCGACGCCTGGGACAACACCAACTCATCCGGCGACGTGCCCAGATAGATCGCCGCTTCGGCCAGGCTATTGGTGATGGCAGGCCGAGCAACGGTCGGCATCGGAAACGAAGTAATGCGGTTCTCATGGTCCGTCCACACCACCGAATCGCCCGACACCGCAAGCCGATGCGCCAGCGAATGACTCCAGCCAAACCCCAAGCCGCCATCCAGTTCCACCGCACTGGTGCGGTACAACCGTGTCCACTCGAACGGCAAGATTCCATCCAACGTGCCGTCGGTGAGGGTGAGCAATTCCTCCCCGGTAACCATCGACACGGGGCAGCCGTTGGTGACGGTCTTATCCGAAGAAGCCGCCGCATCCCCGTTCGGGTTCTTCCCTGACGCCGGCACATCATCGACAGGCTCCTGGCGGACCAACACCGTCTGCTGAGTCTTCCTGCGAACCGCCGGCACGGGGTTCGAAACCACATGCTCCCCCGCCTTCAACGGCGCAACCGGTACAGCCTTGATCGCTGTCGCCGGGCCACCGAGCAGCAAAGGCTTCACCGCCTCGACATGCGCGTCCAACTTCGGCCCGACCCACTGATCAGCCAGCCTCTCCAGCCACTGGCGCGCTCGTCCGGATTTGATATGTCCCAGCACCTGAGCGCCCAGGCGAATCTGCACGCCCATGCCCCGGGTCGCCCAAATCAAAAACAGATTGATCAACACCTCGCCGGTGATCTCGCCCAGCACTTCATACATCTCGGGCGGCGGTAGCAGGCGTATCCAACTGACCATGGCCGACATGTAGATAAACAGCAGCGGCTCATCGCTGAGCACCAACAGCCCCTTTGCGATGGCGTCGTTGCCCAGCCTCAGCAGTTCATCAAGTTCGGCCTGGGTGATGTACTGCAGCAATTTCTCGCTGTTGGCCTTAAGGTCCGCCAGCAAGTCATACAGCTGCGTAACGTTGTCCCACAGGTTGTAGAGCGCCTTGGCCATCCCGCTTGAAAACGCCAAACCTTGCATCGCGCTACGTTCGAGCGGCGTGGCGTTGGCGAAGTCGTCCCATTGGGGCTGGAAGGTCTTGGTCCATTCGTCACGCAGGCGACCTTCCAATCCCGCGATCACCGACTGATAAGACGCATACAGCGCCTTGACGTGATCCTTGGAAACGTTGGGATAGAAGGTGATTTGGTACGGCTGGTTGCGATCACACTCGGTGATTTCGAGGATGCCGCTGGGGCCGATGGTTCGATGGAGTGGTGCGCCGAGCGGGCTGCCGTCCTGGGCAATGGCTTGCAGCATCACCGGCGTATTGCCGATTGGCACAAATCGAGTGCTTTCGAACATATGCACCAGAGTCAACGATCCCTGGGTATCGCACGTGGCGACCGTTTTACTTGGGGCGTTGGAAGAGACCGGCGCCACCAGCGCCACCTCTTCCCCAACTTTGAACACTTGCTCCACTTCCAGTGCCGAAACACTCCAGAAGCTCCCGGCCCACTCATCAAAGGTGTTCAGGCAACCGCGAAAGTCACGAAAGACGCGCTCAACGTCCGGCGCCTTGGCATCCATGGGGGCCAGGACAAAGCTGGCAATGACGGGAATCAAGAGGCAGCCCAGAAAACCTGGGCATTAACGGGTAGGTGCATCGGCGGTCCCTCGCACTGAATGATCAGGCGAGAGACTTTGGAGAGGTTCGTCAGGTAAAGATGTCGGCGCTATTCGCCAGGACGGCTAGGAGGGTTCGCCAAAACTTCGGGTAAACGGGGAGTCGATCGTAGGAGTCGGATTACAGGTGGAGAAGCCCTACAGCTTCAGTTGCCCAATCGCCTTGCTCAACTCCCCAGCCAACGTCGCCAGCTCATTGCTGGTGGTCGCCGAATCCACCGTCTGTTGCACGGTGTTTTCGGTCACATCACGAATGCTCACCACCGCGCGGTTCATCTCTTCGGCCACGTGGCTTTGCTGTTCGGCGGCGACGGCGATCTGGGTGTTGCTTTCACGCATTTGCGCCACGGCGCTGGTGATTTCGGCGAGCGCTGTGCCGGCTTCCAGGGCTTGTTGTACGCAGTCGTCGGCCTTGAACGAGCTTTCCTGCATGAAGTCCACCGCGTCGCGGGTGCCGGCCTGCAGAGCCGAGACCATGCGGGTGATTTCGTCGGTGGAGCTTTGCACGCGCTTGGCCAGGTTGCGCACTTCGTCGGCGACCACGGCAAACCCACGGCCCATTTCCCCGGCGCGAGCCGCTTCGATGGCGGCGTTGAGGGCGAGCAGGTTGGTCTGTTCGGCGATGCTGTGGATCACACTGACCACGCTGTTGATTTTCTGGCTGTCCTCGGCCAGTTTCTGGATCATTTCGGCGGTCTGTTGCACGCCGGAAGACAGGCCGGCGATTGAGTGCTGTACGCGGGTGACCACGTCCTGACCGCTGCCAGCGAGGGTGTCGGCGGCCTGGGACAAGTCGCGGGTGGCACCGGCATGTTGGGCGATGTGGTAGACGGTGGCGGTCATTTCGTTGATGGCGGTGGCGGCCTGGTCGGTCTCGCTTTGCTGGCCAAGCATGCCGTGTTGTACCTCGTTCATGCTGCTGGCCAATCGAGCGGCACCCTCGTCCAGAAGCTTGGCGGTGCGCGCCACGGTGCTGACCACGCGCTGATAACCGGCTTGCATGGCATTGAAGGCGCTGGCCATCTGGCCGACTTCATCCTTGCAGGCCAACGGCACGCGGGCCGACAGGTCGCCGGTTTTCTCCACGTGCAGCATCACGTCCTTGAGGGTGTTGAGTTGGCTGAGCAGGAAGCGGATCAGCAATTGCGAGGCGCAGAGCATCGCCAGCATCAGGATCAGCACCGCCACGGCATAGTTGGCGAAGCGTTCACTGAATACCTGGCTCAGGCTGGGGGCGTGGGCGAGCACGGCGATGTATTGCCCATCAGGGCGGGCGATCACTTCTGCGCCCATCAGCGTGTTTTCGCCGAACAGCGGCATGGGGTTGAGTTCGACCCAACCCGTGCTGCTGCTCAGGGCTGACAGATCCTGATCGGCCAGCTGTGGGACTTGGCCGCGGGCAAACGTCAGCCAGTGCTCGCTCTTGGGCAGGGCCTTGTCGGCCGGCCAGGCACCGAGCAATTGCGCCTGGGCGTGTGCCGAGGCCTGGGACGCCTGGCTGCGCGATTGCTGCTCGAGATGCACGGCGTACAGCACCAGAAGCAGGGTCGTGATAAAGGCGACCGCGTTGACGGCCCAGAATTTGTATTTCAGCGAGATATTGCTAAGCCAGGCACCCATGGAAGGTTTTCTCTGATAGCGGAAACAGCATTGGCAAGGTGCCATTATTGTGCCGCTACTCAGAAAAACGGTTTTGACATGGGTCAATGCGCCGCATCAATCCACCGCAGGCAGCCCAAAAAACGCGCGGGCACAGGCGGTGCTGTGCTGAGCCAGGTCCTCCACCGTTTCGTTGCGGTGCAGGGCGACTTCGCGTAGCACTTCCGGCAGGTAGGCGGGTTCGTTACGGCCGTTTTTCGGTTTTGGACGCAGAGTGCGCGGCAGCAGGTAGGGCGCATCGCTCTCGAGCATCAGACGACCGCGAGGAATTTCTCCGACCAGCGGATGCAGATGAGTCCCACGGCGTTCATCGCAGATCCAGCCGGTGATGCCGATGTGCAAATCGAGATCGAGGTAGCTGAACAGCGCCTGTTGTTCGCCGGTGAAGCAATGCACCACGGCGGCGCTCAGGTGGTCGCGGTAGTCCTTGAGGATCTCCAGCAGGCGTTGGTTGGCGTCGCGCTCGTGGAGAAACACCGGCAGCTTGAGCTCAACCGCCAGAGCCAAGTGCTCTTCCAGGACTTTTTCCTGTTGCGGGCGGGGTGAGAAGTCACGGTTGAAATCCAGCCCGCATTCGCCCACCGCACGTACGCGGCTTTCGCTGAGTAAACCGCGCAGACGCTTGGCGCTATCGCCGTTCCAATCGCTGGCGGAGTGGGGGTGGATGCCGGCAGTACTGAACAGGCGTTGGCCGCTGTCATCGAGGTTTACGCACAGTTCCAAGGCCTGTTCGCTGCCGTCGACGCTAGTGCCGGTCAGCACCAATTGTTGCACGCCGGCCGCATAGGCGCGGTCGAGAACGGCCTGGTGCTTCTCGTCGAAACTGGGGTTGGTCAGGTTGACGCCGATATCAATGAGTTGCATGGTGCTATCTCCGCCTGCGGCCGGAAAGCATATCAGAGCTGTAGATTTATAAGAAAAACGAAGAACTACAACGAGTTATAGCTGTCTTTGAACGTCGCAAGTGACATTGTCGTTGAGCATTCGCCTTCTCCAATGCCGCCGTTGCGTACCTTGCCAGCGCATAAAGCGCTCTGTTTCTGACCTCCGATGTCTCGTTTTTCGCGAGGGCATTGGCCAGTATTCTTTCCGGAGAGCGGATGATCCGACCCTCGGCGTTGCTTATGTTGTGCCTGACGCTGCTGCTGCCCATGGCGGCGGTCGCGCGTCTGGACGGGCCGCTGGAAGTGACCAAGCCCGGCAAAGTGCGCGACCTGGCGGAGATTCGCTCGAGTCGCACCCTGCGTGTACTGGTCAACCAGAGCCGTAACAGTTCCGGCGAGGTCCAGGGCCAGGCCATCGGTGTCGAATACCATCGCCTGCGTGCGTTCGAGCAATACCTCAATGGCCACGCCCGTGATGGCCAGGAAATCAACCTCAAGATCATTCCCAAGGCCAAGGACCAACTGCTCGGCGCACTGGCTCGTGGCGAAGGCGACCTGGTGGCCCCCGGTGAATTGCTGGATGTAAAGGCCGCGCACAAGATCAGCGCCAGCGATCCGATCGCCAGTGGTGTGCCGTTATGGCTGGTCGGGGTGAAGGGAGAGCGGCGGTTTACCAAGCTGGAGCAGTTGTCCGGGCGTACCCTGGCGCTGACCACCGGCAGCGCGGCGGCGGATGCCATCAGCCAGGTCAACCAGAAGCTGGCCTTGCACAAACAGCCGCCGGTCAAGGTGGAATGGGTTGACCCCACCCTGGCCGTGGAGGATGTGCTGGAGATGGTCCAGGCGGGTATTTTTCACCTGACTATCGTCGAGAAGCCGATTGCTGAACGCTGGTCGAAGATCCTGCCCAAGTTGCGCTTCGACAAGCAGGTGGCGATCAGCGAACCGGGTGACGAGTACTGGTTTGTGCGCCAGGACGCCTCGATGCTGCGGGCCAGTATTGATCGATTTCTCAAGACCTATCGCACACCGTCCGATCAGGATGTGGCATTCCAGCGCATCTACCGACGCCTCTACCAGGTGCGCAACCCGCTGGCCCGCGCCGACCGCCAGCGCCTGGAAAAACTGCGCCCGGTGTTACAAAAACACGCTCGTGAGCAAGGCATGGACTGGCTGAACCTCGCGGCGCTGGCGTTCAAGGAGTCGGCCTTCGACCCGGGTGCGCGCAACAGCGGAGGCCCAACCGGCCTGATGCAGATCACCCCCTCGGCGGCGCAGCGCGTGGGCGTCAACAATATCGAAAGTCTCGACAGTAATGTGCAGGCGGGCGCGCGTTACCTGGCGTTGATCCGTCGCAAATTCTTCGCCAGCCCCAAGCTCAACGAGCGCGAGCGCATGGCCTTCGTATTGGCCGCGTACAACATGGGGCCGGAGCGAGTGCAGGGTATGCGCGCCGAGGCCAGGCGCCGTGGACTGAATCCCAACCAATGGTTTTTCCAGGTGGAACGCATTGCCATGGAGCAGGTGGGAATGGGGGGCGTCAGCTATGTTAATAGCGTCAACAAGTACTACTTGGCGTTCGATCGGGAGCGAGAGTCCCTGGAGCCGCCATCGCCGAAAATCGCCTCACGGAAATAATCGATTTTATCGATATTGATCAGGCATTTTTTCGGCTTTTATCATTGCTTAAACTGATTAATATAGCGGCCAACCAACCCCTACTTCGAAAAGGATTCACCCCATGAGCCCAATGATCAAAAGCCTGTTGTCCACTCGTGCCGGCTACGGCCTGACCATCCTGCGCATCGTGGTCGGCATCATCTTCGCCGCCCATGGTTCGCAAAAACTCTTCGGCTGGTTTGGCGGCTATGGCCTGGCAGGCACCGCCCAGTGGATGGAAAGCATCGGCCTGGCGCCGGGTACCCTGATGGCGCTGCTGTCGGGCGGAACCGAGTTCTTTGCCGGCCTGGCCCTGATCATCGGTTTGCTGGTACGCCCGGCCGCCTTGGGCCTGACCATTCTGTCGCTGGTGGCGATCTTCTCGGTGCATATCCATAACGGTTTGTTCATGGCCAACAACGGTTATGAGTTCGCACTGGCCTTGCTGGGCGGCTCCCTGGCGGTGCTGCTGGAAGGTGCCGGCAAACTGTCTGCCGACCGTGCCATCGCTAACTGATCGCTCTGCAACACCCTGGATAGGCCCGCCATGCGCGGGCCTTTTCGTTGCTCAGGATTCTTGACACCGCCCCACCGGCTTCTCTAGGATGCTGCGCATGCGCCGATTTAAACAGCTAATTGCGGGGCGCCACTGGGTCTCAATAGGACCCGACAGAAGCCTGTCTTCCCCTGCGGAGGCAACTTCGAAATACCGCTAAAGCGCTGGTTCGGTGTTGCCTCTCACCTGCCCGCAGACTTTTGAGGCAGAGACACGACACAATGAATGCACTACGCCCCCTGATACGCCTGGCCCCGATCACCGCGGACCTCACCCAACGCAATCCGAAAATCCTCCTGGGCGGTAAGCACCAGCCTACGCTCTTACGTTATCTGGACGGGTGGCCACGTCGCAGCGGGCGGCCATCGGCATTCTTGATTCAGTTTGTTGAAGATGGCGACTCTCTTGCTCGTTTTGCGAATAACAGCTTCGATCTGGCGGTTATCCAGGCCCCCAGCGCGAGCAACGCGCAGGAAGTCATTCGACAATTGACACGCATTGCCCGGCAGGGGCTGATTGCCAGGCGTTGAACGGTCAGTGGAGCACGACCTCCGCTTGCAAGCGACGCCGTCGATTACCTAGAAAAACCATCCAGGCAACAAGGCATAGCATCAGCGGTATCGCCAAGGTCGCGACCATTTTTATAGCGAACTCCAGGCGATGCACCTGCGCGTATGTCTCGGCCCTCAAGGCATGTAATTCCATCGGTAAGCGTAGGCGTTCCTTGTTGAGCGCCACCAGTTGGTTGTTAGTGTCCACTGACTGGGAGCCGAGGGGGACCGTCATTGGGTTCAGCATTTGCCATTCCTGTTCCGTCCGTAGCAGGCGCCGCTCCAATTCAATCGCTCTCTGACCGTAGGCCTGTTCGGCGCTGTGGCGCATCCGTTCCAGCTTGTGCGGTGATGTGTCCGCTGGCGCGCGGGGGCGAATATTGGTCAGCGCATCACCGGCGGCCAAGTTATCCAGTGTATTCAAGATAAACAGCGCGTTGCTATCGGGTGCTGAGCTGTTGAATTGATCCATGAGTAAATCGGTGTCGGCGACTACCACTACATGGATCTGCGCCGCTTCTTGCAAACCTGTCGGCGTCCCTTCAATGCCGTCGGGGAATGCTGAATAGGCCGGTCCCTCTATACGGGCTGCAATCACATGCTGTTGCGCTCGGGGGGAGGCCTCATCGGTCGTGGAGTCGACCTCGATTGCTGACGCAAACCGGTTGGTTTCCAGCAACTCGGATTGACCGGAGCTTTGCAGAAGGGGAGTGAGGGTTGTGCGAGCTTTTTTGCTGCCAAAGAGTGCGCCGCTGCTCGATACCGTCACGGTATTCAATTTCCAGGTGCTGATATCGTACGTGTTCATTGCCTGCCGAGGCAGGTTCAACCTGACCGGATACTGCACTGTGAGCTCCCCAGGCTCTGGAGCCTGCGACGCCGCGTAGCGGTGGTCGACCAGGAATTTATCCGCTGGCATCTCTATCCCCCAGGCGGCAAGCAACTCAGCCAGTCGCGATGGGGCGGATGTGATGTCCAAGCTTTGCTCGCTTACGGGGTCGATAAATACCATCAATTTACCTCCCCTCAATACAAACTGTTCAATTTCATACAGCGATTGCGCAGGCAGCGCCTGTGGGTGCACGACCATGAGCGTTTTGACTTGTTCCGGTACGCCCTTGGCGGTCGCTTCCAAGTTGATAAGGCTGAAATGTCGCCGCAGTTCCCCCAGCAGCCGGCCTGCAGATTCTCCCATCTCCAGCCCTGAAAGCAGTCCGATAACGGGGCGCTCCGGATGTTGCAACTTGTAGATCAGATGGCTGATTTCATATTCGAGCAATGGCTCCCGGTCCAAGCTGAATGAGCCGATGCGTTGTGCTCCGTGGCCGGCGCGGGTGCCGATCAGACCCATGAAGCCCGCAGTGTCGTCGAGACCGAAAAGCCTTGCTTTGTAGGCGTCTTCTGAAAAAGGCACGGGATCAATAAGATGCAGGTTAATCATGCCTTTCGCTGCTTTTTCGTACTCCTGCAACCGGTCTTTGATGCGCTTGCCATAGCGCTTCAAGGCGTAGCTTCGTTCCGGGTCGTTCTTGGCATTGAAGTAATATAAATCCAGAGGGTGTTCCAGTGACGCGAGTAACTGTCGTACTTGAGGAGATAACGTATGGGTTTTCTCTTGTGAAAAGTCCCATCGGATATCAGGAAGCTTTCCTACCCACACTAAGTTGAACGCCAGGAATAGTAACCAGATGACAGTGAGTGTCATGCCGGGGCGCAGAGTCGGTCGCATAGAGGGCTTTCCTTCTCAGCTATGTTTGTAGTTGAGGGTTACTGTTGTCGCTGAGAGAAAGGCTAAGATCATGCTAATGAAGTAAAGTGTGTCACGAAGCGTGAATTTTCCATTGTCGATAGCGCTGTACCTCGAAAAAGGGCTGAGGGAGACCAGGCTGTCTACCGCCCAGAGTGGGGCTTGATGTTCAAGTGCATCGAGCAAATAAGAGAACCCACTGACAGTGAGCATTAAGCCCACTGTCAATATGAAGAGGGCAGTGCGTTGACGCACCAGCGTGAAAATAAAACAACCGACAGATAAATAACTGCCTGCCAGCAACCAGCTCGACATGAATTGCGAGGCGATAACGCTGTTGTCCGCCCCGCCCAAGTAATTGGCAATGATGACGAGAGGGAAGGTCAATATCAGGGCTATGCCCGACACGACCCAGGCAGCAAAAAATTTACCCATAACCCATTCAAAGGTCGTGATGGGTAATGTTTTCATAAGGTCGCGAAAACCTGTATTGGACTCGTCCGCCCAGAGTTGTGCCGCCAATACAGGGATCAATAAAAAATAGAGCCAGGGGTGTAGCTGGAAGAAAACCTGCAAGTTGCTGCTGTCTTCTTCTGGCCAAGAACTCATGTGCAGCCCCAGCGCCACGGACACTACTGAAAAAATGGCAACACTCAGATAGGTGCTGGGGGTGCCAGCATGATGAGCGAGCTGACGCTTGAAAATGACGGGCAGCAGTTTCAAAGGGGGGTCTCTCGGCTCAGATAGTGAACTACGTCGCTAATGCGACCTGGCTCTACGTTCAGTGAGTTGATTTTCCAGCCGCGATTGGCAATGAGCGTATTTATATGGGGGTAGATGGTGTGCCCCGGCATGGCTAGGACGGTCACTGTACCGGGGGCATGCCGATGTTCTTCAATGCCTGCCACCCCGGGCAGTACGGCGAGCGCCAGCAGGTCCAAGGGGGCGTCTGCAGCGAGGGTGACCGCCTGGAAATGGCGAGAGTCCCGTTGCAAATCAGGCATGAGAGTATCGGCCACCAAGCGATCACCGGCGATAACCAGTGCGCGTGTACAGAGCTTGGACAATTCATCGCAGTGGCTGGAAGCGACGATTACCGTCATTTCTTGTGTCAATGACTGGATGAGCGTCATGAATTTGTGTTTCTGATCGGGTGCGAGCCCCTCGGTCGGCTCATCCAGTAAAAGTAATGCCGGGCCATGCAGGATGGCCTGAGCAATGGAGACCTTGCGCTTCAAGCCAACGGAGAGCGCTGCGAGTGGCTCGCTGAGCACCGGCAACAATTCCAGTCGTGTCGCAGCCAGCTCCACCTGTGCGTGTTTTTCGGTACCACGTAGTCCGCGAATGGCTGCGATGTAGTCAAGGAAATCTTTAACCGACATCGTAGGATGACTGACGCACTTTTGAAGTTGGTAGCCGATTAGTTTTTTCGCTTTGAGTGGATGGGCTTTAGTACTGATGCCTTGGATTTTTATATGCCCGCCGGAAGGGGTGGTTGAGCCCGATATTAGATCGAGAAGTGCTGTTTTAGCTGTAGGATTTTCTCCAAATAGTCCAAGACATTCCTGTTTGTTTGCGCTAAATGAAAAATCGCTGATTATTTTTTTCTTGTTCAGGTGCTTTGTCAGGTTGATTATTTCGATCATTTAGCTTGGTGTGACCGTAGGGGGGGAGTTTGAAAAAAGGGTACGAGCAATAGCTGTTTTTGGGAACGTCCATCAATGCTAATAAGAAAATTCCTACGTGCGCGCTAGTCGGGTCGCTGAAACAATTGTGTTGTGCTTATTGACCTTTAATTGTCGAGTATTTGTCTGAAGGTTATAGATGTTTTCCGAATTTTTAATGAGGCCTGATTACCATGATGCTTCTACGTACCCTTGTTCTTGAACGTGACGGTCAGGATGCTCCGGTCAACGGTGCATTGCTCTGTGGGTTTGCTGTAGGTCAGATTACCTCCAACTTCCTCGTGTATAGCTTGGATGAAGAGGTTGAGCCGGCTAGTTCCAGGGTCTATGTCGCAGTCTTGCGCAAAAAACTTGATAGGTATTTTCTGGGCGGGGTTGAGTCCAAGGACGACCTGAATGTGGCAATGCATGTGTTCAAACAAATTCTTACATCGGCGGCGGGCGTTAAGACGGGTAGTGCTACCGAAAATCAGGTTCCTTATCATTTTATCGATTTGAAAGGCTGCAAGCTGCCGCCTGCGAGGCCCGAGGACCATCACTCGGTGATCATCAAGAAAGCGCTGGTGATGAAAGTGATCACCCTGGGAATGTCTGCTCCGATGATGCCGGCAATCGAAAGCGCTTCATTGATTGTGCCTTCCATTCGCTTTTCGTCGAAAATGAGTGTGTCTGCCACGGGGGCGAATCCTCCCGAGCCTACCCAGCTTCCCGTACACGAGCCTATTGTAGAAGAGCCGCGGCAGATGCCAGTCGAGGCGCCTGTGACCATTATGCAGGCTGCACCTGTTGTCCTGAATGAGCCAGACGCCTCGGTGCAGCGCAAGCTTATGGCGCCAGCCGACCACGGTAGTTTGTTCGAAGTGGACAGTACGCTGACCAGCCTCGCGCGCGTCGCTCAGGAGCTGACCCAACAAAAACTCGCTGCAGTCGAACGGGAAACGGCGCTTGATCAATGGCAGGCCCGATTGCAGCAGCAGCAAACTCAGTTGGATGAGAAGACCCGGGATTTGGAGCAGCGCACCACTCAACTGCATGACCAGTCGTTGGCGGTCAGTCAGCGAGCCGAAGCACTCAGGGCGATGACCTCGCAGGTATCGGGCATGCGACAGAGCCTGCGGGGTGTGCTGCTTGAACTGGATCAGGCCTTGGATGGTTAGACTGGCCTGGCTACTTTCTCGGGTTCATTTATCATCAATGTCCGCGAACCGACGCCAGGGTGTAATTTCCTGGCCTATCGGCACCTATGGACATTGCCTGGGGATGCATGCGTTTGAGTACCAAGCTGATTACCAAAGAAGGTCATGAAGCGCTGAAGAAAGAGTTGGATTACCTGTGGCGCGAAAAGCGTCCGGATACCACGCGTAAGGTGACCTGGGCCGCCTCCCTGGGGGATCGCAGTGAGAACGCCGACTATCAGTACAACAAGAAGTTGCTACGCGAAATCGACCGGCGGGTGCGTTACTTGCGCAAGCGCCTGGAAGACATGCGGGTGGTGGAGTACATGCCCGAGCAGGAGGGAAAGGTATTCTTCGGTGCCTGGGTCGATATTGAAAACGAACAGGGCGAGACCAAGCGTTTTCGCATTGTCGGCTATGACGAAATTTATGATCGGATGGACTATATCTCCATCGATTCACCGATGGCCCGTGCGCTGCTGCGCAAGGAAGTCGACGATGAGGCCATTGTGCAGACCCCGGGAGGCGAGGTGTGCTGGTGGATCACCGCTATTGAGTACGTGAAGTAAGCGACGTTGGCCCGCCCCCGTAAGGGAGGCGGGTCATTGATCGCTCAGCCTTCGCGCAATACGGTCAGCGGGCTTGCATTCAACGCACGGCGTGTGCCGAACACCCCTGCACCGCCGATCAATACCGCGCCGATCACAGGCAGCAGCAATAGCCAGGGGTGCGGGTGCCAGGCCAGGTCGAAGGCATAGCGGTACAGCACCCACGTCACCAGCTCGGTGCCCAGCGCTGCCAGCAAGCCACTGACTGCGCCCAACAAGCCAAACTCGATACGTCGCGCCTTGACCAGCAGCTTGCGCTCTGCGCCCAGTGCTCGGAGCAGTGCGCCTTGGCGAATGCGTTCATCCAATGTGGCCTGCAGGCCGGAGAACAGCACGGCCATCCCCGCGGCGAGTACAAACAACAGCACGTATTCCACTGCCAGGGTCACTTGGGCAAGGATGCTGCGCAGTTGCTCCAGCAGCGCCTCCACCTGCAGGATGGTCACCGCCGGAAAGGCGCGGGACAGATCAACGATCTGCTGATCATGCCCAGGGGCGAGGTAGAAGCTGGTCAGGTAGGTGGCCGGCAGGTCCGTCAAGGTGCCCGGTTGGAAAATCATGAAGAAGTTCGGCTGGAAGTTATCCCAGTTGATGGTTCGCAGGCTGGCAACCCGCGCCTCGCGATTTTCCCCGGCAATGGTGAACACCAGGTGATCGTTCAGCTTCAGCTTGAGGCTTTGCGCGACCTTGGCTTCTACCGAGACTCCAGGAATTCCGTCGGTGGGTTGTTGCGACCACCATGAGCCTGCTGTCAGGGTATTGCCCGGCGGCAGGTCGGCGGCCCAGGTCAGGCTCAAGTCGCGTTGTACCGCGCGGTCACCACTGGAGTCCTTGCTGACTATTTCCTGTACAGGCTCGCCATTGATACTGATCAACCGCCCTGGCACGACCGGGTACAGCGGCGCTGACTGCGCCTGCACTTCCAGCAGGCGGGCACCGAAGGCGTCCTTATCGGCCGGCAGGATATTCAGGGCGAAATAATTAGGTGCGTCCTTGGGCAGCTGGTTTTGCCAGGTGTCCAGCAATTCGCCACGCAGCAGGGCGATCAAGCCCATGGACAACAGGATCAGGCCGAACGCCAGGGACTGGCCTGCCGCCGCCAGCGGGTGGCGCAGCAATTGGCCCAGGCCCAGGCGCCAGGGCAGGGACGCTCTGGCCAACAGGCGTCGCAGGCTCTGCAACAGCAGCAGAAGCAAGCCACCCAGCACCAGCGCGGCGACCACGCCGCCGCCCAGCAGGGCGAAGGTCAGCACCAGGTCGAGGCTCAGGCGCCACATGATCAGGCCCAGGGCGAACAGCGCAGCGCCGTAGACCATCCAGGTGCTGGACGGGATGGGCAGCAGGTCGCGCCTCAACACTCGCAGCGGTGGTACGCGACCGAGTGCGGCCAGCGGTGGCAGGGCGAAACCCGCGAGAGCGACCAGCCCGGTGCCGATCCCGGCGATGGCCGGCAACAGTCCACCTGGGGGAACGTCCGCCGGCAGCAGGTCGTGCAGGAAATAGAACAGGCCAAACTGTGCCAGCCAACCGAGCAGGGCGCCGGCCAGGCTCGCCAGCAAACCCAATACGCTCAATTGCAGGCTGAACAGCACCATGGCCTCGAGTCGCGATAACCCAAGGCAACGCAGCAACGCACTGGCGTCGAAACGTCGGGTGGCAAAGCGGTTGGCCGAGAGGGCTACGGCTACACCGGCCAACAGCACGGCCACCAGGCTGGCCATGTTCAGGTAGCGTTCGGCTTTGCCAAGGGCGCCGCCGATCTGCTGGTTGCCGTCCCGTGAATCCTGAAGACGCTGGTTGGCGGCGAGCCCCGGCTTGATCAGGTCACGATAGGTTTGCAGCGCGGTGCTGGCCTGCGGCCCACGCCACAATTCGCGGTAGCTGACGCGACTGCCTGGCTGGACTACCCCGGTGGCGTCCAGGTCCGCCAGGTTGATCATCACCCTGGGCGTCAGGCTATAGAAGTTGCCGGCGCGATCCGGTTCGTAGGTCAATACGCGTGCCAGGCGCAAGGTCTTCATACCCACATCGATACTGTCGCCGACTTTCAGGTCCAGTGCTGTCAGCAGCCGTGACTCCACCCAGGCTTCACCGGGTTTCGGTCCGCCGCCCGGGGTTTCGTCCCCAAAGGGTGCTGCTGCGCTCTTGAGCTCACCTCGTAGCGGATACTGCTCGTTGACCGCCTTGATGCTGGAGAGCTGGATGCCATTATCGGTGGCAATGACGCTGGAAAACTCAACCACACGAGCGTGATCCAGGCCCAGTTCGGTCCCGGATCTGATTTGTTCGGGGCGGGCCGGTGAGCTGCCTTCGAGTACCAGGTCGGCGCCGAGGAACTCGGTGGCGCGTAACAGCATGGCACCGTTGAGGCGGGCGCCGAAATAACCGATAGCGGTACTGGCGGCCACAGCCACCAACAGGGCGAAGAACAGCACACGCAATTCACCGGCGCGGGCATCGCGCAGTAATTGGCGCATGGCAAGGCTGAACAGGCGCAACAGCGGCAAGCGTGCCATCAAGGCTCCAGGGGGGCGACCATCAGGCCGGCTTCAAGGCGGATCAGGCGTCGGCAGCGATGAGCCAGGCGCTCGTCATGGGTAACCAGCACCAGGGTCGTACCGTTCTCTTTATTGAGTTCGAACAGCAGGTCGCTGATGCGCTCGCCGGTGTGGCTGTCGAGGTTGCCGGTGGGTTCATCGGCAAACAGCACGTCCGGTTCGGCGGCAAAGGCGCGGGCAATCGCCACCCGTTGCTGCTCGCCGCCGGAAAGCTGGCGTGGTGAGTGGGTCAGGCGCTGGCCGAGGCCCACGCGTTCCAGCAGATGCTTGGCGCGTGCGCGTGCGTCTTTGCGGCCATCCAGCTCCAATGGCAGCATGACGTTCTCCAGCGCATTGAGGCTGTCGAGCAGTTGGAACGACTGGAACACAAAGCCCACGTGTTCGGCACGGATGCGCGCGCGCTGGTCTTCGTCGAGGGTGCTGAGCGCCTGGCCGGCGAGGGTGACTTCACCGCTGCTGGGCAGGTCGAGGCCGGCCAGCAGGCCGAGGAGGGTGGATTTGCCGGAACCGGAGCTGCCGACGATAGCCAGGCTATCGCCCTTGTTCAGTTCCAGGCTCAGTTCGTGCAGGATAGTCAGTTCACCTTCCGCGCTGGGAACCACTTTGCTGAGGTTCCGCGCGGTGAGAATGCTTGCGCCCATGGAGAATCCGATGCGAATGTGGTTTTTGAGTGCTGGCCTGGCCTTTATGTGCATGGCCCAGAACGCAGCGGCGGGTACAGTCCTGATCGTTGGCGATAGTATCAGTGCCGGTTTCGGCCTGGATACCCGCAAAGGGTGGGTGGCACTGCTGGAGCAACGGCTCAAGAAGGAGGGTTTCGACGATAAAGTGGTCAACGCCTCCATCAGTGGTGACACCAGTGCCGGAGGCCTGGCGCGGCTGCCGGCGGCGCTTGCAGAGCATAAGCCGGACGTGGTTGTGATCGAGTTGGGCGGTAACGACGGCTTGCGTGGGCAGCCACCGGCGCAATTGAAACAAAATCTTGCGTCGATGATTGATCAGTCCAAGGCCGGCGGTGCCAAGGTGCTGTTGTTGGGGATGCAGTTGCCACCCAATTATGGCCCGCGATACACCACGGCATTCGCCGAAGTCTTCGGCACGCTGGCCAAGGAAAAAAACATCCCGCTGGTACCGTTTTTCCTTGAGGGCGTGGGTGGTCATCCGGAGCTGATGCAGGCTGATCAACTTCACCCGGCTGTCGGCGCCCAGGGCAAATTGCTGGAAAATGTCTGGCCGACGCTAAAACCGCTGCTATGACGCTTTTCTACCGGCAGGCTTTCGGCTAAGGTGGCGCCCCCCCGATCTGGAGCCCCCGATGTCGCGTCCTGCCTGGTCCCTGTTTAACTACCAACTGATCGAGCCGGACGAGCAGCTGGATCTGTTCGCCTGCCAGGAAGTGCGGGTGCATCTGGTGACACGTCAATTGGAACTGGGTGGCTCCATTGATCGCACGCTCTGCGGCACTTTATTGCCGGCTCAGCCCCGCTGGTCGCTGGTGGACCGTTCGATTTTCCAGGACCAGCGCCTGTGCCCTTTGTGCCGGGCCATCCTTGAGTCCCAGAAGCGCGGTACGCCGCCGATCTGGCCGGAGTTGCGTTTTGAGCTATAGAAGCAGCTACAAGCATCAAGCGCTAAGCTGTAAGCTTGTGGCTGAAAGCTTACAGCTTGCGACTCGCTTTTAACCTACCCATCGTTCTGCGAAGGATTTTCCGGATGTTGTCGCGCCTTTCCGTCGTCACCTGCTGCCTGTCTCTTGCTGCCTTGTGCGCGGCCGGTTCTGCAGCCGCCTTGCAGTTGCCCTTGCCACCACCCGGTGAAGACATCGTCGGCCAGGTGCAGGTGATCAAGGCCAAGTACGAAGATACTTTTGCCGACCTGGGCACTACCTATGACCTGGGCTATTCGGAAATGGTCGCGGCCAATCCGGGGATCGATGCCTGGTTGCCGGGAGCAGGGACCGAGATCGTCCTGCCGACGCGCTTCATTCTGCCGCCGGGGCCTCGGGAAGGCATCGTGATCAACCTGGCTGAATATCGGCTTTACTACTTCCCCAAGGGCCAGGACGTGGTCTACACCTTCCCGCTGGGGATTGGTCGTGAAGGCTGGGGCTCGCCCATTGCTCACACCAGCATTATTGCCAAGACGCCGAACCCGACCTGGACTCCGCCGGCCTCGATCAAGGCCGAGCACGCCGCCAACGGCGACCCGCTGCCCAATGTGGTGCCGGCCGGCCCGGACAACCCTCTGGGGCCGTTCAAGTTCACCCTGGGGACGCCGGGTTACCTGATTCACGGTTCAAATATGAAGTTCGGCATCGGTACGCGCACCAGCCACGGCTGCTTCCGCATGTTCAACAACAACGTGCTGGAAATGGCCGGTATGGTGCCGGTGGGGACGTCGGTGCGCATCATCAATGATGCCTACAAGTTCGGCAGCAGTGGCGGCAAGGTCTACCTCGAAGCACATACGCCCTTGAACGACGACGGCACACCGTCGGTGGTCGACAAGCACACGGCAGTGATCAATGCCTTGCTCAAGCGTGAAGACCTGGCCAATAACCTGCGGGTGAACTGGGATCAGGTGCGTGATGTCGTCGCGGCCGAAGATGGCCTGCCGACTGAGATCGGTGTGCCAGGTGCTGCACCGATAGCTTCCAGCGCGCCGATCGACCTGCAGCAATAAGCGTCTGGTCCGCTCCTGAGCCCGCCACGGCCTTGCGCTGCGGCGGGCTTTTTATTGCGCAGGGTTCAGGTACGAATCGCAGGCAATAAAAAGCCGATCCAAGAATGGATCGGCTTGATAACAACCCCGAGGGATTATTACTTGCGGCTAGCTTTTTCAAGCATACGCAGAGCGCGCTCGTTAGCTTCGTCAGCAGTCTGTTGTGCTTTTTGAGCAGCAGCCAGAGCTTCATCAGCTTTACGGTAGGCTTCGTCTGCACGGGCCTGGGAGCGAGCTGCTGCGTCTTCAGTTGCAGTCAGACGAGCTTCGGTTTCTTTGGAGACGCTGCTGCAACCGGTAGCCAGAACTGCGGCCAGAGCCAGAGCAGAGAATTTCAGAACGTTGTTCATCGTGTTCCCCTTCAAGGACTTTCTATTAAATGGCTACTTTCTCAGAGTGAGCTAATAGCCGGCGTACATACTACCCATTACTTGTAGTAAGTAAACTGACGTAGCGCAAGAAGCAAAAAAAATTCTCGCGCCGAATCTATTTTGGCTAACCTTTTGAAGGTTTGTATAAAAACCGTCCAATTTTTTTCAGTCGGATGAAGATTGGATCCAGGCTGAAAGCTCCGGCCCGCATGTGCCGAGCCTGGCAATCAGATGAAAATTTATATATCTGCGCCGACACTTTGGTTGCGTTTGACGTTGCTTGCCAGAGTATCTTTTACGCATGTAGAGGTGACTTTAAGAGCGCCTGTTCGTCTCAAGGTTCAACTGCCGGCAATGTTCAGGCTTTCGGTCACCGGTTGATCGAGGCCCTTTCTATATCCGCCAGTGGCAGGGATGACGGGTACGTCTTGAGCAATTACAGGATTGGTGCCTACTATTCCCTACGTGCTGGTTGTGAGCGCTATAGGTTTTCTCGTTGTCGAAACCGGCACGGGGTGGCGTAGATGTTCCTTCGCCGGAAAAACATCGGTAAGGTAGGGGTCAGAATCCAAGACCCGCGAGGAGTAGTGATGAGCGAGGCGTTGTCCATCCACCATGACCAGGCTGGTCATCAGTTCGAGACCAATGTGGACGGTCATCGTGCCTATCTGACCTATATGGACCTCGGAAAGCAGACCCTGGACATCTATCGGACCTTCGTGCCCAACGCACTGCGCGGCCGTGGCATTGCAGCCGCGTTGACCGAGGAAGCGTTGAAGTTCGCCGAAGAGCAAGGCTACACGGTGATACCGTCGTGCTCCTATGTCGAACGCTACATGGAGCGCCACCAGCGCCATGCCGCGAAGCTTTGACGCATTAAACGCAGCATGAAAAACGCCGGGCTCAGCCCGGCGTTTTTGTGTGCGCACACTTCAGATACAGGTTCAGGTGCGCTTGCGTTTCGGCAATACGTCCTTGAGCTTGGCATGCATGCTGCGCAGGGTGTTCTCGGTGGCGGACCAGTCGATGCAGGCATCGGTGATCGACACGCCGTACTGCAAGTCGGCCAAGTCCTTTGGAATCGCCTGGCAGCCCCAGTTCAGGTGGCTCTCGACCATCAGGCCGATAATCGACTGGTTGCCTTCAAGGATTTGGTTGGCGACGTTTTCCATCACCAGCGGCTGCAGGGCCGGGTCCTTGTTGGAGTTGGCGTGGCTGCAGTCGACCATGATGTTCGGCTTGATCTTGGCCTTGTTCAGCGCCTGTTCGCAGAGCGCAACGCTGACCGAGTCATAGTTGGGCTTGCCGTTACCGCCGCGCAACACCACGTGACCGTAGGCATTGCCCTTGGTGGTGACGATGGAGACGCCGCCTTCCTGGTTGATACCCAGGAAACGGTGAGGGCTCGAGACCGATTGCAGCGCGTTGATCGCCACGGTCAGGCCGCCGTCGGTACCGTTCTTGAAACCCACGGCCGAGGACAGGCCGGACGCCATTTCGCGGTGGGTCTGCGACTCGGTGGTACGTGCGCCGATGGCCGACCAGCTGATCAGGTCCTGCAGGTACTGCGGGGAGATCGGGTCGAGGGCTTCGGTGGCGGTGGGCAGGCCCATTTCGGCCAGGTCCAGCAGCAACTTGCGACCAATGTGCAAACCGTCCTGGATCTTGAACGAGTCGTCCAGGTACGGGTCGTTGATCAAACCTTTCCAGCCGACGGTGGTACGCGGCTTCTCGAAATAGACGCGCATCACCAGGTACAAGGTGTCGGACACTTCAGCCGCCAGCACTTTGAGGCGCTCGGCGTATTCGTGGGCAGCCTTGAGGTCGTGGATCGAGCAAGGCCCGATCACGACGAAGAGGCGGTGGTCGGTGCCGTCGAGAATGTCACGGATGACTTCGCGGCCTTTGGTGACGGTCTGCAGGGCAGCGTCGCTCAAAGGGATTTCGCGCTTGAGCTGATCGGGTGTGATCAGTGTCTCGTTGGATTCGACGTTTAGGTCATTGATCGGTAAATCAGCCATCGTGTTACTCGCCAGGGTCACGGGTGCCGGCCGCCAGCCATCCCCGTGCGGCGGGCACAGCATGATTTGAATGCAGGGGGGAGGAACCTTAGCGCGTAACACGGGCCCGCGACAATGGGCAAAGCCCGCTTTAATCCAGCGTTGGCCGCACAAACGTCTCATGGGCAAACTCGCCGGCATGGCGCGCCACCCACTCACGGGCCAGGGCTTCAAGTTGCTGCGGAGTCGGTTCGGCATCTTCATGCTGGCGGCAGTAGCGCTCTATCCGGCATGCTTGCTCACCCATTCGTGCACCGAACAACGCATGCTCATCGGTAAACGAAATGCCCACGCGGTAGCCGTTTTCCACCTTGCGACACCACGCCACATACCCCGGATAGCGGGCCGTGGCACCGAGGGAGGGAATGTGCAGGTCAACGGCCGTGCCCTGGCGCCATGCGCGGGGCCAATTGCAGGCGACGCCGCCCAGGCCGATAGTGAGCAGGCGTTGGCGGGGAATGGCGGGAGAGGGGCGTTGGATTAACTCGACAGCGACATCATCAGGGTGAGGTAAAAAACGACCCATGTACACGGACTCCGAGCACCGTCCAGTTGACGGCGGTGGCAGCAGTATAGTGAAGGAACTGGAATTGACCGACCTGGATATTGACCAGCAATTGCTGGGATTGCCAGGTATTTCGCTGGTGGTGTTCACCAGCGTGGGATGTTCCAGTTGCCGTTGGGCGCGCCAGCAATTGCCGGACTGGCGTTTGCCGGTGGACCGTTTGTGTTGGGTGGATGCCGGGCACAACGGCGGTGCGGTCGAACGCTACCAGATCTTTCATTTGCCCGCGTTGTTTGTGGTGTGCGAGGGTCAATTCCTCGGGCAGATACAGACACGCCTTACGCTTTCTGACCTTGTCGACACCATTAACCAAGCGCTTAGCCGCACTCCAGAGGATCTGCCATGACAGCACAGTCGCCACGCATTGGCATTATCGGCACCGGCGCCATCGGTGGTTTCTACGGCCTGATGCTGGCCCGCGCGGGCTTCGACGTGCACTTCCTGTTGCGCAGCGAATACGCGGCGGTCAGCGAGCACGGCCTGCGCGTCAATAGCCGTGTGCATGGCAACCTGCAGCTGCACCCGGTGCAGGCCTACGCCCGTGCCGCCGACATGCCCCCGTGCGACTGGTTGCTGGTGGGCACCAAATCCACCGGCAATGTCGAGCTGGCCCCGACCCTCGCCCAGGTCGCGGCGCCGGACGCCAAGGTGGTGTTGCTGCAAAACGGCCTGGATGTCGAAGACAGTCTGCGTGAACACCTGCCGCCATCCCTGCATCTATTGGGCGGGCTGTGCTACATCGGCGTACACCGCTCTGCGCCTGGCGTGGTCGAGCACCAGGCGTTGGGCCGGGTCAACCTGGGCTACCACAGCGGCACGGCGGCCAACGATGAGAGCCGCCAGAAGGCTATTGTCGAAGCCGGCGCTGCGTTGTTTCATAAGGCCGGTATCGAGTCCCAAGGCATGGCCAATGTGCATCAGGCGCGCTGGCACAAACTGGTGTGGAACGTGCCCTACAACGGCCTCTCGGTGTTGCTGGGCACCGGCACCACGGCGATGATGGCGGACGAATCCAGCCGCGAGCTGATCCAGGCGCTGATGGCCGAAGTGGTGCAGGGCGCCCATGCCTGCGGCCATGAAATCCCCGGCAGTTACGCCGAGCAGATGTTCGCCATGACGCAAACCATGGACGATTACCTGCCCAGCATGTACCACGACCATATACACAAGCGCCCGCTGGAACTGGCGGCGATCTATGCGCGACCGCTCGCTGCCGCCAAGGCCGCGGGTTGCGAGTTGCCGCGAATGCAGGCGCTGTACCAGGCCTTGAGCTTTATTGATCGGCATAACCGCTGATTCGGGGGACGTACCATGGCAAAGGGATTGGGCGACAAACTGGTGCTGGCGATTTCCTCGCGGGCGCTGTTCGACCTGAGCGACAGCCACAAGGTCTACCTGGCCCAAGGGGTGGAGGCCTACCGCAAATACCAGATCGAACACGAGGAAGAGATCCTCGAGCCCGGTGACGCCTTTCCGCTGGTCAAGAAGCTGCTGAGCCTCAATGCCAGCCTGGGCCGTGCTCGGGTCGAGGTGGTGCTGGTGTCGCGCAACAGTGCTGACACCGGCTTGCGCGTGTTCAATTCTATCCAGCATTACGGCCTGGATATTTCCCGCGCAGCCTTTGTAGGTGGGCGTAGTCCTTATCCTTATTTGGCCGCTTTTGGCTGTCATCTGTTTCTTTCCACCCATGCTGAAGATGTCCGCAGTGCCCTCGACGCCGGCTTTGCCGCCGCGACGATTCTGTCGGGTGGTCCGCGCCGGGCTTCCAGCGAGGAACTGCGGATCGCCTTTGACGGTGACGCGGTGCTGTTCTCCGATGAGTCGGAGCGCGTGTATCAGGCCGGTGGGCTGGAGGCATTCCAGGCCAGCGAGCGCGAGTCGGCGCGGCAGCCATTGCACGGCGGGCCCTTCAAGGGTTTCCTGGCGGCACTCAACTTATTGCAGCGTGAGTTTCCGGACGAGGCCTGCCCGATCCGCACGGCCCTGGTGACCGCCCGTTCGGCGCCTTCTCACGAGCGGGTGATTCGGACCTTGCGTGAGTGGGACATCCGACTGGATGAGTCACTGTTTCTCGGCGGCCTGGAGAAGTCCGCATTCCTCGAGGCGTTTGCCGCAGATGTGTTTTTCGATGACCAGGCCGGTCACTGCGAGAAAGCCAGGGAGGTGGTGGCCACCGGGCATGTGCCCCATGGCATCAGTAACGAGGTGAGGATTCAAGCCGAGACTTAGGGGCGCTGCTAAGCTCATTCAATCTCCTCCATCCTGGCCGTCCGGGAGGTTTTATGATTCGTTCGATGCTGTACGCCACGGACCTTGGTCTGTATGCGCCGTATGTGATGCAGCATGCACTGGCGCTGGCGCGAACGTTCAAGGCAGACCTGGATGTGATTCATGTGGTCGAGCCCATCGGGTTGTTCGCCGAATCGGTGTTGCAGAGCTACCTTGATGAGAGGGCCTTGAGTGAATGGCAGAGCCAGGGGCTGACCACTGTCATGGCAACCATCGAGCAACGGGTGCTGGACAGTTTTCGTGAAGAGTTGGGGGAGGGGGAGCAAGACCTGGAGCTGATTCGCTCGGTACGGGTGATCCAGGGGGATCCGTGCGAAGTGATACTTGAGCAGTTGCGCAAACTGTCCGTCGACCTGCTGATCGTCGGCAGTCACAGCCATGCCACGGCGGCCGCCACTCCGCTTGGGCGCACCGCCGCGCGGGTGCTGCAGCTGTCTACCGTGCCGGTTTACCTGGTGCCTTCGTTACAACGTCGACGCAGTGATGACGTGTGATGGGTGAGAAAGGATAAAAAGTTCTAGATTTATCCGTCGAACCTTTAATATAGTTATATACCGTCGCTGATACCCGTGGCGTCTATCTGCTTTGAGGGATACATATGAAGCTTCAACAACTGCGCTACATCTGGGAAGTGGCGCACCACGACCTCAACGTTTCCGCTACCGCTCAAAGCCTTTACACCTCGCAACCCGGTATCAGCAAGCAGATCCGCCTGCTCGAAGACGAGCTGGGCGTCGAAGTGTTCGCGCGCAGCGGCAAGCACCTCACCCGTGTCACACCGGCCGGTGAACGCATCATCACCACCGCCGGCGAGATCCTGCGCAAAGTCGAGAGCATCAAGCAGATCGCCCAGGAATTCTCCAACGAGAAGAAAGGCACCCTCTCGATTGCCACGACTCACACCCAGGCGCGTTACGCATTGCCGCCGGTGATCCGCGATTTCATCAAGCAATACCCGGACGTGGCGCTGCACATGCACCAGGGTTCGCCGATGCAGATCGCCGAGATGGCCGCTGACGGCACCGTCGATTTCGCCATCGCCACCGAAGCCCTGGAGCTGTTCGGTGACCTGGTGATGATGCCGTGCTACCGCTGGAACCGTTGCGTCGTCGTGCCCCAAGGCCACCCATTGGCCAAGTTGCCGAAGCTGACCTTGGAAGCCCTGGCTGAATACCCGATCGTGACCTACGTCTTCGGTTTTACTGGCCGCTCCAAGCTCGACGAAGCCTTCAGCCATCGCGGTCTTACGCCGAAAGTGGTGTTCACCGCCGCCGACGCCGACGTCATCAAGACCTATGTGCGCCTGGGCCTGGGCGTGGGCATCGTTGCCAAGATGGCCGTCGATACCAACCTCGATAAAGACCTGGTAGTGCTGGATGCCAGCGAGCTGTTCGAGTCCAGCGTGACCAAGATCGGCTTCCGCCGTGGCACCTTCCTGCGGGGCTTCATGTGCGACTTCATCGAGAAGTTCGCCCCGCACCTGACCCGTGAAGTCATGGCCAAGGCGATCCAGTGCCACAACAAACAGGAACTGGAAGAGCTGTTCGACGGCGTGGAGTTGCCCGTCCATTAAGGGGTTTATTTGGCCTCGGTAACCGTAAAGTGTTGCCGGGCGCCTGCCACCAGAATCGCCACCTCATCACCTTCGAACTTGCCCAGCAGGCTTTTGCCCAGGGGGGAGCGCGGGGTGATGACGGTCACCGGTTGGCCGACCACGTCCACCTTCAAACCCGCCGCATCCGGTGCCAGGAACAGCCACTGCTGGCGGCCGTTCTCGTCCTCCAGGCCCAGTAGCGTGCCGACTTCTATGCCACATTGATCATCGTACGCACGCAGTGGCAGGTTCTGGCACAGCGCCAACGCCTGCTTGATTTCCTCGACGCGCTTGGCTTGCCCGGCTGCCAGGTAAGACGCCTCCAGCCCGAGGGTGTCGTATTTGTTTTCGGCGATATTTTCTTCGTGGGTCGCGGTTTCGTAAGCGGTCTGCGCGGCGCGCTGGGCGATGTCGAGGTCGGCGGTGAGCTTTTCCAGGATCAACTGGTGAACGGCGTGTTTATTCATGGTCATCAATCGCAGAATTGCAGGACATTGGCCCGGGTCTTTTCATTGGGTGCGTTCTGGTCCTGTTGCAGCCAGAACTGGCATTTGGGGTTGGACAAGTTGCGCGTGTTGTTGCGGGCCTGGTCCAAGGCTTGCTGCTGTTCCTGCTTCTGCAGGTTCTGTTGGTACTGCTCGAACATACGGTTCGGCGGCTCCGGCGCAACCGGTGCAGGTTTACCCAGTTGCTGAACGGCCTGGGCCACGGGCGCCAGGCTTTGCGGGAATAGATAGCGCGACGCCAGCCAGGTGGTCAGCGCGATGGCGATAAACCCCAGCCACACCCCCAGGGCAATGGCGAGGGTGAGCTTGGGCAGCGACAACGAGCGATCGGACATGATGGCCTCCTGGCAGGCATTAACGGCATGGCGGCGATTGTCGCACAGCTACTGTGCAGAATAATCGCGATCAAGCCTTCTGCATCAGCGCATTTATGCGGACAATCGAGCCTTTGAGCGTTGGAGCCCGGAATGAGAGCCCGCTGGGATATTTTTTGCAGCGTCGTCGATAACTACGGCGACATTGGCGTGACCTGGCGCCTGGCCCGGCAATTGGTGGCTGAGCAGCGGTGCGAGGTGCGCTTGTGGGTCGACGACCTGCGCGCCTTCGAGCGTATGTGTCCCGACATTGATGTGCGCCTGGACCAGCAATGGCAAGAGGGTGTCGATGTGCGCCATTGGCCGGCCACGTGGTCGAGCGCTCCGGCAGCCGATGTGGTGATCGCCGCCTTCGCCTGCCAGTTGCCGCCTGACTACATGGAAGCCATGGCCGCGCGTGAACGCACACCGTTGTGGATGAACCTGGACTATCTCAGCGCCGAAGATTGGGTGGTGGGGTGCCATCGGTTGCCGTCGGTGAAATTCAAGGGTGTGCAGAAGTACTTCTTTTTTCCGGGTTTCCGACCCGGCACCGGGGGGCTGTTACGCGAGGCAGGGTTGCTGGAGCAGCGTCAGGCGTTTCAGCAGGATGCCGATGCGCAGCGGCAATTCCTGCAAGCCTTGGGTGTGTTTCCGGCAGCAGGTGCGCGGCTCATCTCGTTGTTCGCCTACGAAAACGCCGGATTGGCCAGTTGGCTGGACGTACTGTCGACAGACGGGCGCGTCACGCATCTCTTGGTACCGGAAGGGCGCATCCTCGGGGATGTGCAGCATTGGCTCGGCGTAGAAGGCCTGTCGGTGGGAGACGTTCATCAGCACGGCGCCCTGACCGTGCAGGTGCTGCCGTTTGTGCGCCAGGAGCAATATGACCGCCTGCTGTGGTGTTGCGACTTCAACGCCGTGCGCGGCGAAGACTCGTTCGTGCGCGCCCAATGGGCGGGGCGGCCGCTGCTGTGGCACATCTATCGCCAGGACGAAGACATCCACCTGGACAAGCTCGACGCCTTCCTGGACCTGTACACCGCCGCCCTGTCGCCGGCCGCAAAGGTCGCCTTGGTCGAACTCTGGCAAGCCTGGAACACTGATGGCGATATGGCACAACCGTGGAAAATGCTGCTGGAGCACTGGCCTGAGCTTAGTCAGCACGCGCAGACGTGGTGTCTGGAACAAGGCTTGCAGGCCGATCTTGCGACGGCGCTGGTACAGTTTTATGAAAGTTGGATATGATACGCGACCTTGATTTTTGTAAATCCCATCCAAATTTCGGATATACGCAATGAAAACTGGTAAAGAACTGAAACCCGGTACAGTGATCCGTCTCGAAAACGACCCTTGGCTGGTTCAGAAAGCTGAGTTCACCAAGTCTGGTCGTAACAGCGCAATCATGAAGACCAAGCTGAAGAACCTGCTGACCGGTTACAAGACCGAGATCGTCTACAGCGCCGATGACAAACTGGACGACGTGATCCTCGACCGCAAAGAAGCGACCCTGTCCTTCATCAGCGGCGACACCTACACGTTCATGGACACCACCGACTACACCATGTACGAGCTGAACGCTGAAGATATCGAAGCCGTTCTGCCGTTCATCGAAGAAGGCATGGAAGACGTCTGCGAAGCTATTTTCTTCGAAGAGCGCCTGGTTTCCGTAGAGCTGCCGACCACTATCGTGCGTAAGGTTGCCTACACCGAAGGTTCCGCTCGCGGTGACACTTCGGGCAAAGTGATGAAGCCTGCCAAACTGAGCAACGGTACCGAACTGCAAGTAGCCGATTTCATCGAAATCGACGACCTGATCGAGATCGACACCCGCGAAGGCGGTTCGTACAAAGGTCGCGCCAAGAAGTAATTCTGGCCCCGCCGATACGAAAAAGCCCGACCTTGCGTCGGGCTTTTTCGTGGGCGCTGCTTTTTACTTCAGGTGTTGCTTCAGCTCGTCCGATGCCTGCAGCAAGGCCGAACGCACTGCGGGTACCTGGCTGACCACATTGAGCAAACCGTAGTCGTGGATCATGCCGTTATAGCGCACGGCCGTTACGGGAACCCCGGCCTGGTCCAGCTTGCGCGCATAGGCTTCGCCTTCGTCACGCAACACATCAGCACCGGCAGTCTGAATCAGCGCGGGCGGCAAGCCCTTGAGCTGATCCGTGGTCGCCCGCAACGGCGAGGCGTAGATCTCGGCCCGCTGGTTGGCGTCGGTGGTGTAGTTATCCCAGAACCACTTCATCATGTTCCTGGTGAGGAAGTGCCCTTCGGCGTACTGGTTGTAGGACGCCGTCTCGAAGTTGGCATCGGTCACCGGCCACAACAGCAACTGGAACTTGATCGCGGGCGTGCCCTTGTCCTTGGCCATCAGGCTGACGACGGCTGCCATATTGCCACCGACACTATTGCCCGCGACCGCCAGCCGTTTGCCGTCGACGTTGATGTCCTTGCCGTGCTCGGCGACCCACTTGGTTGCGCCGTAAGCCTGGTTGATCGCCACCGGGTAGTGCGCTTCCGGTGAAGGCGTGTAGTTGACGAAGACCGCCACGGCCCCCGAGCCCACCACCAGGTCGCGCACCAGGCGCTCGTGAGTCGGGTAATCCCCCAATACCCAGCCGCCGCCGTGAAAGAACATGAACACCGGCAATGTGCCCTTGACCCCGGCTGGCCGCACGATGGTCAGGTCGAGCGGCTGGCCATCGACCTGAATGGTCTTCTGGCTCACGTCCGCCTTGGGCAAGGTCAACTTCACACCGGCCTGGGCCCCCGTCAGTATGGCGCGGGCTTCCTTGGGCGTCAGTTGTTCCATCGGCTTGCCGGTGCCGGCGTTCAACACATCCAGGAAGGCCTGGGTAGTGTGTTCAACGTCGCCATTGGCGGCGAAAGCGTGAGTGATGGACAGGGCGAGCAGGCTGCCGGTCAGCACTTTGGCAAATGTGTTCATGTTCTTCTCCAGTGACAGCAGCAGTGGTTAGACGGTTACGTGCAGGCGCACATCGACGTTGCCACGGGTGGCGTTGGAGTACGGGCAGACTTGGTGAGCGGCGTCGACCAGGCTTTGCGCATCGTCCTGGTCCAGGCCTGGCAGGCTGACGTGCAGGTCGATATCCAGGCCGAAACCACCAGGGATCTGGCCGATGCCGACGTGGGCAGTGATCGAGGCATCGTCCGGGATTTTGCGTTTGGTCTGGCTGGCGACGAATTTCAGGGCGCCGATAAAGCAGGCCGAATAACCGGCAGCGAACAGTTGTTCCGGGTTGGTTGCCTGGCCACCGGCGCCGCCCAATTCTTTGGGGGTGGAGAGTTTCACATCGAGGATGTTGTCGCTGGAAACAGCGCGACCATCACGGCCGCCGGTGGCGGTGGCTACTGCGGTATAGAGCGTTTGCATGGTGTCGTCCTCTTGGTTTATAGCGCTAATATTTTGCGCGCTAAGTAGTTGGTGAGATGAATGTATAGCGCTAATGTTTAGTGCGCAATATAAATGTATAAATATTTTTTCAGTCGCTGCAAACCAATGTGGGAGGGGGGGGCTCCCGATAACGGTGTTTCAGCCAAAAGATTCGTCGACGGATAAACCGTCATCGGGAGCAAGCCCCCTCCCACATGTTGAGTGTTTTGCTGTGTTTAGATCGCGTTCTGCAGGTTGCCCCGCAACGTAAGCAAATCAGCCTGCAGCTTGCGCAATTGGTCCAGCTCCAAACCGCTGGCGCCGAGAATGCACTGGGGAATACCCATGGCCTTCTCCTGCAAGGCACGTCCAGCGTCGGTCAGTTCCACCACTACCACGCGCTCATCTTCACGGCTGCGGGTGCGGCTGAGCAGGCCTTCGGCTTCCAGGCGCTTGAGCAGTGGCGTCAGGGAGCCCGGGTCGGTCAGCAGGCGGCTGCTGATTTCGCCGACGGTCAAACCATCTTCTTCCCACAGCACCATCATGGCCAGGTACTGCGGGTAGGTCAGGCCGAGAGCTTGCAGCAGCGGTTTGTAGACCTTGGTCATGAGCAGCGACGTGGAGTGCAGGGCGAAACACAGTTGATTGTCCAGCAATAGGGATTCGCAGGGGGCGGGATTTTTGCTCATGGCGGTGCCTCAAAAAAGCGTGTCTGCCCTGGAATCTAGCGGGCAAATCTTTAATGCGCCAGATAATTCTGTCTGGCTGGTCAGACCAGCCCGCTTTGCAGTGCCAGATCCCAAGGCGGCACGGGGCTGAATCGGGACTTGAGGTATTCCAGCAGCAATCGGCTGCGCGCATTGGGCTGCTGTTCCAGGCGCAATGCGTAGATCCCGGTGGTCTCCGGGCTGGGCAGGCCGTCTTTGCAAAACAGCGGCAGCAACTCCCCGCGTACCAGGTACTCACTGGCCAGCCAGGTGGGAAGGTGGGCGATGCCGAGCCCGGCGAGAGCACCCGATAACAGCGCTTCAGCGTTGTTGGCGCTCATGCGGATGCGCCGCGGGCGGTACGTTGCACGGCGCCCATCCATTTCGAAGCGCCACGCGAACATCGGCGCCAGGCCGTCCCAGTCCAGGCCGTCATGCTCGCTCAATTCGCGGGGGTGGGCCGGGGTGCCACGGCTTTTCAGGTAGGCCGGACTGGCGCAGGCGATGCGCACGATACTGGCCAGGGGCGTGGCGATCAGCCGTGTATCGACGATATGCCCCGCGCGCAGCACCAAGTCGACCTTGCCCAAGTGCGCGCCCTGCATATCGACAAAGCTGTCGATCAGGTGCAGGTGCACATCCAGCCCCGGGTACACATTCAGAAAGTCCGCGATCACTGGCGCCAGATGCCGTCGACCAAACGCTGCCGGGGCGTCCACGCGAATCAGGCCCTCGGGTGCATGGCTCAGGGAGGCGGCTTCCGCCCGCGCCAGTTGCAACTCGCTGACGATCCTGCGTGCCCGCTCGGCGAAGGCCAGGCCCGCCGGGGTCGGCACCACCGCATGCGTGCTGCGCTGGAACAAGCGGCTGCCCACGGAGCTTTCCAGGCTGTCGATACGCCGCGCCACCGCCGAGGGCGTCAGCGGATGGCGACGTGCTGCAGCGGAAAAGCTGCCCGTTTCCAATACATCGAGAAACAGACTCAGTTGATCGGTCAGCGTATGAGGATTCATCGGCGCGTGCTTGTGCGAGATTGGCATAGCCATTGTGCGTTGCTGTGCGTTTCCGCGCCAGAGTCGACTGCGTAGCATGCAGGTCTTGTGAATGGGGAGTAGCGAGCGGTGTTGGATTTAGCGGTGTACCTGGTATTGGGCGTGGCCCTCGGCACGGTGGGTGGCCTGTTTGGTATTGGTGGCGGGCTGATTGCAATCCCGGTACTCGGCGTGTGGTTCGGCCTGGACCAACAACTTGCCCAAGGCACGGCGCTGGTGATGGTGGTGCCGAACGTGATGCTCGCCCTGTGGCGTTACCACCAGCGCAATCGCATCGAACTGCGGCACGCGCTGCCCTTGGGCATCATGGGGTTCAGCTTTGCCTGGCTCGGCTCGATCTGGGCCGTGGGGTTGGACGCAGGCGCCATGCGTATCGGCTTTATTGCGTTCTTGCTGACACTTTCGGCTTACAACCTGCTGCGCATGTTCACACGTAATGCACCGCCGACGGCACACATGCGTTACTCCTGGCCCTGGCTTGGCGTGTTGGGCGCGGTGTCCGGTTCCATGGGCGGTTTGTTCGGAGTTGGCGGCGCGGTGGTGGCCACTCCGGTGCTCACCAGCCTGTTCGGCACCACCCAGGTCGTCGCCCAAGGGTTGTCCCTGGCCTTGGCGTTGCCCAGCACGGGTGTGACGTTGGTCACTTATGCCTGGCACCACGAGGTGGACTGGATGATCGGCGTACCGCTCGCCGTTGGCGGCTTGCTCAGTATCAGTTGGGGCGTGAAGGTTGCCCATGCGTTGCCGGAGCGTGTGTTGCGCGGCCTGTTCTGCGGCTTCCTGGTGCTGTGTGCGGTGATGCTGACGTTTAAAGTCTGAAGCCTTCGAGGATGTATTCGGCCAGGCACTCGGTGATCGGTGAGGTCATTTGCGGGTTACGCAGCAAGTGCAAATTCATCGAGGGCAGCGGTGGGAAACCCTCATCGCTGCCGAGTACGCGCAAGTCGTCAGTCACCAGGCTTTCCATGCAGATCATGGCGGCCAGGCCGGCACTCACGACGGCCTGGATCGCCGCGACGTTGGTGCTGTGATACGCCAGGCGGTAATCCCGCCCGGTTGCATCCAGTGCGGCCTGGGTCCATTGCGTGTACACGCAGTCGGTACCGGACACCGCCAGGGGCACGGCATCGTGCTCTTCCACGCAAAAACATGGCGCCGCTGCCCATACCATGCGCTCTGTGCGCAAAAGCTCGCCGATTTCCTTGCCGGGTTCGCGGCTGATAACGGTCAGCGCCAGATCCCGTCGCTGCATCAGCACCCTTGATGATTCGCAGTGCAGCTCGATCTGGATCAGCGGGTAGGCCTTGGAGAACCGCTTTAGGATCCCTGGAAGGAAACGCATCACGTAATCGTCCGGCGTACCGATGCGTACCAGCCCCACCATATGCGGCTCGCGCAGGGTGTTGAACACCTCGCTGTGGAGTTTCAGGATACGCCGCGCATAACCCAGCAACACCTGGCCCTCTGGCGTCAGCCGCACTTGCCTGCCATCGCGCTCGAACAGCTTGCGCTGCAACACGTCTTCTTCCAGACGTTTCATCTGCATGCTCACCGCCGATTGGGTGCGGTTGACCAGTGCACCGGCGCGGGTGAAACCGCCCTGGTCGGCGATGGCGACGAAGGTGCGCAGCACTTCAGTGTCGATACTCGGGTAGCCGGACAATTGATCAATCTCCGAGATGTATTGCATAAGAAACATTCGTTGGATTGATCATATTGCACGGCACACACTTGCGTCATCCCCACTGGAGGGCGAGAAGATGAAAGGTCAGAAAGGTTTTGTGTTGATCGCCAAGCGGCCGTTTTCCGGGCTACTGCGGGTGGTATTTCGGTGGCAGGTGTTGCGCCACGAACGGCTGATGCTGGCGAGCATGAGCGATGATGCGCTCAAGGACATCGGCCTCAGCCGTGCCGATGTGGAGCAGGAGAGCCATCGGCATTTCTGGGAAGATCCGCTGCGAAAATGACCGCGGATGCAGTAGGGTAGGTCGCGAGCATTCAAGGAGATTCCCATGCCCGCCGACTTGTCCTTTTCCCTCAAGCAAGCTCGACGCATGGCGCTGGGGGCCCAGGGATTTTCCGGGCGCCAGGCGCCAGCACAGATAAAGGCCGCGCACCTCAACCGCGTGATCGAGCGCTTGGGCGTGGTGCAGATTGACTCGGTCAATGCGCTGGTGCGCTCTCATTACCTGCCGCTGTTTTCCCGCCTGGGCAATTACTCCCCGTTGTTGCTTGAACAAGCGGCTTGGAGCCAGGGCCGGCGGCGTTCCCTGTTTGAGTATTGGGGGCACGAGGCCTCGTTGCTGCCGATGGCGTTGTACCCGTTGATGCGTTGGCGTATGGAGCGGGCGCAAGAGGGGCGTGGTATCTATTCGCAGATGGCGCGCTTTGGTCGTGAGCAGCAGGCCACGATCCAGCGCGTTTTGCAGACCGTCGAACAGCAGGGCGCGCTGGGCGCGGGCAGTTTGTCGACCCGCGAAGAACGGGCCGGACCCTGGTGGGACTGGAGCGATGAAAAACATGCGCTGGAGTGGCTGTTCGCCGCCGGCCTGGTTACCGTTGCCGGCAGACGGGGTTTCGAGCGGCTCTACGACTTGCCCGAGCGTGTCATCCCTGGCGACATCCTCCGGCAGGCACCGTTGGCCGAGGCCGAGGCCCAGCGTGGCTTGCTGCTGCACAGCGCCACCGCCTTAGGTGTAGGCACCGAAAAAGACCTGCGCGACTACTTCCGCCTTGACCCCGCCGACAGTCGCAGTCGCCTCGCGGAGTTGGTCGAGGACGGGCAATTGCAGGTTTGCCAGGTGCAAGGCTGGACGCAAGCGGCATATTGCCTGCCCGCGCCCAACGTGCCGCGCAAGGTGTCGGCCAGCGCACTGCTGTCGCCCTTCGACTCGCTGGTCTGGGAGCGCAGCCGTACCGAGCGCCTGTTCGATTTCCGCTACCGGCTGGAGATCTACACCCCGCAAGACAAACGGGTGTACGGCTACTACGTGCTGCCGTTTTTGCACCACGAGCGGATCGCTGCACGGATCGACCTGCGGGCCGAACGCGCCAACGGGCGCCTGGCCGTGCATGCGGTGCATGAGGAAGAGCCGGGGCTGGATGAGGAGGGGATGTTGGCGCTGGCGTTGAACCTGCGGCAAATGGCCGACTGGCTGGGGCTCGAACATATCCAGCTCAATTGCCAGCGGTCGAGTGCCGACCGGTTGCGGTTAGCCATGCTGCACTTGTAGGAGGAAGGTACTTTCGTGGCGAGCGGGCTTGCCCCGCGTTGGGCTGCGAAGCAGCCCCAGTAAGATCACTGAAGGGGTTCAGGCGCAATGGCGGCGTGGGTTTTGGGGCGGCTTCGCCACCCAACGCGGGGCAAGCCCGCTCGCCACAACAAGCCCTATTTTCCACACGTCTGCTAGCGCTTGACCTGCTTCAAAGTCTCGGCAATCAGGAACGCCAACTCCAGCGACTGGTCGGCGTTCATCCGTGGGTCGCAATGGGTGTGGTAGCGGTCCGACAAGCCATCTTCAGTGATCGGCCGCGCGCCGCCGATGCACTCGGTGACGTTCTGCCCGGTCATCTCGATATGAATCCCGCCGGCATACGTGCCCTCGGCCTGGTGCACCTGGAAGAACTCCTTGACCTCGCCGAGGATCTGCGCAAAGTCGCGGGTCTTGTAGCCGCTGCTGGCCTTGATGGTGTTGCCGTGCATCGGGTCGGAGCTCCACAACACCTGCTTGCCTTCGCTCTGCACGGCGCGAATCAGGTTGGGCAGATGGTCGCCGACTTTGCCTGCGCCCATGCGCGCGATCAGGTTGAGGCGGCCGGGGTCGTTGTCGGGGTTGAGGATGTCGATCAGGCGGATCAGGTCATCCGGGTTCATGCTCGGGCCGACTTTGACGCCGATCGGGTTGTTCACCCCGCGCAGGAACTCGACATGAGCGCCATCCAACTGACGGGTGCGGTCGCCGATCCACAGCATGTGGGCCGAGCAGTCGTAGTAGTCGTTGGTCAGGCTGTCGCGGCGCACGAAGGCTTGTTCGTAGTTGAGCAGCAGCGCTTCATGGGCGGTGAAAAAGCTGGTTTCGCGCAGTTGCGGTGAGCTGTCCATGCCGCAGGCACGCATGAAGGCCAGGGTTTCGTCGATGCGGTCGGCCAACTGGCTGTATTTTTCGGCCAGGGCGGAGTTGGCGATAAAGTCCAGGTTCCACTTGTGCACCTGGTGCAGGTCGGCAAAACCGCCCTGGGCAAACGCGCGTAGCAGGTTGAGGGTGGCGGTGGACTGGTGGTAGGACTGCAGCAGGCGGTCCGGGTCCGGCACGCGGCTTTTTTCGTCGAAGCCGATGCCGTTGACGATATCGCCACGGTAGGCGGGCAGGGTGATGCCGTCGATGGTCTCATCGTTGGCCGAGCGCGGCTTGGCGAACTGGCCGGCCATGCGCCCGACTTTCACCACCGGGCAGCCGGCGGCGAAGGTCATCACAATGGCCATCTGCAGCAGCACCTTGAAGGTGTCGCGGATTTTTGCGGCGGAGAACTCGGCAAAGCTCTCGGCGCAGTCGCCACCTTGCAGCAGGAACGCGCGACCCTGGGTCACCTCGGCAAACTGACGGCGCAACTCGCGGGCTTCCCCGGCAAACACCAGCGGCGGATAGCTGGCCAGGCTCTGCTCTACGTGCAACAAGTGCGCAGCGTCCGGGTACTGGGGTTGTTGCTGGATTGGCAGGGCGCGCCAGCTGTCGGGGCTCCAGGGTTGGCTCATCATGAACTCGATTGGGTGGTTGACGGTGGGGCGCCAATGTTATCAGTAATTAGTGCGTGACCTGTTGCCGCCGGTTGGCCGACAATCGCGCCTTTGCCGTGCGGTAAACCCTTTAGGAGTAGTGATGACCGAGGAGCGTGTCGAGCGCCTGCTGGCCGAAGTCCATGATGATTTCGGCATGATCCGTGTGCTCGAGGTGGCCGATTACCGGTTTCTCGAGTTTGGCGACGCCATCGAGCAAAGCTGCGTGTTCACCGCTGACCCGAGCTGGCTGGAGTACGACTACACCCGTGCGATGCTGATCGGTGCGTTGTGCCATGAGCAGCCGGAGAGCGCGCTGTTCCTCGGCCTGGGAGCGGGTACGTTGACCCAGGCGTGCCTCAAGTTCCTGCCGCTGGAAGATGTCGAAGCCATCGAGCTGCGCCCTGATGTGCCGCGCCTGGCCATCGAATACTTGGGGCTGGATGATGATCCGCGTCTGTATATCCGCATCGGCGACGCCTTGGAATTGTTGGAGACCGCTGAATCGGCGGACCTGATTTTCGTCGACCTTTACACGGATGTCGGCCCTGGCGTCGGACACCTGGCCTGGACCTTCCTGGAAAACTGCCAGAAGAAACTCAACCCTGGCGGTTGGCTGGTGATCAACCAGTGGGCGACCGATGATGGCAAACCCTTGGGCGCGGCGTTGCTGCGTGGTTTGTACCACCGGCATTACTGGGAACTGCCGGTGAAGGAGGGCAATGTGATCCTATTGGTGCCTTCGGAGCTGGACCAGGCGCTGGATCTTGATGCGCTCTGGGGGCGCGCCGAAGCCCTCGCACCGCGATTGGGGTATTCGTTGCAGCCGTTGATCAAGGCGATTCGGCCGGCTACTTAGTCGCCTGTACCGACGCCATCGGCGGCAAGTCGAATCGTCGCACCGCCCCTCCCACACTTGGAACTCATTTCAAATGTGGGAGAGGGCTTGCCCCCGATGGCGTCGGTACAGGCGACTCAAATACCCTTGAACACCCCCGGCCGCTTCTCGACCATCGCCCGCACGCCTTCCTTGGCATCCTCGGTGTTCAGCAATTTATCCACCATCGGCGGCAGCGCGGCCGCCGCAACAGTTTCGCCTTCCATACGTGCCAGGCGGGACGACATCAAGGTGGCCTGGACGCCAAGCGGTGCTTGGCGCGCGATGCGACTGGCGAGTTCGATGGCGCGGGGCAGCAGGTCTTCACTGGCCATTACTTCCTGCACCAAACCCAGGCGCAGGGCTTCATGGGCGTCGAACTCATCGCCGGTGAGCAGCCAGCGCATTGCGTTGCCCCAGCCGGCGATCTGATGAAAACGCAATGTCGCACCCCCAAACGGAAAAATCCCACGTTGTACTTCCATCTGCGCAAAGCGGGTATTGCTCGCGCACACATTAATATCCGCAGCGAGCATCAACTCGATACCGATGGTCAGGCAGTAGCCCTGGGCCGCGATGATCACCGGTTTACTGACCCTGGGGCCTGCGAAAACGCCCCACGGATCGCAACCTCCCAGTGGGGGTTGCCAGCCTCCCGCCATCACGCCACTGACATTGGCCAGGTCCAGGCCAGCGGTGAAGTGGTCGCCGTGGGCAAATACTACGGCCACCCGTGCTTCGTCATTTCGATCAAATTCGCCATAAGCCAGGCTCAGTTCATTGAGCAAATCCAGGTCAAAGGCGTTGCGCTTGGCGACCCGATCCAGGCCCAACAGCAGGACATGGCCCTGGAGTTCACGGCTGACGCGGCTGCGGTTGGCTTGATTCATCGGGTGTTCCCTCGGGCGCAATGAAGGGTTTCAGACCAAAGGGTCTCGATGCTGGGTGAACCGTTTAAGCGTGATGACCAACAGGGCCGGGCCTTTGAAAAATAGACCCTGGCGCGCTTATCTGCAAAGACTGTGATGCAGCGCGGTTTATCGGCGCCTGGCGATAAAAAAAGCTCCCTTTTTCAGGTATTTCCGGTATAGTGCGCGCCGGCCTTTAACCGGGCCGCGTTTAGGTAGCGCAATTCCCCGAAGTCAGCTTCGGCTGCACGTCCGCACAGCGGACTCTCCCTTGACGAATCTTTTTCATTCATTCGTTTTCGCAAATCCCCGCCGACAAAGCAGCCAGGGCGACTCTTGAGTCTCAACACGGCATGCGCAGCTTTGGAGCATGGGTCTTTGCGGATGCACTTAGAGGCAGACCCATGACCCAGGAAACCGGCGGCTTCGCCGCTTTTAATCTTAACCCGAACATTCTCGCTGCCGTCATCGCGACCGGCTACGAAGAACCTTCGGCGATTCAGCAGCAATCGATCCCGATCATCATGGCCGGCCAGGACATGATTGGCCAGGCGCAAACCGGTACCGGTAAAACCGCCGCGTTCGCCCTGCCTATCCTGCACTGCATCGATCCTGCCAAGCGCGAACCGCAAGCCCTGATCCTGGCGCCAACGCGTGAGTTGGCGCTGCAAGTAGCAACCGCTTTCGAAACCTACGCCAAGCAAATGCCAGGCGTTACCGTTGTTGCCGTTTACGGCGGCGCGCCGATGGGCCCGCAACTGAAAGCCATCCGTAATGGCGCTCAGATCGTTGTTGCCACCCCAGGCCGCCTGTGCGACCACCTGCGTCGCGACGAGAAAGTCCTGTCGACCGTGAACCACCTGGTTCTGGACGAAGCTGACGAAATGTTGAAGCTGGGCTTCATGGATGACCTGGAAGTCATCTTCAAGGCACTGCCTCCAACCCGTCAGACCGTCCTGTTCTCGGCTACCCTGCCACAGTCGATCCGTGCCATTGCCGAGCGCCACCTGCGCGATCCGCAACACGTGAAGATCCAGACCAAGACTCAGACCGTTACCGCGATCGAACAGGCTCACCTGTTGGTTCACGCTGACCAGAAGACCTCGGCTGTATTGAGCCTGCTGGAAGTCGAAGACTTCGACGCCCTGATCATGTTCGTGCGTACCAAGCAAGCGACCCTGGACCTGGCCAGTGCCCTGGAAGCCAAAGGCTACAAAGCTGCTGCGCTGAACGGTGACATCGCCCAGAACCAACGTGAGCGCGTGATCGACTCCCTCAAGGATGGCCGTCTGGACATCGTTGTAGCGACCGACGTAGCGGCTCGTGGTCTCGACGTTCCGCGTATCACCCACGTGTTTAACGTTGACATGCCTTACGATCCAGAGTCCTACGTTCACCGTATCGGCCGTACCGGCCGTGCCGGTCGCGAAGGTCGTGCACTGCTGCTGGTGACTCCACGTGAGCGCCGCATGCTGCAAGTGATCGAGCGTGTAACCGGTCAGAAAGTGGCTGAAGTCCGCCTGCCGGATGCCCAGGCCGTTCTCGATGCCCGCATCAAGAAACTGACCAACAGCCTGTCGCCGCTGGTAGCTGACGCTGAATCGACCCACGGCGACCTGCTGGACCGCCTGACCGCCGATATCGGTTGCACCCCACGTGCCCTGGCTGCAGCCCTGCTGCGCAAGGCTACCAACGGTCAGGCCCTGACCCTGGCAGCCATCGAGAAAGAGCGCCCACTGGTGCCGAACAACGCGCCACGCGGTGATCGTCCAGAGCGTACCGGCGACCGTCCGGACCGTGGTGATCGTGAGCGTCGCGCTCCGGTTCCATTGGCTGAAGGCCGTGCTCGTTGCCGTACCGCGCTGGGCGCGCGTGATGGTATCGCTGCCAAGAACCTGCTGGGCGCTATCCTCAACGAGGGTGGCCTGGCACGTGAAGCCATCGGTCGCATCCAGGTCCGTGACAGCTTCTCCCTGGTGGAGCTGCCGGAAGACGGTCTGGAAAAACTGCTGACCAAGCTGAAAGACACCCGCGTTGCCGGCAAGCAATTGAAGCTGCGTCGCTACCGCGAAGATTGATCCGCCCTTGGGCTGATTGATCGCACATAAAAAATCCCCGACTGGTTCGGGGATTTTTTTGTCCGGTGTTAACCGAAACGGTAGATGTCCATGCCCAGCGCGCCCATGGTGAACCCTTGATGCGCCACGCTGAAGGCACCCCCGGCGCCGCGCGCAAAGTACAGCGGTAACAAATGTTCATCGCTGGGATGGCTACGCACGGCGTGGGGCGCCTGGCGACGGTAATCATGCAAGGCTGCCTCGTCGTTGGCGGCGAGTGTGTCCACCATCCAGTCGCGGAAGTCGCGTGCCCAGGGTTCGATACTCTCGGGTCCGGCCTGCCAGTTCAGCTCGCCCAGGTTATGGGTGATGCTGCCGGAGCCGATCAACAGTACGTCCTGTTCGCGCAAGCTGGCGAGGGCATGCCCGACGCGGGTTTGCAGGGCAGGGCCCATGTGACTGGGCAATGAGACTTGCACCACTGGAATGTCCGCTGCCGGGTACATCAGCGAGAGCGGCACCCAGGTGCCATGGTCGAAAGGGCGGCGCTCATCGATTCGCGCATTCAAACCGTCGGCATGAAGCAGCTCGACGATTTCGTTGGCCAATTGCGGGTCGCCCGGCGCCGGGTACTGCACGGCGAACAGCTCGCGGGGGAAGCCGCCGAAGTCGTGCCAGGTTTCGGGCGCAGCGCTGCCGCTGACCAGCAGTTCCTGGCTTTCCCAGTGCGCCGACACCACCACAATTGCCTTCGGCCGTGGCAGTTCAGCGGCCAGGCGTTGCAGGGCGGGGCCGCTGGCGCCGGGTTGCAGGGCAAGCATGGGCGATCCGTGGGAGATAAACAGGCTGGGCAACATAAGGAAGGTCCTGAGGTTTAACATGGGCCCATCTTCAATCAGATCATTGATCTAAATCTAATATAAGTTTTAGCGCTTTTTGATCGAATTTTCGGAGGTGATTCCATGGAGCCCAAATTTTGGCAGGAACGCTGGGCGCGCAATCAGATCGGTTTTCACTTGCCCGAGGTCAATCCTTACCTGCTGCGGTATTGGCCTTCGCTGACACTTGCCCAGGGCGCCAAGGTGCTGGTGCCGCTGTGTGGCAAAAGCCTGGACCTGATGTGGCTGGCCAGTAACGGCTATCGCGTACTCGGCGTTGAACTGTCGGAGCAGGCGGTTGAAGCTTTTTTCAGCGAGCAGAATCTGACGCCGCGAATCACTCGGCACGGCGTGTTCAAGGTGTACCAGGCTGATTTGATCGAAGTATGGTGCGGCGATTTCTTTGCCTTGGACGCTGGGGTACTGGCTGATTGCACTGCGCTTTACGACCGTGCCGCACTGATCGCCTTGCCGCCGCTGATGCGCGCGCAGTACGCCGAGCAGTTGAATAGCCTGTTGCGGCCAGGCTGCCAGGGGCTGCTGATCACCCTGGACTACGACCAGACGCAAAAAGCCGGCCCACCCTTTGCGGTGACGGATGATGAGGTAAAGGTGCTACTGGGTTTCCAGTGGCGCCTGGAGGTGCTCGAGGCCCAGGATATTCTGGGGGAGAGTTGGAAGTTCGTGCAGGACGGTGTCACGCGCCTGGAAGAGTGCGCCTATCGGCTCACCAAGGTGTAAAAACCGTGCACAAAAAAAGGGGCGATCCAATCGCCCCTTTTTGCATTCCCGGGTATCAGCCCCGACGACGCAGCGCGTCGATACGCTCTTCCAGCGGTGGGTGGCTCATGAACATGCGAGCCAAGCCCTGCTTGACGCCACCGTTGATGCCAAAAGCGGTCAAGCTGTCGGGCATATGCACCGGCAGGCCCTGTTCGGAGCGCAAGCGCTGCAGCGCGCTGATCATTGCGCTGGTGCCAGCCAGGCGTGCGCCGGCTTCGTCTGCGCGGAACTCTCGTTTGCGCGAGAACCACATCACAATCGCGCTGGCCAGGAAGCCCAGTACCACTTCGGCAAAGATGGTCGCTACGAAGTAGGCGATACCGCGGCCGCCTTCGTTCTTGAAGATCACCTTGTCGACAAAGTTGCCGATGATCCGCGCAAAGAACATCACGAAGGTGTTAACCACGCCTTGCACCAGCGCCAGGGTAATCATGTCGCCGTTGGCTACGTGGCCAATTTCGTGCGCGAGTACCGCCTTCACTTCATCGGGTGAAAAGCGCTCGAGCAGCCCTTGGCTGACCGCCACGAGGGCGTCGTTCTTGTTCCAGCCCGTCGCAAAGGCATTGGCCTCGTAAGCAGGGAAAATCCCGACTTCGGGCATTTTAATACCTGCTTCTTGAGACAACTGCTCCACGGTTTGCATCAGCCATTGTTCA
Organism: Pseudomonas sp. SB113; assembly: GCF_040754745.1. Classification (NCBI taxonomy): domain Bacteria; kingdom Pseudomonadati; phylum Pseudomonadota; class Gammaproteobacteria; order Pseudomonadales; family Pseudomonadaceae; genus Pseudomonas; species Pseudomonas sp. SB113. Next base: position 44,804 of record NZ_JBFMHW010000031.1, read on the forward strand.
TGGCGAGTGCGTGGTTGAGTGATGATCTGGGTGCTGGTGCTCATCTTCGCCATCCACTTGGAGATGAACAGCGAGAACAGCGAACCGGCGAAACCAAAGACCGCACAGAAAATCAGCAGCTGATTGAGGTTCAGATCAACCCCGTTGGCCGCCATGAACCCGTTGAAGCCGAAAAGGCTCAGGGTGATGCTGGCAATCAGCACGACCGCCAGGTTGGTGGCCAAGAACAGCAGGATGCGCATCATGGTTGTAGAGTTCTCCTCATGCTTAATATGTCGCGTACTGCGGGGTATATAAGGTGCGGCTTGGGGTGATTCAACCGAGCGACTATTTCAAACTGTGTCCTACAGCCTGAATGTAGAGCCTTGAAGGGATTTTCCGATGACGAATGCCATCCGTGAAAAGCCACTTTTTGCCTTGCGGCCCCGTAACTACAGGGGCTTGTGGATGTAGAGACGCAAGTGCAGTGCGGGGAAAGTGGATAGCCAGAGAAGTGTTGCCAGATAATCGCTGTACGACCGAATGTGGGTCGTACAGCGCCATGCCGGTTACTGGCGATAGGACTTGAGGAAGTTGCCGATACGGCCAATGGCCATGTCCAGGTCATCCACGCGCGGCAGGGTCACCACACGGAAGTGATCCGGCCACGGCCAGTTGAACGCCGTGCCCTGGACCACCAGCAGCTTTTCCGACAGCAGCAGGTCGAGCACGAACTTCTCGTCGTTGAGGATCGGGCAGACTTTCGGGTCGATCCTTGGGAAGGCGTACAACGCGCCCATGGGCTTCACGCAGCTCACGCCCGGGATCGCATTGAGCAGTTCCCAGGTACGGTTGCGCTGTTCCAGCAGGCGGCCCTGGGGCAGGATCAGGTCATTGATGCTCTGGTAGCCACCCAGGGCGGTCTGGATTGCGTGCTGGCTCGGCACGTTAGCGCACAGGCGCATGTTGGCCAGCATGTCGATACCTTCGATGTAGCTCTGGGCGTTGTGCTTGGGTCCGGAAATCGCGATCCAGCCTGAGCGGAAACCCGCCACGCGGTAGGACTTGGACAGGCCGTTGAAGGTCAGGCACAGCAGGTCCGGCGCCAGGGAACCGGTGCAGATATGCACCGCATCGTCGTAGAGGATCTTGTCGTAGATCTCGTCGGAGAACACCACCAGGTTGTGCTGGCGTGCCAACTCGAGCATGCCCAGCAGCACTTCCTTGGAATACACGGCGCCGGTGGGGTTGTTCGGGTTGATGATTACCAGGGCCTTGGTGTTCGGCGTGATCTTGGCCTTGATGTCGGCCAGGTCCGGGAACCAGTCGGCGCCCTCGTCGCACAGGTAGTGCACCGGGTGGCCGCCGGCCAGGGTCACGGCAGCGGTCCACAGCGGGTAGTCCGGTGCCGGCACCAGCACTTCGTCGCCGTTGTTGAGCAGGGCCTGCATGGACATCACGATCAGCTCGGACACGCCATTACCCAGGTAGATGTCTTCGATGCCGACACCTTCGACCTGCTTCTGCTGGTAGTACTGCATCACGGCCTTGCGCGCGCTGAACAGGCCTTTGGAGTCGCTGTAGCCCTGGGCCGTTGGCAGGTTGCGGATCACATCCTGGAGGATTTCATCCGGCGCTTCGAAACCAAAGGGCGCCGGGTTGCCAATGTTCAGCTTGAGGATGCGATGGCCTTCCTCTTCCAGGCGCTTGGCGTGCTTGAGCACTGGGCCGCGAATGTCGTAGCAGACGTTGGCGAGCTTGTTCGATTTGCTGACCTGCATGGCGATGTGATCCTGAAAATGAACGATCCAGACGGTATGGGCACTACCGTACTGTGAATGCTGCAAGGCCCGCACCCATAAATACGTTTGAATGCCGGTAGCGCGGGTGCCAGACTGGCGTTTTGAAGAGGCGCAATCATACGTGCCGCCTGATCCATGGAAAAGATACAGATCAGGCTTTTTCAGTTGCCGAGGTGTACCGATGGAAAAGTTGCAGAGAACCGTTGAAGAATGGGAGGCAATGCTCGATCCAGAGCAGTACAACGTGTGCCGCCTCAAGGGCACCGAGCGTCCTTTCAGCGGTAAGTACAATGGGACCAAGACCGACGGCGTATATCACTGCATCTGCTGCAATGAGCCGTTGTTCGATTCGACCACCAAGTTTGATTCCGGCTGCGGCTGGCCGAGTTTCTACGCGCCGATCGCCGACAGCGCAATGATCGAGATCCGTGACGTCAGCCACGGCATGATCCGCACCGAAGTCACCTGCGCCAAATGCGATGCGCACCTTGGGCATGTGTTCCCGGACGGTCCGCCGCCGACGGGGCTGCGTTATTGCATCAACTCGGTGTGCCTGGACCTTGTTCCTCGTTAACTTGAAGGGCGTCGGGACTCTGTAGGAGCGCTCGCGAAAGTCGTCAGCGATTACGCGGCCATTCTGGTTCAGCGCGGTGTCCTTGAGTTTTTCGCGAGCAAGCTCGCTCCTACAAAGTGTTGATGGGATGCCATCAGTCCGGTCAATTAAATTGCACACAATTGAATTGCCTACTATGTTTCACCTTCTTCCCCTTTATCGAGGCACTGCCATGAGCAACAACCTGCTGAGCATCCCGTGCACCACCATCAAGGGGGAGCAAAAGACCTTGGCCGATTTCGCCGGCAAGGCTGTCCTGGTGGTCAACACCGCCAGCAAATGCGGCTTCACCCCGCAGTACAAGGGCCTGGAGCAACTCTGGCAGCAGTACAAGGACCAGGGCCTGGTGGTGCTGGGCTTTCCTTGCAACCAGTTCGGCAAGCAGGAGCCCGGCGACGAAGGTGCGATTTCCGAATTCTGCGAGCTGAATTTCGGTGTCAGCTTCCCGTTGTTCAAGAAGATCGACGTCAATGGCAGCGATGCCCATCCACTGTTTGTGCAACTGAAAAAACAGGCGCCGGGCCTGCTGGGGTCCAAGGGCATCAAGTGGAATTTCACCAAGTTCCTCATCGGCCGCGACGGCCAGGTGGTTAAGCGCTTCGGTCCTACCACCAAGCCGCAGGACTTGACCCAAGAGATCGAAGCCTTGCTCAAATGACCGACCTGCCCACCGTGTCCCTGGCCCTGGACAACCAGCTGTGTTTCAAACTCTACGCTGCGTCACGCGCTGTCACCCGCGCTTATAAGCCGATGCTCGACCAGTTGGGTCTGACCTATCCGCAATATGTGGTGATGCTGGTGTTGTGGGAGTGGCACGCCACGCCTGCGCTGCAGCCGACGGTCAAGGCCCTGGGTCAACGCCTGATGCTCGACTCGGGCACGCTGACGCCGCTGCTCAAGCGTCTTGAGCAGCTTGAGTTAGTGACGCGCCGGCGCAGTGCCAGGGATGAGCGGGAAGTGCACTTGAGCCTGAGCGAGGCCGGTTTGCAACTGCGGGACCAGGCCCATAGCCTGAAGACCCGCTTGTTGTGTGATCGCGGCATCGACCTGAATCAGGCCGATGCCTTGCGCGATGGCCTCGACCAGTTGCTTGCGCAGCTTAAAGACTTGTCGTCCCCGGCACCCACAAGTCCAGCAGCGCGTTGAGTTCTTCACGGCGGAACGGTTTGGCCAGATAGTCATTCATGCCCGCCGCACGGCAGCGCTCGCGTTCTTCGGACAGGGCGTTGGCGGTCAACGCGACAATCGGCAGGTCCGGCCAGCGCCCGCTGCGACGAATCTGCCGGCTGGCCTCATAGCCGTCCATCACCGGCATGTTGCAGTCCATCAGCACCATATCGAAGCGCTGCTCTTCAAGAAACGTGAGTGCTTCGCCACCATGGGCGGCCACGATCACTTCGCAGCCCAGCTTGCTGAGCATACCCTTGGCTACCAGTTGGTTGACCGGGTTGTCCTCCACCAGCAGGATGCGCGCCCGATGTGCGAGCGGCGCGGCATCCAGTTGGACGGGGTCAAGCACCAGGTGCGCGTCGGTGCGTAAGTTGCGTTGCAGGATCTGGTACAGCGCGTTACGGCTCAAGGGGCGCGCTTGTTGGTGCAGCGGCACCAGCGCCGCGACTTCTTCGCTGGGCATGAAATTGCCGTAGGCGGTCACCAGCAGGATGGGCGCGGTAATGCCCGGTCGTATGCGGAACAGGCATTCCGGGCAGTCGGTAATCAGCAAGTCAGGCGTTTGCCCGCTCAAGTCGTCTTCCATGGTGAAACAACGGGGGGCCAGTCCCCAACTGGGCAGCAGGGTTGTGAGCAACTCTGTCAGGCCGCTGCCGGCGTTGGTGATGGCGATAACCTCACCTTTGAGCGGCGGTGGCTGTACGGCGGGCAAATGGGCAGGCAGTGGCAGGTCTGCGCAGAACTGGCTGCCAAAGCCCACTTCCGAGCTGATACTCAAACGTCCCTTCATCGCTTCGCACAGGTTGTGCGTCAGCGCCAGGCCCAGGCCTGTCCCGCCAAACTGGCGAGTGATACCGGCACCGGCCTGGGTGAACGGTTGGAAAATTTTCACCTGCGCTTCCTGCGCAATGCCGATGCCGGTATCGCAGACTTCAATGCGCACCCCGCCGTCGTGAGTGCGCAGGCGCACATCAACGCGACCAAAGCGTGTGAACTTCAAGGCGTTGGAGAGTAAGTTGCTGACAATCTGCCGCACACGGGTCGGATCACCCAGCACCTGGGCCGGGAACTGCGGGTCGATCAGGCAACTCAGTTCCACGCTCGGGGCGGCGTTCTGCGACAACAGGTTGGCGGTGTCTTCCACCAGCGCCCCCAGGTCGAACGGGATGCGTTCCAGCTCCAACTGGCCGGCGTCGAACTTGGACAGGTCGAGAATATCGTTGAGTAACTCCACCAGCACTTTGCCGGAGTCATGGGCGATAGACAGTTGCTGGCGCTGCTCGGCGTTCAACGGACTGTCCAGCGACAGTGCGATCATGCCCAGCAGGCCGTTGAGCGGGGTGCGGATTTCGTGACTCATGTTCGCCAGGAAGGCCGCCCGGGCCTGGGCCATGCCCAATGCATTCATCTTCGCCGCTTCCAGCTCATCGTTGGACTGAGTCAGTCGCTGGTTGCTGGCCTTGAGTTCAAGGGTGCGCGCGGAAACGATGTCTTCCAGTTGCCCCAGGTATTCAGTCAGCCGGTCTTCGGCGTGGCGGCGCTGTTGGATTTCGGTTTCCATGTTTTCGAATTGCTGGTTGGCGACGTTCACCAGCACACCGATTTCGTCGTGCTCGTGCCCTGGCGGGCAGTCCAGGCGCGCCTGCTTGCGTGTGCTCAGCTCACGAATAATGCGCACCAGCGGCTGGGTCAGCATCATGTAGAACAGGCCCAGCAAAATCCCGCTCAGCAGCAGGCTGCGTGTGAACCCGTTGAGCAGGGTGATCTCGGCGCGGCGTAGGAACCGGCTACCAAAGGCGTAGGTGTCGACATCCAGGCGCAGTACGCCAAGTGACTCGTTGGGCATGTGACTCAGGAACAACTGGTCTTCGAACTGGCGGTTGGCGCCAAACATGAAGTCACTGATGGGCCGGTAGGTGCTTTCCTGGCGTGGTCGGTCGACATCGGCCAGCACCACGCCGTTGTTGTCGATCAACTGCGCGCGAATGATGGCGGGGGAATGGAGCAGGCCCAGCGTCAGTTCCTGGGCCAGTTCGGCATCGATGTTGTAGGCGATACGTGACGTAGGATTATGGCTGATTTCGATCAGCGAACGTATTTCGCGGTTGATGGAGGCGTCTTCGCTGGCATAATCAATGCCGATTTGGATCAGGCTGAGCAAGGTTCCCAAGACGAAACCGACCAGCACAGTCAATCGGGCTTGTTTATAAGACAAGCGGTGGGCGAACTTGATATCCATTGAGTGTTGAACCACTTCACGTTTCCCTTCGCCCGGCAAGCATAGCTGAACATCCACAAGCTCAGGCTTGCCCGGCATGAATCGTTTTTTACGCAGCCCCAAGCGGTCTGTCGCAGGGTTGCCAATACGCCATCTTTTGCAAGAACTTGCCAGAGGAATAATTGTGGATTCTCGATTGAGTGCCTTTCTAGAGCGAGCCGATGCAGTACTCGCTCGCCTGGAACCCCTGTTGCCCGCGCCACGCCAAGCCATCGACTGGGACCAGTGCCTGGCCGCCCGTTGGCAGCGCGAGGGCCGTAGTGGCTTCCTGTTGCCGCTGGACGTGAGCCTGGACATGCGCCTGTCCGATCTGATTGGCGTGGACAAGCAACGTGAAACACTGGCGCGCAACACCCAACAGTTTCTTGATGGCCTGCCTGCCAACCATGCGTTGCTGTGGGGGTCGCGAGGCACCGGTAAATCGTCCATGGTGCGCGCTTTGCTCGCGCAACATGCCAAGGCCGGTTTGCGCCTGATCGAAATCGAGCGTGACCACTTGGCCGATTTGCCGCGTGTGGTTGAGCAACTGCTCAAGTTACCGCAACGTTTCATCCTGTTCTGCGACGACCTGTCGTTCGAAGCTGGCGAAGGTGACTACCGCGTGCTCAAGAGCGTGCTCGATGGCTCCCTGGAACAGGCCCCCGAAAACGTGCTGCTGTATGCCACGTCCAACCGCCGCCATCTGGTGCCGGAAAACCAGAGCGACAACGATAACTGGAAGCGTGTGGACGGTGAACTGCACCCAAGCGAGGCGGTGGAAGACAAGATTGCCTTGTCCGACCGCTTTGGCTTGTGGCTGTCGTTCTACCCGTTCACTCAGGAACATTTCCTCGATGTGGTCGAGCACTGGATCGGTGAACTGGCGAACAAGGCGGGTTTGCAGTGGCAGCGCGATGAGGCCCTCGACATTCTCGCCGTGCGCTGGGCCACCGGGCGTGGCAACCGCAACGGTCGTTGCGCGTATCAATTCGCCCGTTACTGGGTGGGCCTCAAATTGCTGGAGCGTCAACCATGATCGATTTACGACAAGCCGGCACTGGCCTCGACGGCTATGCCATGCTGTGTGCCCAGTTGGAGTCGCTGCTGGCCGATGAGCGCGACTTCATCGCCAACAGTGCGCAGTTTTCGGCTTTCCTGTTCAGCCAGTTGGATGACCTGAACTGGGCCGGCTTTTACCTCAACCGCAATGAAGAGCTGGTGCTTGGCCCGTTCCAGGGGCAGATTGCCTGTGTGCGTATTCCGTTTGGCCGTGGGGTGTGCGGGGCGGCCGCGGCCTCGCGGCAAACCCAGCGGGTAGAAGATGTACACGCGTTTCCCGGGCATATCGCCTGTGACAGCGCGTCCAACAGCGAACTGGTGGTGCCACTGGTCAAGGACGGCAAATTGATTGGTGTCCTTGACCTCGATAGCCCGTCGTTGGCCCGCTTTACCCCGCAGGATCAGGCGGGTATCGAACAACTGGCGGCGATTTTCCTGCGCTTGACCGACTGCTGATCAAATAGGGGGCGCGGCCCGCCCCTTATTGGCTATCCAACTCGTTAAGCCGCACTTGGAGCATCCTCTCCAGCTCCAGCATCAGCTTCTCCAGGGACTTTATACCCGCTTCGATCAGGGGCCGCTCATCGCCCCGCGCACACGCCTGTTCGAGGGCTTCGCACTGCGAGGCCAGCGCACAGGCTTGAACGATGCGCGCAGCGCCCTTGATCTTGTGAGCCTGCTCGATGATGCCCTCGGCGCAGGCCTGTGCAGCCATCAGTGCGACCAACTCCTGGCGATCCTGGCGACTGCTGTTCAGTAATTCTTCCAGTAATAGGCGGCTCATGCGCGGGTCGCCACCGGTAAGGGCGTCGAAGTTGCCGATGTCCAGGATCAGACCGGTGGGTTGAGGACTGATCTTTGCCAGTTGCCGCTCCAGCGCCGTAAGGTTGATGGGTTTGAACAGGCAGTCATTCATGCCCGCCTGTGCGCAGCGTTGTTTCTCTTCGGGCTGGGCATTGGCAGTAAAACCCAGTACCACGCAAGGCGTCAGTTGTTCGCGCTGCTCGTATTCGCGGATCGAGCGGCTCAACTCGTAGCCATTCATGATCGGCATGTTGCAATCGGCGATCACCAGGTCGAAGTGCTCCTGACGCCAGGCCTGGAAGCCGGCGGCGCCGTTCTGGGCGGCGGTGTACTGATGGCCCAGGTAGCCGAGCTGCTGGCACATCAACAGGCGATTCGCCGGATGATCGTCCACCACCAGCACATTCAGCACAGGCACGTTCGTGGTTGCGGCGGGCTTGAGTTCGTCTACCATCTGCAGCGCCGGCAGGCGATTCATCTTCAGGCTCACGTGCACTTGGGTGCCTACCATGGGCACGCTGCTCAGGCTCAGTTGCCCGCCCATCATCGCGCACAGGCTGCGACAGATCACCAGCCCAAGGCCCGCACCGCTCCTGGCCAACTGGCCTGAGTTGTCCGCCTGCGCAAAGGGTTCGAACAGGCGCATCTGGTCGTCCCGGCTGATACCGATACCGGTGTCCTCCACCACCAGTTTCATCTCGACCTGTTGCGCCAGTTCAGTGGCTGATACTTCCACCTTGATTTTTACCTGGCCACGTTCGGTGAATTTGATGGCATTGCTGATCAGGTTGGACAGCACCTGCTTGAAACGCAGCGGGTCGATCAGGACGTCGGTGTGTTCAAGATCAGGCGTGAACTCCAGCAACAGGCTAAGGGTCTTCTGGCGGGCCAGACCGTCGAAGACACGCACCACCGACTCGATTACCTCCCTCAGGTTGACCCGCTCCGGTGCCAGGCTGAGGCGACCGGATTCAATGCGCGCAATGTCCAGGATGTCGCCGATCAGCTCCAGCAGATCCTTGGCCGAGTTGTAGGCGACTTCGATGGCCGGGCGGTCGAGGTGGCCCTGGTCCGCTCGCTTGAGTGTCAGCTCCAGCATGCCGATCACCGCGTTCATCGGCGTGCGGATTTCGTGGCTCATGGTGGCGAGGAACGTGCTCTTGGCCCGATTGGCTTCGTCGGCTCGCTCCTTGGCGGTGCGAAGTTCGTCGAACAGCTGGCGTCTCTCACTGATGTCGATCCAGCCACCGATGATGCCCTGAACTTCGCCGACGGAGTCGCGGTACGGCAGGATCCAGTGGTAGATCGTCAGTTTTTTTCCGCGGATATGCAGGGTGCGGTCCAGGATCAGCGGGTTGCCTTCGGCCACCACGCGCTGATAGTCGGCATGGTACTGCGCCGCCTCTACTGCAAGGGCTGTGCTGATCTGGACCGCGCTTTTACCTATCACGTCTTCGCGCTTGACGTCGAACGTCTGCAAGTAACTATCGTTGCAGGTCTGCAGCAGCCCCTTGTTATCACGTACGTAGATCGGGTGCGGGGTTTCATTGACCAGGGCGCGCATGAACTCGAACTGGTCATTGAGGGCGCGCTCGGCCATTTTTCGGTGCTTGATCTGGCGGCGCATGTACGCATTCCAGCTCAGGGAAACCAGTAGCAGCAGCCCGGTCCCGATGACGATGCGCGCAATCAGTTGGTGATAGTCACGCCAGTAGCTGTCTGAGTCGGCGGTATAGCCGCGCCAACGACTGTTGATCACTCCCAGTTCATCCGGCGCGATGCTGAGCAAAGCCTTGTCGAGAATCGAGCTGAGTTCGGTGGCGCTGCGTGATGTCGCCAGCCCGAAGGTGGCCGGCATCGTGCCGATGCTGAAGCTGATTTGAAGCTTGTCCTGGAGCATCTGCGAGGACAGGAAGTAATTGGCGACCACCAGGGTATTCACCGCGCCTTCTACATTGCCTTGTACCAGCAGTTCGGCTGACTTGAACGTGTCGCCGGTTTCTACCAGCTGAATCTTTGGGAAGTGCTCACGCAGGAATTTTTTCAGCGGACTGCCTTGTGTGACCGCCAGGCGCTTGCCCTCCATTTCCTCCAGGCCTGTGGGTGCCTGGCCGTCCTTGCGCGTCAGCATCACGTAGGAGTTTTCCAGGTACGGACGACTGAAGTTCAGTTGGGCTTCTCGCTCGACGCTTGGGATGATGGCTCCGATGATGTCCGCCTTGCCGGTTTCTACATGCTCGATCATCGTGTTCACATCGCGCCCGCGCTGGATCTCGAAGCGCAGCCCGGTGCGCAGGCGAATCAGTTCCAGCAAGTCGGCAGTAACGCCGCGAAAATTGCCATCGGTGTCGAAGAATGTCAGCGGCGCAAAGGTGGGGTTCACAATCACTTTGACTACCGGGTTTTCTCTCAGCCAACGTTCTTCGCGAAAGGTCAGTTGCAGCTTTTGGTCGGTCAACAGGATGTCGCTGCCGGCACTCCAGCGCTTGGCGATCGTTTCCCGTTCTGAGGTGGGTACGGCCCTCAGTACGGCGTCGACAATGCTCAACAGCGTTTGCTGTTCCTCGGGCATTGCAAAGCTGAATCCATAGGCTTCATGTTTGCCGAAGTTCGCCATGCGAATATTCTTCAGGTAGCCCTTGTTGATCATGTAGTGGGTGGAAATGGTATCGCCGAGAAATACGTCTGCCTGGTCGAAAGCCACTGCATTCAAGGCGTTTTGATAAGAAGGGTAGGCACGGATGATTGCCTTGGGGTACAGCTTTTCCACCTCGTGCAGCGGCAGGTAGTGATAGACCAGTGCCAGGCGCATGCCGGCCAGCCCATCACTCAGGCTGCGGGTTTCGCCTTCGCGGGTCACCAGGACCGGCCGGTCCACGGCATACGGCGCCGACAGGGTCAGCTTGGGGTTTGCCGCTTCAAAGCTGTTGGATGAGCCCAGTAAATCGATATCCCCCGCTTCGAGGGCTCGAATGGCGGCCTCTCGGGAGGGGTAGCGCAACACCTTTACCGGCACGGCCAGCGCCATTGCCAGCAGGCCGGCATAGTCGGCGGTGAGTCCTTCATAGTCACGCCCGCTGGAGGTGAGGTCAAAAGGCGGGTAGTCAGGAAACGCCGCGCCCAGTACCAGTTCACGTTTGTTCTGGAGCCATTGGCGCTGGGCCTTGTTCAGGTGGGGTTCCAACTGTACGGAGCTCGCGCGACTCAATAGGTTGAAATGCTCCGGGCTCGCTGGTGGGGTTGCAGGCACAGCGGTGCTGAAGCACAAACCGGCACTCAATATAATCAAATAGTCCTTTATACGCCTGGGCATCCGCTTTCTCACACTAGCGCGTTTCGTTTTGCCATCTCGATAAGTTCTACCAAGGATTTGGCTTGAAGTTTTTGCATCAGCCTCTTTTTATATGTACTTACTGTTTTGTTACTCAGGAACATACCTTTGGCGATTTCCTTGTTGGTGCGGCCTTGTGCAAAAAGTTGCAATACCATCAACTCACGATCGTTAACGGCCTTGAACAGTTCAAGTTCCTTGCCGCTCTCATCGCCGGGGGTCAAGGCCTGGCTGGGGAAGTAGTTGTAACCGGACAGTACGGCGCGGATGGCGCTCATCAGCTCGCTCAGGTCGCCTTCCTTGCACACGTAGCCATCGGCCCCCGAACGCATGCAACGCGTGGCGAACAGGGTGGGGGATTGAGCCGTCAGAACCAGGGTTTTCATCGAGGCGTTCATGGCGTTGAATCGGCACAGCACTTCCAGGCCATCGAGTTTTGGAATGCTGATGTCCAGGATGATCAGGTCCGGCATGCATTCGCGGACCATTTGTATGGCGTCGCATCCGTTATCGGTTTCACCGACTACTTTGAAGTTCTCTTCGTGCTCCAACAACATTCGTATGGCAAGTCTTATAACGGGATGGTCGTCAATAATAAAAACTGTGTTCATGATCATATTCCATGCAAGTACAAATAAAGCGGGCACATTAGCTCAGAAGCCGATGGGTAAGCATGAACTTGAGTGGCAACAGGTATAAAACAGGAAAGTTCCTACATTAAAAAAGGTAAAAGCCTACCGATCCTTAAGGCGCTGCAACGCGAGGGCGCAGCGTTCCGCAGGGGCGTGGGCTGAACTGTCATGACAAGGACTTTACGGTAGTTACGCGCGAATTTTCCGAACGGTCGATTTGTTTAAAGTCCTACGTTTATAACGTGAGTAATGTATGGGTCAAACGGGCAAGCTCATCTTTATTCAACGGCTTTGGCAAATAACCGAGCAACGGCAGGCCACGTTTGAGGGCTTGGGTTTGCAATGCTGAAAGTTCTGCCTCGGGAAGTCCGCTGAGCAAGATGGCGGCCTTGATAAACCGTTGGCGACTGGCGATTTCAATCAATTCAAGCCCAGGCAGGTCGGGTAGGCACTGGTCACACAGGATGATGTCGAAGGGCGCGTCGGCCTCGGTCATCAAGCGGATTGCCTGCTCGGCGTTTTCGGCCGGGGCCAGGTGCTCGAAGCCGAAGCTTCTCAGCAGGCACTGGGTGGCCAGCAGTTGAAAGGGATGGTCCTCCACCAACAGGATCCGAAGGGGGTAACTGGGCATAGAAGGCACACGGTGAGTCAAGCGTCGATAGGGGGCACGTAGGAACTGTTCACCAGACCTGCCCGGAGCGTGCGCGATTATTCTTCGGGTGCTTGTGCGAATTCGATCAGGCCGCTCTGTTCCCATCGTAGGCAGATTCTGTTCAGTGAACAGGCGGCATGATCAGTGTGGTTATTGGGGGCTGGAGCGCCCGGTCATCTCCCGTGCCATCTCGGTGGCATAGCTGTCGGTCATGCCGGCGATAAAGTCGATCATCCGCAGGAACGACTTGTGCAACGGCCAGGCAGGGTCGGGCGCGTTGTTGCCCAGCAGGTCGAGAATGCGCCGGTTCTTGAACGACGGCGTGCGCCCGCCGTGCTGCTCCAGGGCCGCGCCGCAAAAGGCGTTCAGCAGAATTTCCAGGGTGGTGTAGGCGCCGATCTCGTGCAAGGTCTTGCGCTTGTCCTGGAAGATCTTCTTGCGCGCCATGTCCTTGGCGTCCAGCACGCAGCGTTTGGCGGGGCCGTGCATGTGTTCCACCAGGTCGCCGGGCAGGGTGCCGGCAAGCAAGGCATCCTGTTGTTCGACGAAGGCTCGCGCCGCTGCGTTGGTCAAGTGCTCGATGGCCTTGCCGCGCAGGATTGCCAGCTTGCGTCGGCGTGAGTCCTGGGAGCCCAGTTGCCGGTAAGTCTGCGGCAGGTCGTCGCCCACCAGGTCGAGCAGCAGTGACTCGACTTCGGCGTACTGCAGCAGGTCCATTTCCAGGCCGTCTTCCAGGTCGATCAGGGCGTAGCAGATGTCGTCCGCTGCCTCCATCAGATAGACCAGTGGGTGGCGAGCCCAGCGTTGTTCCTCGAGTTGCGGCAGGCCGAGCTTGCTGGCGATTTGTTCGAGGATCGGCAGCTCGCTCTGGTAGCAGCCGAACTTATGTTTCTTGTAACCCAGGGAGTCGGCGTGGCGGGCGGTCCAGGGGTACTTGAGGTACGTGCCCAAGGTCGCGTAGGTCAGGCGCGTGCCGCCGTCGAACTGGTGGTATTCCAGCTGGGTCAGTACCCGGAACCCTTGGGCATTGCCTTCGAAGTTGAGGAAATCATTACGCTCGGCGGAGCTCATGTCGTCCAGCCAGCCGCGCCCCGCTGCCTGCTGGAACCAGTGGCGGATGGCGTCTTCGCCGGAATGCCCGAACGGTGGGTTGCCGATGTCATGGGCCAGGCAGGCCGATTGCACCACCATGCCCAGGTCGCTCGGGTCGCACCAGTCGGGCAGGGCGCTGCGCAGGGTTTCGCCCACGCGCATGCCGAGGGAACGGCCTACGCAGCTGACTTCCAGGGAGTGAGTCAGGCGTGTATGGATATGGTCGTTGCTGGACACCGGGTGCACTTGGGTCTTGCGGCCCAGGCGGCGAAACGCGCCGGAGAAGATAATGCGGTCATGGTCTTTGTGAAACGGGCTGCGGCCGAGTTCTTCCGGGCTGTGCAGGGGTTTTCCAAGGCGTTCGCGGGTAAGCAGGGTGGGCCAATCCAAGGCGGGTACTCTCCGTACGGTGAATGACCCTCCCAGCTTCCCGGTTCCGCCCTGACGGGGCAAGCGAAAATCTACAGGCCTGCCGCGTCGATATCGATTAACAGCAAGCGCTGACCGTTATCGAAGAATTGTCCGGCGGTGAGGCAGTACTGGTTGGTGGTTGCGTCACGGTAGGTCGAAGATAAGGTCAGACGACGCTCCTCCCACCCTTCGGCCAGCAGGTGATAGAAGTACGGCCGCCAGGACCAGTTGTGGCCCAGGTAGCGGCTGTCGGCCTGCCAGGCGTCCTGGCGCCATTCGAAGTTGGGGGTTAACTGGGTGCCATGTCGGTCGCACTGGTAAAAGCGCAGCAGCCAGGGGAAAGCCGGCAGTTGGGGCAAGTGATCCAGCGGGGCTTGAGCCTGTGCCCAGGTTTGCAGGATCTTCATCAGTTCGGCCAATTGCTGGCGCAGTAGCATGATGCGTCCGCGTTCGGCCAGCTTCTGCTGGACATACGCCGCGCGCAGTTGGTCAAAACGCGGCACGAATGCATCGGTGGCGAACCAGTCCAACTGTGCCTGGGCAAACAGATAGCCCTGCACATAGCGCGAACCGCACTCCAGGGCGAAGCTCAGTTGCGCTTCGGTTTCCACGCCCTCGGCAATGATCCAGCAGCCGGTTTTTTCCGCCATTTGCGCCAATGCCCGCACCACCTCACTGCTCGGTCCGCCCCGTGCCGCTTCCTGGAACAGGCGCATGTCCAGCTTGAGAATATCCGGCTGCAACGCCAACACCCGGTCAAGCTGTGAGTAGCCGGCGCCGAAATCATCGATGGCGATGCGTGCACCGGCCTGGCGATAGCGTGCCACCACCTCGGCCAGGCGCTGGATGTCACCGCCCAATTCGGTGATCTCGAACACGATGCGCTGCGGATCGACGCCATGGGCGTGGATCTGTTTGAGGCTTGGCAGCGCCTGGCCCGGGCGCAGTTGGTTGATCCAGCGCGGCGAGATATTCAGGCTGAGGAACCAGTCTTCGGGGGCTTCATGCAGGCGGCTCAAGGCATTGTCGCGGATCTGCCGGTCGAGACGGCGCAAGGTGGCGCCCGGGGTGCGCGGGTCGGCGAACAACGGGCCCACGGACTGCAAGCAGCCGTCAGCCTGGCGTAGACGGCCCAAGGCTTCGACGCCAGCAATACGACCGGTGGCGGTGTCGATAAACGGCTGGAAACAGGCGAGCGGTTGCCCGTCGATCACGGGGCCTCCTTAAGAGAGGTGGCGAAAAAAGGCCCGGCCCTCGAAAACGAGGACCGGGCCGATTCTGTTAGCAAGAATGCAGCCAGCAGGCTCAACCTTTGCGAGAATTGCCCTGCATGGCCAGTTTGATCAGCGGGATTAATCCGGCACCGAGCCGAACCAGGCGCGTCACACTGCTGATCCCGCCGCCCTTGGCGCCCTTACCGGTGAAGAAACCGATCAGCGTTACAGCGGCCACGCCCCACAGCGGCGCGTGCTTGATGCCCAGGCCGCCCTGAAAGCTTTGGCCCATGTTGCGCACCTTGTTCAGCGGCACCATCAATTGCTGGGACTCGTGGCGAATCTCCTGGCGGTGCATCTCCATGCGCAGGCGGATCAATGCCTTGCGCATTTCCCGGCGGGAGGTTTGCTGGATTTCATTCGAGCTCATGGCAACAGGCGCTCCCGATCATTGGCCAGCTCTTCGAGGGTGGCGTGGAACGGCGTGGACTCATCGAACACTGCCGCTTTCAAGCGCACCCCGCAGAAGGCGGCGGCCAGGGTATAGAACACACAGAGGCAAATGATGCCGGTCAAGCGGTAGCCGGTGTCCCACACCAGGATCATCACCAATGTCGATAATCCCACCAGCAACAACAGGGCAAACACCAGCGCCAGGCCGGCAAACAGCAGCAGGCTGACGGTGCGGGCCTTCTGCTCCTGCAATTCGATGCCAAACAGTTCGACGTGGCTGTGCAGCAAGCCAAGAACGGCCGCGCCCAGTCGCCTCGAGGTAGTACCAGTGGACGAGCCAGTTTCGCCGATAGACATGATTAGCGCCTTGTGGCCAGCAGGCCGATCAGAAAGCCCACGCCGGCGGCAATGCCTACCGACTGCCAAGGGTTGGCCTGCACGTAATCTTCGGTCGCGGTAACTGCCGCCTGGCCGCGTTCGCGCAGCGAGTCTTCGGTTTGCTTGAGGGTTTCGCGGGCCTGCAACAGCGTGTCATGAATCTTGGCACGCAGCTCATCGGCCTGGTCGCCCGCAAGCACCTTGGTGTCGTCCAGCAACCTTTCGGTGTCAGTCACCAGGGTTTGAAAATCCGCCATCAGTATTTCTTGAGCAGTCTTTGCAGTTCTTCTGGCCATGGTTATCTCCGTGATTGGCTGATCTGTACGTGTGGTTTCGAGTCACCGGTATCGGTGAAGGTTCAGTGCAATTGTGTGGTACAGCTTTTGCTTTGCCTTGGTGCGCACGCCCCTGGGTTTGCGCTGAATCCGGGCGGTCGGGGCTCAAGTCTCGAAAAACCTTACCCTAAATAACTGAAACTCGCGGAAAAACCCTGTCGGCTACGGCCTGTTGTGTTGAACGCTGCGCTAAAGCGGTTCACGCCCTCTGAAGAGGGGCGGTGCCGGTGGTGCCAATTTAGTGCGCGCAACCCCTGGCTTGAACCGCTTTGGTGCTTTTTGCCTTTAACGCAGGCCTGCCAACCTCCATGGAAAATTTGCAAAGTGCGGTGGACACCTTGGTCCACAGCTCCAATACCCTGTTTATCCTGATCGGTGCGGTCATGGTCCTGGCCATGCACGCCGGCTTCGCGTTTCTGGAAGTCGGGACGGTGCGCCAGAAAAACCAGGTCAACGCCCTGTCGAAGATCCTCAGCGACTTCGCCATCTCCACCCTGGCCTATTTCTTTATAGGCTATTGGATCTCCTATGGTGTGAGCTTCATGCAACCGGCGGCCGTGATCAGCGCCGATCATGGTTACGGCCTGGTGAAGTTCTTCTTCCTGTTGACGTTTGCAGCAGCGATCCCGGCGATCATCTCCGGCGGTATTGCGGAGCGTGCAAAGTTCGCTCCGCAGTTGTGCGCCACCGCGCTGATCGTGGCGTTTATCTATCCGTTTTTCGAAGGCATGGTGTGGAACGGCAATTTCGGCCTGCAGGCCTGGCTGCTCAAGACGTTCGGCGCCAGCTTCCATGATTTTGCCGGCTCCGTGGTGGTGCATGCCATGGGCGGCTGGCTGGCGCTGGCGGCGGTGTTGCTGCTGGGCCCTCGCAATGGGCGCTACCGCGAAGGGCGCCTGGTGGCATTCGCGCCGTCGAGTATTCCGTTCCTGGCCCTGGGCTCGTGGATTTTGATCGTCGGCTGGTTCGGCTTTAACGTGATGAGCGCGCAAACCCTCGACGGTGTCAGCGGCCTGGTGGCGGTCAACTCGCTGATGGCCATGGTGGGTGGCACCGTTGCCGCCCTGGTGATCGGCCGCAATGACCCCGGCTTCCTGCACAACGGTCCGTTGGCCGGTCTGGTGGCGATCTGCGCCGGTTCCGACCTGATGCACCCGGTGGGCGCGCTGGTCACGGGTGTGGTCGCGGGCGGGCTGTTTGTGTGGTGCTTTATCGCCGCCCAGGATCGCTGGAAGATCGACGACGTGCTGGGTGTATGGCCACTGCATGGCCTGTGCGGGGTATGGGGCGGGATTGCGTGCGGCATCTTTGGCCAGACGGCGCTGGGGGGATTGGGCGGCGTCAGCCTGATCAGCCAATTGATCGGCACGGGGCTTGGTGTGGCCGTGGCGTTCGGCGGCGGCCTGCTGGTGTACGGCGTGATCAAGCGCGTGCACGGGCTGCGCCTGAGCCAGGAAGAGGAGTATTACGGCGCAGACCTGTCGATCCACAAGATCGGTGCGGTCAGTCAGGACTGATCGGCGCCTCTTCGTCGGTGTTCGGGTGTGTGTAAAAACCGTGCAGCAGGCGATAGCGGTTATGCCGTACTTCATCGACCCGCGCCTGCACCTGTTGGTCCGGCAGGCCCAGCAGAATCAAGGCGTGCGAGGCGAGCATCAGGCTCGACTCCAGCAGCTCGGGCACCACTTCGCTGGCGCCCGCGGCTTTCAATTCAGCCCACTGGCTGTCATCGCGGGTGCGCACCAGGATCGGCACGTCGGGGTTGATATGGCGTGCTTCCTTGAGCACCGCCAGGGCGACATCACTGTTATCCACGGCAATCACCACCAGGCGCGCCCGTTCCAGGCCCACCGCACTGAGTAGGGCACCGCGACGGCAGTCGCCGTAATGCACGCTGCTGTCTTCGGTGGCGGCTTCCTGCACCCGTTCCGGGTCGTCATCCAGGGCGATAAACGCCTGTTGCTCATTGCGCAGAAAGCGCCCGATGGATTGCCCGACCCGGCCATAGCCGCAGATGACCGCATGCCCTTGTAATTGGGCGTTGAGGGCGGTGATCTGTTCCAATTGCACCTGTTGGTTGGGCTTGCGGTGCAGGCGCAGGGCAATCGCCGGCGCGGCGCGCAGCAGCAGTGGGGTCAACAGCATCGAACAGAACGTGGCGGCGAGCAGCAAACCGTTGAATTCATCGGGGACCAACCGCCTCTGCTGCATCTGCGCCATCAGCGCAAAACAGAACTCACCGCCCTGGGCCAGTGCCAGGCCGCTGCGCCAGGCGGTTTCACTGTCGCTGCCACGCAGCTTGACCAACGCAGCCACCACACACCCTTTGATCAGCATCAGCGCGAGGGTCATGCCGAGGATCAACAGGCTGTGGCTGACGAACAACTGCAGGTCGATAAGCATGCCGATGCTGACGAAAAACAGCCCCAGCAGGATGTCGCGAAAGGGCCGGATATCCGCTTCGATCTGATGGCGGTAATGGCTTTCGCCCAGCAGCATGCCGGCCAGGAAGGCGCCGAGGGCAGGGGAGAGGCCCAGCAAGTGGGTGAGCCAGGCCGTCAGCAAGACGATCACCAGCGCCAGTAGCACAAACAGCTCCGCCGAATGAGAAGCGGCGACCTCATGAAACAAGCGCGGCAATAACCAGCGACTGGCGAGCAGCAGGCCCACGAACAACACCACGGTTTTGCCCAGCGTCAGCGGCAATGCCCAGTACCAGGCCTGCTCGCTGCTGCCGGCGAACACCGGTACCAACGTCAGCAACAACACCGCCACCACATCCTGGAACAGCAACACGCCGATCGCGTTCTGGCCATGGCTGCTGAAGATTTCGCCGAGGCTGGTCAGCTCCTTGCTGACGATCGCCGTGGATGAGAGCGTCAGCCCCGCTCCCAGCAACAAGGCGATGCCCGGCGCCACACCAAAGGCCATCAACAAGCCCCCAAGCAGCACGCTGCAACCCAGCACCTGCAAGCTGCCCAGGCCAAACACCACGCGGCGCAGGGCGAGCATCTTGGTCAGGGAAAACTCCAGGCCCAGGGAAAACAGCAGGAACACTACGCCCAGTTCGGCGAGGTCAGGCAGCTCTTCGCTGTCATTCACCCAGTCCAGGGCGGTGGGCCCCACGGCCAGGCCCACGCATAGGTAGCCCAGCACGGGTGGCAACTGCAGCCGGCGAAACAGTGCAATCACCACCAGGGATGAGGCCAGAATGATCAGCAGGTTGGCGAACACAAGCATCTCCGTTGCAGGGTGAGCGGGCAAAAAGCCGCGAGAATCGCTGAATCAGTTATAGGCCATGGTGATCTGAGTCAGGGTTTATTGTGGCCGGCGGGTTTCCGGAGAGTGAACGCTGTACCTGTAGCGAGCGGGCTTGCCCCGCGTTGGGCTGCGAAGCGGCCCCAAAACACAAGCACCGTATTTCTGTCTGAAGG
>NZ_JBFMHW010000032.1:0-64102 GCF_040754745.1 Pseudomonas sp. SB113
TGGCTTGTTTGACGTCTATTTCTGCCATCACTTTTTACGGACCTTCGACGTGAATAGCCCTGACTACGGCGCATAATGTGTCCACTATGTCCCCGCACAGGTGTCAACCATGTGTCCGGTCCGTACAGGCTTTTCCAAAGTGAGCCGCCGTAAGGGCGGAACCCATAGCCGCCGTGACCACAGCAACGGATATGTACTCATTCCAACCCCAGCAAATGGTCGGCCCAGAGGCCGCCATCAGGTGCAAGTCGAATCATCGCACCGCCCCTCCCACATTGGACCTTCAGCGTGCCAGGGAGGCTGGCGGTGCAACCACATCACCCGCAATCACCACCGCCTCATCATCCAGATACACATCGCAGTTGCGCAGCGGAATATCCATATGACACGGCGTCTTGCGCGTGCCGCCCACTTCGGTATTCGGCCCGGTGGAGAACAGGAAATTACCGTAGAACGCCCGCGCATCCATGCACATGCCGTCGTTCTTGTCGTGCAGGCCCATGGCCGTCCACTGCGCCCGTGGCTGCAGGCCCCAGCCGATATGGGAAATGCCGTACACCTCGGGATCATTGAAGTACTTCATGTAGTCACGCAGGTACTCGGCCTCGAAGCCGCCGTGGATCCCGGTGATAAAGCCCTTCTCGATCTCCAGGGTGATCTTCTCGCGGGTATAGGTCTTGAACGGCAACAGGATGTCGCCGATATCCAGCACCAGCACGCCCTCGGCGGTTTCTTCATTGGGCCAGGAGAACAGGAAACCGCTCGGCCAATGGTCCCAGCGCCCCGGCTCATCGGCAAAGCCGTACTCGGTCACCGACGGGTATTGCCCCAAGGCGGCGCGGAAGTCGCTGCCGGCGCGGGACTTCACCTGGATCGAACGCGCCTTCTTCAGTAGCTGTTCGGCGGCCAGCACACGCACTTTGTCTGCCTCGGTGGGCAGCATGCGCGCCAGCACTTCCGGCGGCTCCACCGCCAACAGGATGCGCGTGCCGGTCTTGAGGATCTGCTCCTGCTCCGGCGAGTGCAGCAGCATCATCGTGTCGACGATCAGGTCGGCGGCCTCCAGGGCGCGCTGGGCGGCGATATTGCCGGTGAGCGCGGTGTCGCCGCAGTAGGCGGTCATGTCATTACCCATCGCCCGTGGATGGTTGAATGACGGCAGCTCCACCGCATACACCTTGGCCCCCAGGCGCTGCGCCGCATCCATCGCGGCGCGCACGGTGCGCGGGTCGGAGTAATGGCTCTTGAGCACGGCAACGCTCTGGGTCGGGTCGACCTTCGACAGCGTCAGCACGTGTTCAAACATCTGGGTCAGTTCGCAATCGCTTACCGGCATTTTCCTGTCTCCTGTGGGGCTGCACCACGTTCAGGCATCGCGCTTCACGCTGGTGCATTTATATAGCGTATACGCCAATTAATATCGATAAGACCTGAATTAAAGACGGACTGCAAGCATCGCACCAAAACGTTACCTTTCCACACATACCCAACAGATACTGGGCAAAATACAGTACAGATGACAAAACAAGCCAAAAAATAAATTTATGAGCACAGACTTCCCATTTGAAAATATGAGCGTATACACTTTAAAAACCTTGCGGACAGACGCCGCCGAAAATCAACAGGACAGAGGACAACGCCCCATGGGAAGCACACAAAAAATCGCCATCGTCGGTGCCGGACTGGGCGGCGCGGCGGCGGCCACCCTGTTGCAGCAAGCCGGCTTCGACGTGGACATCTACGAGCAGGCGCCGGAGTTCTCCCGGCTGGGCGCGGGGATCCACATGGGTCCCAACATCATGAAAATCTTCCGGCGCATGGGCATCGAAAAGCAGCTGGACCTGATGGGCTCGCACCCCGAGCACTGGTTCAGCCGTTGCGGCGAAAGCGGTGAATACCTCGCGCGCATCCCGCTCACCGGCTACGGCGCGTCCTACATCACCGTGCACCGTGGCGACCTGCATGCCCTGCAGATGTCCACCCTCAAGCCCGGCACCCTGCACTTCAACAAGCGCCTGGAAACCCTCGAGGAAACCGACACCCAGGTGCGCCTGACCTTCGCCGACGGCGAAGTGACCTACGCCGACATCGTGATCGGCGCCGACGGCATCAATTCGAAGATCCGCGAGGAACTGCTCGGCGTGGAGA
Source organism: Pseudomonas sp. SB113 (assembly GCF_040754745.1). NCBI lineage: Bacteria > Pseudomonadati > Pseudomonadota > Gammaproteobacteria > Pseudomonadales > Pseudomonadaceae > Pseudomonas > Pseudomonas sp. SB113. Next base: position 2,149 of record NZ_JBFMHW010000032.1, read on the forward strand.
AACCGCTGTACAGCGGCTGGGTCGCGCATCGCGCACTGATCCGTGGCGACCAACTGGCCAAGTACGATTTGAAGTTCGAGGACTGCATCAAGTGGTGGACCGAGGACCGCCATATGATGGTCTACTACACCACCGGCAAGCGCGACGAGTACTACTACGTGACCGGCGTGCCCCATGCCGAATGGGACTTCCAGGGTGCGTTCGTCGACAGTAGCCGTGAAGAGATGTTCGACGCCTTCAAGGGCTACCACCCCACCGTGCAGGCGCTGATCGAGTCCACCGAAAGCGTGACCAAGTGGCCGTTGCGCAACCGCAACCCGTTGCCGCTGTGGAGCCGTGGCCGCCTGGTGCTGCTGGGCGATGCCTGCCACCCGATGAAGCCGCACATGGCCCAGGGCGCCGGCATGGCCATCGAAGACGCCGCCATGCTCACCCGCTGTCTGCAGGAAACCGGCATCAGCGACTACCGCACCGCCTTTGAACTCTACGAAGCCAACCGCAAGGAGCGCGCGTCCCGCGTGCAGGCGGTGTCCAACGCCAATACCTGGCTGCGCACCCAGGAAGACCCGGCCTGGGTGTATGGCTATGACCTCTACGCCCAGGCATTGAAATCGGGGGTGGCCGCGTGAGCACTTTTCTCTACGGCGGCAACGTGCAGGCCAATGGCATTCGCCAGCATTACCTGCGCTACGGCGGCAAAGGCCCGGCGCTGATCCTGATCCCGGGCATCACCAGCCCGGCAATCACCTGGGGCTTCGTGGCCGAACGCCTGGGCACGCAGTTCGATACCTACGTGCTGGATGTGCGCGGGCGCGGGCTTTCATCCACGGGTCCGGAGCTGGATTACAGCGCGGACACCTGCGCCGAGGACATTGGCGCGTTCGCCGACGCACTCAACCTGAGCAGCTACCACCTGGTCGGGCATTCCATGGGCGCGCGTTTTGCCGTGCGCAGCGCGGTCAAGCATCCCAACGGTGTCAATCGCGTGGTGTTGATCGACCCACCCGTGTCCGGCCCAGGCCGTCGTGAGTACCCGAGCAAGCTGCCGTGGTACGTCGACTCGATCCGCCAGTCGCTGGTCGGCATGGATGCACAGGCGATGCGCGCCTTCTGCGCCACCTGGACCGAAGAACAACTGCAACTGCGCGCCGAATGGCTGCACACCTGCTTTGAGCCCGCCATCGTGCGCGCCTTCGATGACTTCCACACGGTGAACTTCCACCACGACCTGCCCCACCTCAAGGCCCCTGCCCTGTTGATGGTGGCCGGACGTGGCGGCGTGATCCTCGACGAGGACATCGCCGAGATCCAGGACCTGCAACCGCGCATCCAGGTCGCACGCGTACCGAATGCCGGGCACATGATTCCATGGGATGACCTTGAAGGCTTCTTCGAAGCCCTCGGCGACTTCCTCACCCAACAATAAGGACACTCCCATGCACAAGCCCTACCGCATCGGCCAGATTGTGCCGAGCTCCAACACCACCATGGAGACCGAGATCCCGGCGATGCTCACCGCACGCCAGGCGATCCGTCCCGAGCGCTTTACCTTCCATTCCAGCCGCATGCGCATGAAGCAGGTGCGCCAGGAAGAACTGGCGGCCATGGACGGCGAATCCGACCGTTGCGCCGTCGAGCTGTCCGACGCCAAGGTCGACGTGCTGGGTTATGCGTGCCTGGTGGCGATCATGGCCATGGGCTTGGGTTACCACCGCACGTCCGAACAACGCCTGCGCAAGGCCACCGCCGATAACGACGCCAACGCCCCGGTGATCACCAGCGCCGGTGCGCTGATCGAAGGCCTGAAGGTGATGGGCGCCAAACGCATCGCGATTGTCGCGCCGTACATGAAGCCGCTGACCGAACTGGTGGTGAACTACATCCGCGAAGAAGGCTTCGAGGTGGTGGACTGGCGCGCGCTGGAGATCCCCGACAACCTCGAAGTGGCCCGTCACGACCCGGCCAACCTGCCGGCCATCGTCGCCGGCATGAACCTGCAAGACGTCGACGTGATCGTGTTATCGGCGTGCGTGCAGATGCAGTCGCTGCCGGTGGTCGCCAAGGTCGAGGCACAAACCGGCAAACCGGTGCTCACCGCCGCCATCGCCACCACCTACGCCATGCTCAAGGCCCTGGACCTGGAACCCATCGTTCCCGGTGCGGGCGCCCTGCTCTCCGGTGCCTACTAAGGGAATTGAACAGATGAGCGAACAATCCGCCGACGCCAACTACCAGGGCGTGTGGGGCAACCGCATCGGCTTCGGCAAGAAACCCGCACTGCTGATGATCGACTTCATGCAGGGCTACACCACCGAAGGCGCGCCGCTATATGCCCCCGAAGTGGTGATCGCCGTGGCTGAAAGCGTCGAACTGTTGGCCACGGCACGCCAGCACGGGATTGCGGTGGTGCACACCAATATCCGCTACCATCCCGGCCATTTCGCCGATGGCGGTATCTGGGTGAAAAAAGCCCCGGTGATGAAGGACATGGTCGAAGGCAACCCGCTGGCGGCGTTCTGCGCAGAGGTGCTGCCCCGGGCCGATGAAGTGGTGATCAGCAAACAGTACGCCAGCGCGTTTTTCGGCAGCAGCCTGGCCTCGATGCTGCATGCCCAGGGCATCGACACCGTGGTACTCGCTGGCTGCTCCACCAGCGGCTGCATTCGTGCGACGGCGGTGGACGCGGTGCAACACGGGTTTCGCACCATCGTCGTGCGCGAGTGCGTCGGTGATCGACACCCGGCGCCCCATGAAGCCAACCTGTTCGACATCGACAGCAAGTACGGCGACGTGGTGAGCAAACAGGAGGCGATGAGCAAGTTCAGGGAGCAATAAGGTTTAAGAAGAACCGCGCCATAGAGCGTGGCCCGCGCCTACAACAACTGCCGGCTGTATAAAAACCATAAGTCACCGCCAGGAGACACCCAATGCCCATTGCGAATGCAGCGCCCGCGACCACGGTCGCCGACCCGGTCAACACGCTTTACCACAAGATCACCTGGAAGCTGATTCCCTTCCTGTGCTTCTGCTATCTGGCCGCTTACCTCGACCGGATCAACATCGGCTTCGCCAAGCTGCAGATGCTCGACCAGTTGCAGTTCAGCGAAACCGCGTTCGGCCTCGGCGCCGGGCTGTTCTTTGTCGGCTATATCCTCTTTGAAGTCCCCAGCAACCTGGTCCTGGAACGGGTCGGCGCGAAGATCTGGATCGCGCGCATCATGATCACCTGGGGCCTGCTGTCGGCCTGCACCATGCTGGTCACCTCCACGACCCAGTTCTACATCCTGCGCTTTTTGCTCGGCGCCGCCGAAGCCGGATTCCTGCCGGGCGTGCTGTACTACCTGACCACCTGGTTTCCCACCCATCGGCGCGGGCGCATCATTGCGCTGTTCATGATCGGCCTGCCGCTGTCCAGCGTGATCGGCGGCCCGTTGTCCGGCTGGATCATGGGCCACTTCGACCACATCGGCGGCCTGCGCGGCTGGCAATGGCTGTTCCTGATCGAAGCGGTGCCCAGCGTATTGCTCGGCGTGCTGACTTTCTGGGCGCTGCCCAACACCTACCAGCAAGCCAAATGGTTGTCGGACGAAGAAAAGGCCTTGCTCGAAACCGAACTGCGCAAAGACGACGCCGATGGCGCCGGCAGCAAGCACAGCTTCCGCGACGGCTTCTTCAACCTCAAGGTGTGGATGCTCGGCGGTATCGACTTCTCGATCCTGCTCAGCGCCTACGCCATGGGCTTCTGGATGCCGACGTTCATCCGCAACGCCGGGGTCACCGACACTTTCCATATCGGCATCCTCACCGCACTGCCGAGCGTCGCCGCGCTGCTGGGCATGCTCTTGATCGGCGCCAGCTCCGACAAACACCGCGAACGCCGCTGGCACATCATCGTGCCGTTTTTCATCGGCGCGGCGGCGATGGCCACCAGCACCTTCTTCACCCATAACGTCGCGGCCACGGTGGCGCTGTTCGCGATTGCCTCGGCGGCGATCATCGGCGCAGTGCCGGTGTTCTTCAGCCTGCCGGCGACCTTTCTCAAAGGCACCGCCGCCGCCACCGGCTTTGCCCTCGCGTGCTCACTGGCGAATATCGCCGGCCTGGTAAGCAACTCGTTGATGGGGGTGGCAATCGACGTCACCGGCAGCAGCGCTGGTGCATTGTGGTTCTTTGCCGGCTGCCTGATCCTCAGCAGCTTCCTGGTCATCGCCTTGCCGGCGAAACTGGTGAATCGCTGACAACCAGCACCGGATCGCTTCCGTCTTGCGCGGGAGCGGTCAGCTTCAATAGGCCACTAACTCTTTTCTGTCGATCAGAAGGTCCTGCCTGATGGGCAGTATGGGCGGGTGTAGATCGTTCACCATAAAGTTGGCAAGGTATAGAAACGGTAATACGCTTCTGCATGAGTAGCGCCCCGAAGGGCGCTGTCGGAAATGCAGTGTGACCGAATGTCGGCAGTACTCCTCAAAACACCAGAGTTCAGACTCGGGGGTTGTAGATTACACGTCGATCCGCACTCTATTTTTCGTAGCCGCATTCTATTTCTAAACATTATTTATCGTATAGTAAGTTATCGGAAAAGTTATCGGATCTCGAGGAGCACTAGTGGTAGTGTCACGAAATAGGATTTCCAATGAAATTGACAGAGTCGCACCATGGGGGCAACTCTTCAGCCAAGCTACGGCTTCAGCAGAAACATTGGTAGAAACTCCACTAGAAGAGCTAAAAGTTTTATCCGATATGACGTTTAGATCGCGGGGAACTACGTCATCACAATGAAGGGTCACCCACACCCGATCGGTAGTACGTCTGAATGGCCACGGCGCGACTGTAAGGGTATAGATGTTCCGTCTGGTGTTGAGTATTCCATTATGAACAACACTATTTATCAACGCCCTTGGTAACTTACTTCCAGATAGTCGCATCATCGTCACCGTTAACAAGTAGGATGGCTCAACTTTACCATCCCGTGTCCTGTCGTACTTCAAAGTAAAGGTTTTATCGACATTTGCAATGTTGGCCGCAATTGCTGTTGAAGGAATATCAAAAGTAACCACGCCATTGGCGCGCCCAGGCTTGATTTTTATGGTCGGTGTCCCCTCACCAGGAGTCCCTTGCATCCTGAGGTGGATAGCATCGGTCAAAAACATCGGGGAGTATCTGACTTCCACTTGAGCGCCGGATCGAGCATTCATTGGGTCCAACGTTACGAACGCCCCACTGCCGATTGCTTGGATCAACGTGGGCACAGGCAATCCGAGCGGCAAAGTATTGACCGTGTACTCAACCATCGGAAAAGTAATGGCCTGGGACTCCACCTTGCTACGACTCACCGCTGCCTTAAACTCTATTCTCAACTTAGTGCCATGACCCAACCCATCCAGGTAAGTACGTGGGATTGTGGCTTCGATTTGCCCGGAAGAGACCCAGTTCACATTGACCGCCGACCACCCTGCCCCGTTGTACACCAAATGATCATGGACGACGTTACCGGCGGTTCTTCCCAGCAGCCTCAACCAGACCGGGTACGGCGTGGTTATAAACGGCCAGACTCCAACACGGGTTGTGGCATCGCCGGTAAGCGCGCTCAGGTCCAGTATTTTGGTCGTGGCATCGGCCTGGTTGATCTGCAGAACCGTCTTGGCCAATTCTTCCAGCGCAAGCGGTTTCACGGTCACCGTCAACGTGCCCGAGGTCTTTGGCACGCTGTAGCGAGTCACCACGTAGTTAAATTTCACGGTGGTGGCAACATTACGGATATTGGCGTGGATCGCCGCCTTGCTGATATCGAACTCTACCTTCTGCAACGCTTCATTACCGGGCTTGGCCGGTATATCCGGCGACCCGCCATCACCTGCGCCGGCCATGGTGACTTTGATGGAGTCGCTGCCACGCATGCCAACGTAGCTCACCACCAGCTTGGTGCCGAGCTGCACCTTGAGCGGTTCCAGATCGGCGGTATCCGGGCCGGTCACCTGTGCTTCGAGCAAGGTCGGCGCAGGTAAATCGCCCAAACCACGACTGATCAACACCTCCGTGATCAGTGAGTAACGCGGCGGCTCATCACCACGGAGCAAGGTATAAAAGACCGTCACCGATTCATTCAGGTTGTTGGTCACGTAGTGGCTTTCAATGGAGTGCTCGGTGGTAGCACCGTCTACGGACACTTGCACCGCAACTTCAGTATGGGCATGCGCACCGATCCAATACATCCGGATCCAGTCCGCCCGTTTTGTTTGCGTGAACGGCGCAAACACCTTCGCATGGGTGCCGATGTCATCGGGATTCAACTGACCGCTGATCGCCTTCTCGATGATCGGAGCAGGCATCGTGCGCTGAAGCTGGCCGACGATAACCTGAAACCGCTGGGATTCCTGCGGCCGGTTGCCAGGGCGCGTGTGTGCGTAGAACACTTCCACGAGGTGGCCGTCAAAGCGCACCAGTTCGTCGGGGTAGACGATGAACAACATGTCCCCACCGGGCGTCGGCGCAATATCGTCGACTTCGCGACCCACCCGGTGCTCAATGGTGTTATCGGGGCTGCTCGCGCGGAAAATCACTTCCAGATAGCCGTTCGCCGGCCAGCTGCCTTGCAAGGGGAAGCGCACGGTCGCCGCGACATCCGGTTCAATGTGGCCGCCCAGGTCCTCGTCAATGGTCGGCGCTGGCCATCTGACGAGCTCGCCGACAATGTCCAGGTAGAGCTTTTGGGAAGGGTGCTCAATGGCGCCCTTCTGAAACAGCACATGCACGCTCGCGTTGCCGTTGGCAATCGCGGCGACCAACGCATTGGGGATCTCGAATGTCTGGACGCCCGGTGCATTCAACGCTCGGGCGATTATATGGGGGATGGAATTACCCTCGCTGTCCGTACCGGCCCAGATCAGGGTCAGTTGCGAATACGCGGCAACCTCTGCGCTGGTGATCCAGCATTGGATTAACACATCAGAGCTGACCAGGCCGGCCAGGTTGATGACCTTGCCCGTTTTCGGAAACTCCAGCCACGGCGCCTCCGGGCGGACCTCATTCAGGTGCACATCAATAAACGACGACGCCGACCAGCGTGCCCGCTCATCCGGGAGGTTGCCGCCTGCGTCCCTGACCTGGTAAGCCACCCGCGTAAGCCGGTTGTTGCCCGCAGCGCTGATGGTGGCGTAGTCGACAGTCAACGTAATATCGCGACCCACCTCGCCGGGCTGCACGCGATGCTCCACGCGCTGGGAACCCCAGACCAGCAGGATCAAGTCATAGGCTCCCATGTGCAACCAGTGGCGGATGATAATCCTCACACCCACCAGCGCCGCCGCTTCGCTGACACCGTTGAACAGAATCTCCGGCGGAACGACATACACCAACCGTTGGTGCCCCTCGGTATCACCATCCGGGTCAACCCCGCCGGGGCGATTCAGGCGCACCCGCAGATTAAGCTCTTCGGTAAACGATTCATTGCCACTGCGACGCCGCAGTTTGCCGAACACCGGGCCGGTCCAAAACTCGACGATACGCCCCACAGGAAGCCTCAAGGGGATGCGGGCCAGGTTTTCTTCACCCTCGCGAATCGGCGTAGAAGTCACCGCTACGTTTCGGTCGCCCCAGTAAAGCAAGGCGACACTCCCGGCAGCCACACCGCCGGCAGGGGCGATCAGATAAACGATCAAATCCCTTTCGGTATGCCTAAGGCCCATGCCGCCGTGCCCGCCCTCGGTATCACCTTCGATAGACGGTTCCAGAAGCGGGACGTCGATGGGCGGTAACAGTGGACCTGAAGTTTTTTTCTTGGCCATGGCGACAGTCCTTAGGGCAGTCCACAGAAGGTTTACCCCTATCAAACGCCCGAAGCGGTTGATTGGCTACTGTCAGAATTAACAGGTGGTGACGAATGGCTTTCGATTGTTGTGTGGCGGGCACGCCCTCAGTCACGGTCTGTCGGCACCTGTTAATTCTGACAGTAGCCAAGGGACGGACTCAGGTGTCTTATGACTTAAAAAACACGGGCCACCAGTGAAACGTTGTCATCCAGGAGAGCGATCATGCCAGCCAAAAAACCATCAGCCTCAAGCACGCCGGCCAAAAAGAAGCCTGGCGCAAAACCCAAGGCTCCCACCAAACCCAAGGCTCCCGCCTCGCTGCCATACGTCCTGGAGCTGGAAGAAAAAGACAATCCAAAGAACCTGGACCGGTTATACATCCCTGGCATGAGTGAGAATGTTGAAGGCTACGATGCGGGGATCGCGAAATGGTTGTTTGTCTCTGACCTTACGATACAGGTAGACAAAAATTGGCCGGCAAGAGTGGGCGATGTCATCAACGTCGGAAGGCTGCTCGATAGCGGAGCGGTGGAGGTTCTGGCCAGAAAGACGCTTGCTGCGGGCGAAGAAAATCATAATGTTTACTTCTTTGGGGTGGCGCAGAAATTCCTTCCCGACGGGCCCCATGCGCTGGTGTATGTCGTTCACTACGGCGGGGGGCCGGATCGCGATCGGTCTTACCCACTACGGGTCATGGTCAAAACGGATTTACCGGCGGGTGAAGACGATGATCAGATCGGGGATGGGCATTCAGCCCTGAAGTTCAGCCTGTCTGAAACGGTGATTGTCCCGGGCAATGCCTCCAGAGGGGTGACAGTCACCCTCGATCCCTACCCGAATGCGTATTCAAGCGATACCTGCATTCTCCATTGGGGTTTGAGCATCATGACCGCCCTAGTCATCGATCCTCTCAGGCCGACCGTCATTCCCGTGACTTACCAGGACATTATTCAAGCCGGCGACAGTGATCGCCTGAACGTGTGGCTGGAGGTCCTCGATCTGGTGGGGAACATCTCTACCCCGGGTTCGGCGAGCGTGCCGGTGTCAGTCAATCTGGACGTGACCAAATACGATGGTCCTGCACTCGTGAACGCCGGGCCGGTTGGCTACGTCGATCTGGAAATGCTCAATGAGAAGCCCCTGGAAGTACAGATGTTCACCCCCGCCGAGGTCGGGCGCAGTGGGGATATGTACGATGTGATGCTCCGCGCCTACCCGCCCAAAGGCGGCGTGATCGTGGTGCACCGGTTTGTCCCTATCGAAACGCCCGGCAGGCCGCATTCAGCAAGCTTCGACTACCTTGATGTGCGTGCCGCCGCTGGCGGTCATATAGAAGTCAGTTTTGTCTTGAGAAGGACCACCGAGCCTTTAGAGATCTATTCCAAGAAAACCACCGCCATCGTCAGAGGCAGCATTGTTCGCCTGGAAGCCCCCGAGGTCGAGGGCTACCCCAGCGATTACATTGGCGATGATCCGGAGCACGTGATTGTCGATATTCCCTATTACGCGTGGCGCCGCCCAACTGACGAGATTTCGCTGATCCTGCGCTATGTGAAGTCGTTGAACGAGGTCATCGTGCATATTGAGACTCGCGTCGTCGGCCCCTCCTGGCCGGCAGGTGCCCCGGTCAAACGCCTGATCTACCGCGAGCAGTTACAACGGTTCAAAGGCTATCGACCGGAACTGTATTACGTGATTTCGGGGACGAACTTCACCCGCGCACGCGCGGTGGACCTGAATGAATCCTTGCGGCGGGTGGTGACTATCAGTTGAATGTCCAATTAATGGCGCTAGAATCAGCGCCATTCCTGCGCCCGCCGCCCTGACACGAGCCCCCCATGAGCTTTGATTTCGACACGATCCACCCCCGCCTCGGCACCGGCAGCACCAAGTGGAACCGCTACCCGGCCGATGTGTTGCCGATGTGGATCGCCGACATGGACATCGCCGCGCCGCCCGCCGTGCTGCAGGCCCTGCACGCGCGCCTCGACCAGCAGATTCTCGGCTACAGCGTGGCCGGCCCGGATGTACGCGAGGCCATCGTGGCCGACCTGTGGGCCAAGTACGCCTGGCGCGTGCAGCCCGACGACCTGCTGTTCCTGCCCGGCGTCGAACCGGGTTTCAACATGGCGCTCCACGCCTTCGTGCAGCCCGGCCAGCCGGTGGTGCTGCAAACCCCCAACTACCGCCCGATTCGCCTGGCGCCCGGCCACTGGAACCTGCCGCGTATCGAAGTGCCGTTCGAGTTGAGCAACGCTGGATACATCACGCCAATGCCCGCCCTGCGCAAGGCCCTGAGCGGTGCCGGCGCATTGCTGCTGAGCAACCCGCACAACCCCATGGGCAAGGTCTTCCCCCGCGAGGAACTGCTGGCCGTGGCCAATGCCTGCGTGGAACAGGGCGCGTTGATCATCAGCGACGAAATCCACGCCGAGCTGTGCTTCGACGGCCGTCGCCACATCCCCACCGCCAGCCTCAGCCCTGAGATTGCCCAGCGCACCATTACGCTGATGTCGGCGAGCAAGGCCTACAACGTGGCCGGTTTGAAGACCTGCTTTGCCGTGATCCAGAACGCCGAGATTCGCGAGCGCTTCAACAACGCACGCTGCGGCATGGTCGACAGCGTCAGCCCCCTGGGCCTGGAAGCCACCCGCGCGGCCTACAGCCAGTGCGGCGCATGGCTCGACGCGCTGAAGCAATACCTGCAAGCCAACCGCGACTACCTGCTCGACGCCGTGCAAACCCGCTTGCCCGGTGTGGTGATGCATGCGCCGCAAGGCACGTTCCTGGCCTGGCTCGATTGCAGCGCCCTGGGCCTGGACGACCCGCAGCTATTCTTCCTGGAGCAGGCCAAGGTCGGCTTGAGCGCGGGTATCGAATTCGGTGATGACAGCCAGCAGTTCGTGCGCCTGAACTTCGGCTGCCCACGGGCGCTGCTTGAAGAAGGCGTGCAACGCATGGAGCGCAGCTTACAAAACAGATGAGCATGGCGGGAACCGCAGGACCAGGTTTCTACACCCAGGCTTGATGCATGCCCTTGATGGGGCAGTCGAGTTGTAGAACCTTTTGCAGAGCCCGTTATTCCATGATGCAATCAATCCGTAACATCGCCTCCGAGTATTCCTCAGGGACCTACGGCGGGGAGGCTGCCCGGGGTCAACCGAGCGACCGATCTACCCCCCTCGATCACCCAGCGCCGGGCCCCGGTTCACTGTTCAACATACCGGCGCACTCCACCCTCGGGCGGTGGTTGAAGCAACTGGACAATGCCCTGCGCACTCCCGACTTCAAGCAATGGATGAGGGCAAACGACATTTCACCGTCCAACGTCCAGTTTCATCCGGACACCCAGGCCCTGGACGTGATCATCAATGGCCAGCCCCAAACCTTCACCCTGGACGATCACTCCGGCTTTGCCGCAGTCGCCGGGCCGCTGATACAAGCGGTACAGGCCCTCGGGTTCTGGCCAGCGGCCAGCGGCACGCTGCTCAATTACCCGTTCAAACCGTACAACGTGGCCAGTGTCGAAGAGGTGTCGCAGTTCTACGGCGTGAGCCAATCCGACGCGCAGGCCGTCAGCGAAATGCTCCGAAGCCAGACGTTCCCCACGCTCCCCGGCACTGACCCTCGGCGAGGCGACGCAGCCCTGGCGGCACAACAGCGCATCGTCGGTGATATGCATGACCGGCATCAGCTCATGGAAGGCCTGGCCCGGGTGTTGATCGGCTTGCCTCCGCCGCCTGCCGCCATCCAGGCCATAGCCCGCGACTTGAGCAGCAACAGCATCAACGTGTCCGCAGGTTCCTCCTACAGCCAGGCCTATCATCACGGCGAACCCGCTCGCGCCACCCTTGCGCAACTCCTGCAGACATCAGGCAAGCAACTGCCGAAAACCACCAATGAACTCAAGCGCCTGCTGCGCGAGCTCACCGCGCTCGGGCCGCCCAACCCTAACGTGGTGCACGACAAAGCCCGGTATGAGGCCTTGATACTGGGCACATACGCGGCGTTGCCGAACGTGCGCGACGAGGCCAAAAAATGGGCGGAAGCAATCATCCTCAACCTGACCGGGTTCACGGTGGATGCCAATACGGTGTTCTTGAACCGCTTTGGAAACGCGCAATCCACGACCTCGGCCACCGGTTGGGAGCACAGGGGCGAAGAGCCGATACGCTCCCAAGCCCTACCGGATGCACTGCTCAGCAATTTCAATGAACAGGACGCGCTGCCGGGTGTACTTGACCAGGATGCGGGGTTGTACAAAGTCGGCGCCGGGTACAGTCAAAAAGGCGGTTACGGCGCCCATAACCAGTTCCCGCTCGCCCCTTCGGCGCTGATGCACGAAAGCTGGAAAACCAACTTTCAACTACACATCACCGACAAACTGGAGCGTTTCTGGCAAGACCATGGTGCTGATTACCGTACCGCCCTGAAGGGTGAGTTTGTCGCCCAGGCACGCGCACAACTCAAGCACCATGAGCTGGCCTCAGCCGACGAACGTCAGCAACTGCCGGCGGAGCAACGCTTTACGGCGGATGACTATCGCCTCGTCATGGGCGCCGCCTCCAATCTGCCACTGGATAAACACAAACCCCTGACCGTCAAGCAGTTGCAGGCAACGGCGCCGGTAAAGGGCGCAGTGATAACCCATGTGTTTGACCTCAACGGTTTTCAATCAACTGACATCCTGCGTTTTAGCGGAAACGGTGGCGTACAGGTGCTCTATATCCCCGGCCACCAACCTGCGTTTCTTCGATTCGAGTCCCTTGAAAAAATGGACCAATGGGTCGCCGACCAGGGCAAGGATGCCGATAAAAGCCAGGCACTGGCGTCACATTTTTCGCTGCGGGACCGACAAGACAACGACAGCGGTTTCTGGACCGATGTGAAAATGTTCTTCACCGCCGACGACACGCCGAACAAAGGTGTCGATACCGCCTTGAAATACCTGGGCAAGGGGTATTGGGACAATATCGAAGGGACGATTATCGACAGCGCCAATGTGCGTATCCTGGGCGACGTCTTCAGCGCCATGAGGGACGCTACCCGGCAGCGCATGACCAGCGACGCGGACGTGATGATCAAATCCGACAGCGAGGTCACCCGCGACACCTGGCTGAACGACTTGACCGCCGCAGCGGGGCTCGCGGCCAAATTTGCAGTGATTGCCGAGCCGATTGTCATCGGCGCAGCCTTGGCCAGCGCGATTGCAGAGACCGTAGTGGGTCTCGAAAAAACCAAGTCAGGTGATACCCAGGCAGAACGTCAGCAAGGTGCATCCACCCTTCTGGACGGTATGCTCAACACGTTGTTTTCGGTGCTGGGTGGGGTCGGTGGCACGGAAGATGAGGCCCTCGAGCGACCGTCCACGCTGTCGCTGCGCGACGAACTATTTGCCGACGGCCAACGCGCTCAGGTCATTGACCACCCCTTAAGCGAAAGCGCCTACACACTGCCCCGCGCCAAGGGTTACGACCTGGTGGACGGTGACGGCGTGTATCGCTACCTGAACGACAAACCCGGCGAGTTGAGCGACCTGGAATCGCTCAAGGGCAACGAGCCCCTGGACACCTTCGAAGCGGTCTGCAGCGCCTCTTCGATCGGTCAGCGCGTGCGGCGTGCGGTCAGCGAGGATTGCTTCGCCAAGATCATCGCCAACCTTCCCAAGCCGGAGCAGCAGCTTCAGGCCATGGAGCATGTACGCCTATTCCCGTCCAAAGCCGGTGTCTTCAGCAAGAGCCGGCAGGTGATCTACGAAAAACGCGTGTACACCATGGCCGAAACGCAAGCGGGTTCACAGTTGATCCCGGTCGCCAATGCCAAGCGCATCATCTATAAAAACCGGGTGAGCGGCAAAATCATTGCCGACCCGGGTTTTGGCTTCTACTCAGGCGCCGCCTCGGGGAAGCTTGCGCAGCAGACACGGGTGGTCAGGCTCAATAAGATCAGCAATAGCGTCGATGATCAGCGCCAACTCAGGGCGGTTGTAGTCAATCGCGGCGCAGAGCACTACCTGGTCGTAGAGGCGGACACCGCAGAGTTCTATTACGCCCCCATGGGCAAGGCACGCACGGGCGATATCACCTTCAAAAAGTGCAGCCCCTTCGAACTGGACCTCGTGCAGGACTACCGCAAGTTCTTGAGCCGCAATCACAGCATGCAGGCGCTGGATGCCGATTTGGTCGCACTGCCCAAGCTCAAGGGCGCTTACGAACTGCTGCGTGCATCAGGCTACACAGAGGCCGATATTGACGCGCTGAAAAAACTCTGCAAACCGCTCACCGATGAACAACAACGGGAAGTGGTCTACCAACTGCAGCGGGCCCGCGCCATTACCCCGCCCGATGTGGCGCTGCGCCCCCAGCGTGTGACAGCCCTTGAAAAACCCTCGGACTTCTCAAGCTGGCCTGCCAGGCAGCAGAACCAGTTTTACGCCGAGAACGCCAAGCACAATGTAAAACTGGCACTCAAGGCCACTGGGCTCGGGCCGGGCAACATGGTGCGCTCGGCGGGCGACCTGGCCAGGGGGGACGCGGCTTCGATGACGCTCGGCTGGCTCCGTCGCACCGCCGACTTACGCGCGCCGAATGCCGCCAACCTGGTCATGAAATCCGGCGCCGGCAATTGCGGTGAAATGGCCCTGCTGTCCAGGGACATCGTGCGCAGGAGTGGCGGCCTGGCGCACGAATGGGGCGCCGGCACCCAGCATTCATTCACGGTGATTGGTGGGCCTTCAGGCCTGGCCGAAACGAGCATCGATTTCTCCGGACCTGCCTGGGCAGACGCCTGGATCGTCGACCCCTGGGCTGATATCGCTTGCCCCGCATCGGACTACATACGGCAGTTGAAAGCCACGATGAGCAAATGGGAGGCCGCCGGCTGGAAAATCCGCGAGGGCAACCAAGCCGATATGAGCCCCTTGGACCCCGACTGGATGGACACCCTCATCAAAGAGCCTAAGCGCCGTTACCTATCCGACACTGAAACTACTCCCGCCGAACGGGTCGTGCCCCGCCTGCCCAGGAGGCCCGCCGAGGCCACTGTCCATGTCGCCATGGGCGAATCGACAACACTCGCCAAAAGCAACGAGGCGCTGTCGACACGGAACCTGTCCGACTGTTCGGCGCTGGCGGTACTCACCGACTGGAACGGCAGCACCTACCAGACCCGCACGCTGATGCACCTGACCGGCAGTAACCTGGAGCTGGGCTTGCGAGGCAATACCCAGGAACTGCTGGAGACCTTACGAACCTCATTGGAAAAAGGTGGACGCGTGATCTGGGTGGGAGGTGTCAACAGCCAATCCATCCAAGGGATGGCGACTGTCATTGGACAAGAGTTCCAAGGGCAACAGCCCCTGAGAAACCTACTCAAGGAGCGGCCCGGTGTGACTGTGACAATTGCCGGCTCGGCAGGTGTGACGGTCAAAGCCGACGGCAGCTTCGAGCTGATCCCGGAGACGGGCAAGGGCGTGTTCAGTACCGAAACGATCCGGCAGATCTTCGACCGTATCGACTGAGCCGGGCAGCCGCCCCCGAACGCTGTTCGGGGGCACTCATTTACAGCTTGGCGATGGACACTTCGGTGGACTTCACGAAGGCAATCACTTCGCTGCCGACTTTCAATTCCAAGTCACGCACCGAGCGGGTGGTGATCACCGAGGTGACGATGCCTGAAGCAGTTTGCACGTCGATTTCCGACACCACTTCTCCTAGCAGAATGTCCTTGATCACGCCCTTGAACTGGTTGCGCACGTTGATCGCTTTAATGGTCATGTCGGTTTTCCTTTTGGCTGTTGGGTCAATCCGCACGAATGCGCAGGCCCTCAAAGTGCGCCCTGGGCAAAAAAATTAAAAGGAATATATAACTCTTTATTTATTCCATAAAAACATATGCGAACTGTTGCCAGACGAACAGCCGATCAACAATTTGCTCCCCCCGTAGCAGCTGCCGAGCGCAAGCGAGGCTGCGTTGGCCGCAACTCGAGCCTGAATCTGCAGCGCGCCTGACGCAGCCTCGCTTGCGCTCCGCAGCTGCTACGGATTCGGATAAGGCGATATCTACGCGGGGTAGCGGTGGCCTTGGCATAGAGACTGCATATTCCTGTAAAGCATGATGGAGCATGCTGAATCAGTTTTCTGAATATAAGAAAAGCCTTCTCCCCATGCCTTGCCCGGAGCTGTTCCATGAAACCCTTCACCCAGCGTTTACTCGGCGCCTGCGCCCTCGTCCTGTGCCTGCAATCGCAGGCATATGCCGCCGAAACCGATCCCGCCAACGTCAACCTTGACTACGCCTACTACTCGCCGGTCAGCCTGGTGCTCAAGCACTTCGGCTGGCTGGAGCAGGCCCTGCCCAACAGCAAGGTCGGCTGGGTACTGAGCCAGGGCAGCAATCGGTCTCTGGAATATCTCAACAGCGGCGGCGTGGATTTCGCTTCGTCCGCCAGCTTGTCCGCCGTGTTGAGCCGGGCCAACGGCAGCCCGATCAAATCGGTGTACGTCTACAGCCGCGCCGAATGGACGGCCCTGGTGGTGCGCAAGGACTCACCACTCAACAGCGTCAACGACCTGAAGGGCAAGAAAATCGCTGCCACCAAAGGCACCGACCCGTACCTGTTCACCCTGCGCAGCCTGCAACAGGCCGGGCTGAAAAAAGACGATGTGGAACTGGTGCACTTGCAACACCCCGACGGCCGCACTGCCCTGGAAAAAAGTGACGTGGACGCCTGGGCCGGTCTCGACCCGCACATGGCCGCCAGTCAAATCCAGGCCGGTTCGCGCCTGCTGTACCGCAACAAAGACTTCAACAGCTATGGCGTGGTGAGCGTTACCGAGACGTTCGCCAAGGCGCACCCGCAAACCATCACCAAGGTGTTGGGCGCTTATGAAAAAGCGCGTGACTGGGCAGTGAAGCACCCGGATGAATTCGCCAAGTTGCTGGCCGACGAATCCGGCCTGCCGCTGGAAGTCGCCAAGCTGCAATTGTCGCGCACCGACCTGAGCACGCCGTGGTTGAGCGCCAAGGATGTGCAGTCGTCCAAGGCCGCGGCGCCGATCCTGGTGTCCGAGGAATTGATACGCCGTGGGGTGAATGTGGACCAGGTGATCGATCAACTGATCGACCCTTCGTTTGGCCAAACCCTGCCGCAGCAGTAAGGGGCATGTAATGACCAGCAAAAGCCAAGCGTTGCCCCTTCCGGTTCCCGTGGTCAGCCAGCGCAACGCCTGGCCACGGCGGTTCAAAGGCCTGGTCTTGCCGGTGCTGATCCTGTTGATCCTGGAAGTGGTCGTGCGGGTCGGCTGGCTACCGTCCTACCAGATGCCGGCGCCCAGCGAGATCGCCGTGACCCTCACCGACCTGGCCGAAGGCGCGTTGTGGAAACACATCAGCGCCAGTCTCGCGCGGGTGCTGCTGGGCTTTGCCATCGGCGCCAGCCTGGCCCTGGTGTTCGCCGCCTGGGTCGGTTTGAGCCGTGAGGCCGAAGCCTACCTGGAACCGACGTTCGCCGGGCTGCGCTCAATTCCGAGCCTGGCCTGGGTACCCTTGTTGCTGCTTTGGCTGGGCATCGATGAAACCTCGAAGATTGTGCTGATCGCCATTGGCGCGTTTTTCCCGGTGTACCTCAATGGCGTCGCGGCGATTCGCGATATTGATCGCAAGCTGGTGGAAGTCGGGCAAATGTACGCTTTCAGTCGCCGTCGCCTGGTGCGGCGCGTGCTGCTGCCCGCCGCCCTGCCCGGCCTGTTTACCGGGCTGCGCAGTGGCTTGAGCCTGGCGTGGATGTTCCTTGTGGCGGCCGAACTGATCGCGGCCACCAAGGGCTTGGGTTACCTGCTCAGCGATGGGCGGGAAACCTCACGGCCCGACATTGTGCTGGCCGCCATAATCGTGTTGGCGCTGCTGGGCAAGGTCAGCGACGGCCTGCTCGCGGCGCTGGAGAAACGCTGCCTGGCCTGGCGCGACACCTTCACTGGTCAAGGAGCGGAACAATGAGTACGCAGCCGCTATTGGATATTCGGGTGGAGCGTAAAAGCTTTGCCAGCACCACCGTATTGAAAGACGTGCGCCTGGCCTTGCAGCCTCGCGAAGCGGTCAGCCTGCTGGGCCCCAGTGGCTGCGGCAAAAGTACTTTGCTACGGATCGTCGCCGGGTTGGAAAAGGACTTCCAGGGCGCGCTGCGCAGCCCCGACGGCCACGTGGCGTTTGTGTTCCAGGAACCGCGCCTGATGCCCTGGCTCACGGTGGAGCAGAACATCGGTTTCAGCGATGACAACCACTACGACAGGGCCTGGGTCACGCAATTGATCGAGGAAGTAGGCCTCAAGGGCTTCGCCCAGGCACTGCCCAAAGCGTTGTCCGGTGGCATGGCGCAGCGGGTGGCGATCGCACGCGGCCTGTATTCACGCCCGCAGGTGTTGTTGCTGGATGAGCCGTTCAGCGCGGTGGATGCGTTCACCCGCATGAAGCTGCAGGACTTGCTGCTGCAACTGGCGGCGCATCACGCCATCGCCTTGTTGCTGGTGACCCATGATGTGGATGAGGCGCTGTACCTGAGTGACCGGGTGCTGGTGATGGACAACCGGCCGAGCAGTATTCGCCAGGAGCTGGCGGTCGACCTGCCACACCCGAGGGATCGGCGTGATCCGTTGCTGGCGCAGCTTAAGGCGCGAGCCTTGACCGAGTTGCAGCGGGCCCATGTGATCTGAGGACTACTCGCCACAAAAAGCAGGCTTGCCACAAACCGCATCACGCCGCCTTGCGCAGGCTCACCCAATAACGCGTTCGAGATTGCACCTCCAACCCCAGGGTCGAGGCCAGCAGGTTGAGGATGCGGTCGGTGTCATCCAAGCGAAAACTGCCGGTGACCCGCAGCGTTTCCAGGCGGGGATCCCAGCGCAACACGCCCGGTCGATAACGCTCCAGCTCGCGCAAAAAATCCCCGAGCAACTGGTTCTGCGCGGTCAACACGCCGTCGCGCCAGCCCAGTTGCAGCACATCGAACGGCACCCAGGCGCCAAGTCCGCCAGCTTTCAACGGCGCTTGCTGGCCACCCTGCAATGTGGCCAGGTTGCCGCTCAACTCACGCACCTGCACCGCGCCCTTGAGCACCGACACCAGGCATCCGGAAGACAGTTGCCGCACGCACACTTCAGCCTGGCTGACGAGCAATTGGCCGTAGCGGGTTTGCACCGTCATCGCCGCCGTGCCCGGAATGTTCAGCGCCAGTTCACCGTCGACCAGGGTGATGCGCCGTTGTGCCAGGTCCACGTCCACGGCTGTCGCCGTATTCAGTTGCAGGCTGCCACCTTCGGCCAACGGCATGCGTTTACGTTCGCCGGTGGCGGTGTGCAAGTCGGCGCGCCACGCTTCGATGGGCAACTGACGGCTGATCAACCACGCCGCCGGCACCAGCGCCGCCACCCCCAGGGTGCGCTTGAGCACGGCACGCCGCCCCGGTTGCGGGCGGTCGAGGCTGGCCATGGCGAGCGCCTGGGGCAAGTCGCTGAAACGCTGGCGCAAGGTCTGGGCTTTCTGCCAGGTCTGTTCGTGCTGGGGATGGCTGTCGCGCCAGTGCTGCAACGCGGCGTGATCGCGCTCCGTGGCCGCGCCGGACTCGAGCAGCGCCAGCCACTCGGCAGCGGCGCGCGCGACGTCGCGGCTCACAGCTCCACCAGCAGGCAATGCTCATAGGCCTGGGCCATGTAGCGCTTCACCGTACGTTCGGACACGTCAAGGCGCTCGGCAATCTCGCGATAACCCAGGCCTTCCAGCTGGCTCCACAGAAACGCGCGGCGCACCAGTACCGGCAAGCCGTCGAGCAATTCATCCAGGGCTTGCAGGGTTTCCAGCACCAGCCAGCGCTGTTCGGGCGACGGTACACAGGTGTCGGGCAAGGTGGCCAGGGCATTCAGGTAAGCCTGTTCCAGACTGCGGCGCTGATGGAAATTCACCAGCAGGCGCTTGCCCACCGTCACCAGGTACGCCCGGGGTTCCTGCATCTGCGCAATCGGCTGGGCGCTGGCGAGCACGCGCAAGAACGTATCCTGGCTGAGGTCGGCCGCATCCCAGGCATTGCCCAGGCGCCGCCGCAGCCAGCTTTCCAACCAGCTGCGATGGTCGCGGTACAAACTCGATAGCGTCAGTTCGGGGGCGTGCGTGGGGACAACAGCATCATTCATGGCAACAACCTGCACGGCGCGATTGAGTCTCAAATGAGATTCATTCTATTTAATATCCTGCCGGGACACCATGATCTTTTCAACCTCGCGTTTACAGCATCGCCGCCTTCTGCCGCAGCAGGTCAATAAACAAGCCCAATTCGCGGCTCACCCCCTCGCCCTTGCGCAACAGCATGCCAAACGGCGCCAGCCGCACGTCCAGGGCCACCGGCAGCGCCACCACCAGGCCCATCTTCAGATAATCACGCAGGGCACTTTCCGACAGCACCATCACCGCGTCGGTCAATTGGATCAACTGCTGCATGGAGTACACCGAGCTGCATTCGATGATGTCCGCCGGACTCGGCAGCGCCAGGTCTTGCAGGGCCTGGTCAAAACCGATGCGCGCCGGGCTGGTTTGCGGTTGCAGGATCCACGGCCAGTCGCGTACCAGCTCCGTCAACGATAGCCGGCCGCGCCGGGCCAACGGGTGGCCGGCGTGCACCACCACCAGCAGGCGCTCGTTGCCCAGGGGTTCGAAGCTGTAGTGCTCGCTGTCGGTGGCGGCAGTGCGCCGGGAGATGGCCATGTCGATGCGCCCCTGCTCCAGCAACTGGATCACCTGGTCGCTGGTGTCGCCCATGATGCGGATACGCAGTTGCGGGTTGAGCGCCTTGATCTGCGCAATGCAGTCCATCACCAAGTCCGGCGCGGCGCCCATGATGGTGCCGATGGACAAGTAGCCATAGCCGCCCTGCTGGCGCGCCATCAGGTCTTCGGCGCAACGGTCGAGGCCACTCAGCGCCGATTCGGCAAAGTTGATCAGCTGCTGGCCGAGCGCTGTAGGACGCATCCCACGTGGCAAACGCTCGAACAGGTCACAGCCGAACATGTCCTCGATTTCGCGCAGCATGCGCGTGGCCGCCGGTTGCGACATGTTCAGCGCCTGCGAGGCGCGGTGCAGGTTCTGGCTGGAACTCAGCGCCACCAGCATATGCAGGTGCTTGTAGCGCAGGCGGTTGAACAGGCTGGGAGAGATCGTGGGACTACGCATTTTTTCCTTATTATCGATACCCTGAGGTTATCGGCTGTAAGCGAGATTCGATTTGTAGCGCATTGCTCGGCCGCCGTACAGTCCGGTCCATAAGAACAAAACAACGGACTTCCTCATGAAAACCCTGCCCGCGCCCTTGCTCGCCAAGATTTCCTGGCGGCTGCTGCCCTTCCTGCTGCTGATGTACATCATGGCGTTTCTCGACCGCGCCAACGTCGGGTTCGCCAAGCAAGCCTTCCAGGCCGACACCGGCTTGAGCGATGCCGCCTTCGCCTTTGGCGCCGGTGTGTTCTTCGTCGGCTACGCGCTGCTGGAAGTGCCGAGCAACCTGATCCTGCACCGCGTCGGCGCCCGCCTGTGGATGTGCCGGATCATGGTCAGCTGGGGCCTGATTTCGGCGGCGATGGTGTTCGCCCATGACGAAACCAGTTTCTACGTGCTGCGTTTTTTGCTGGGCGTGGCCGAAGCCGGATTCTTCCCCGGCGTGATCCTCTACCTCACCTACTGGTTCCCCCAGGCCGTGCGCGGCAAGGCCATGGGCTTCTTCTACTTTGGCGCGCCCCTGGCTTTTATCTTCGGCAGCCCGTTGTCCGGCTTGCTGTTGGAGATGGATGGCTTCGGGGGGATTCACGGCTGGCAATGGCTGTTCGCCGTGGAAGGCTTGATGGCCAGCGCGGTAGGCATCTGGGCCTACTGGTACCTGGACAATCGGCCGGCCGACGCCACGTGGCTGAGCGTGGACGAGCGCGAGCAAATCCAGAAGCTGCTCGACCAGGAAGACCAACACAAAACCTCCCATGGCCGCAGCCTGCTGACCGTGTTGTGCCAACCCTCGGTGCTGTACTTGTGTCTGGTGTACCTGCTGATCCAGGCCAGCGTGTACGGCGTGGTGTTTTACCTGCCCACCCAAGTGGGCGGCCTGCTCGGCACCAAGGTCGGCTTGATGGTCGGGCTGGTCTCGGCGATTCCCTGGGTCTGCGCGCTGTTCGCCGCCTGGTGGATCCCCGGTTATTCCGACCGCACCGGCGAACGCCGCCGCACCGCCTGCCTGACGTTATTGATGGCCGCCGCCGGCATCGCCTGCTCGGTGACCTTCGCCAATCCGCTGCTGGGCATGCTCGCGCTGTGCTTTGCCGCGTCGGGCTTTATCGCCGTGCAGCCGGTGTTCTGGACCTTCCCATCCAGCTACCTGGCCGGCAGCGCCGCCGCAGCCGGCATTGCGCTGATCAATTCGTTCGGTGCCCTCGGCGGCTTTATCGCCCCGGTGATCAAGCACTGGGCCGAAGGCGCCTTCGATTCCCCGGCGGCCGGTTTGTACCTGCTGTCCGCCACCACGGTACTGGCTGCACTGCTGGTACTGGGCATCCATTCACCCGGCCGCACCGCGTCGAACACGCCGGCCACGGTTTAATTCCAGGAGTCATACCATGGGTCATCTCACCATCAAACACGTGCGCGCCTTTGTCCTGCGAGGCGGCGGCGCCGATTATCACGACCAGGGCGACGGCCATTGGATCGACGACCATATTTCCACGCCCATGAGCAAATACCCGGAGTACCGCCAGAGCCGCCGCAGCTTCGGCATCAACGTGCTCGGCACCCTGGTCGTGGAGATCGAAGCCAGCGACGGCACCGTCGGTTTCGCGGTGACCACCGGCGGTGAACCGGCGGCGTATATCGTCGAGAAACACCTGGCGCGTTTTATCGAAGGCGCACGTGTGACGGACATCGAGAAGATCTGGGACCAGATGTACCAGTCCACCCTCTACTACGGTCGCAAGGGCCTGGTGATCAACACCATTTCCGGGGTGGACCTGGCGCTGTGGGATCTGCTCGGCAAGATCCGCCAGGAGCCGGTGCACCAGTTGCTCGGCGGCGCGGTGCGCGACGAGTTGCAGTTCTACGCCACCGGCGCGCGCCCGGACCTCGCGCAGAAGATGGGCTTTATCGGCGGCAAGATGCCCCTGCACCACGGCCCCAGCGAAGGCGAAGAAGGCCTGCGCAAAAACCTCGAAGCCCTGGCAACCATGCGTGAACGGGTCGGTCCGGACTTCTGGCTGATGCTCGACTGCTGGATGAGCCTGGATGTGAACTACGCCACCAAACTGGCGATTGGTGCCCACGAACACGGTCTCAAGTGGATCGAGGAAGCGCTGTCCCCTGACGACTACTGGGGCTACGCCGCCCTGCGCAACAACGTGCCAAAAGGCATGTTGGTGACCACCGGCGAACATGAAGCCACGCGCTGGGGCTTCCGCATGCTCCTGGAAATGGGCTGCTGCGACATCATCCAGCCGGATGTCGGTTGGTGCGGCGGCCTCACCGAACTGGTGAAAATCTCCGCCCTGGCCGATGCCCACAACGCAATGGTCGTGCCCCACGGCTCGTCGGTGTACAGCTACCACTTTGTTGCCACCCGTCATAACAGCCCGTTCGCCGAGTTCCTGATGATGGCGCCGAAGGCCGATGAAGTGGTGCCGATGTTCCACCCGCAACTGCTCGGCGAGCCGGTACCGATGAATGGCCGCATGCGCTTGTCGGTACTCGACAAGCCCGGTTTCGGCGTAGACCTGAACCCGGATTGCCAGCTGCATCGCCCGTACAATCGCTGAGGAAAACGCCATGAATATGCCCCGTAACGGCTTCAAGGCCGCCCTGGCCAAGGACGCCACCCAATATGGCATCTGGGCCGGTTTTGCCACCGGCTACGCCGCCGAAATCGTCGCCGGCCTCGGCTACGACTGGATGCTTATCGACGGCGAACACGCGCCTAACACCGTGCCGAGCGTGCTCAACCAATTGCAAACCGTTGCGCCCTACTCCACCGCGCCGGTGGTGCGTGCGGTCAATGGTGACGCGAGCCTGATCAAGCAACTGCTCGACGTCGGCGCCCAGACCCTGATGATTCCCATGGTGGAAACCGCCGAACAGGCCCAAGCCCTGGTGCGTGCCATGCGCTATCCGCCCCACGGCATTCGTGGCGTCGGCGGCGGCCTGACCCGCGCCACCCGTTGGGACGGGGTAGCGAACTACCTGCAAACCGCCCATGAAGAGCTGTGCCTGATCGTGCAGGTGGAGTCGCGCCTGGGCGTGGAAAACGTCGCGGCGATTGCTGCCGTTGAGGGCGTGGATGCGGTGTTTATCGGCCCCGCCGACCTGTCTATCGGCCTCGGTCACGCCGGCAACCCCGGCCACCCCGACGTGCAGGAGCGCATCCAGCATGCGGTGGAGGCCACCCTCGCCGCCGGCAAGGCCAGCGGCATCCTGGCGCCCAACGAAGACGACGCACGCCGCTACCAGGCCTGGGGTTGCCGCTTTATCGCGGTGGCCATCGACATCAGCCTGCTGCGCCAGAGCGCCCTGGCCACCCTGGCCCGCTACCGCCCCGCGGCTGAAACGAACGCGCCATCGCGCACTTACTGAGGAGCTGCCCATGTCATCCGTTCCCGTGTACCAGAACTTTATCAACGGCCGCTTTACCCCAAGCCAGGCGCACATCGATGTGCTCAACCCGGCGACCGGGGCCGTGTTGTCCAAGGTCCCGGCGTCCACCGCCGACGACGTCGACCAGGCCCTCGCCGCGGCCCGCGCTGCGCAAAAGGACTGGGCACGCAAACCCGCGATCGAACGCGCCGGGCACCTGCGCCGCATCGCCGCCAAGCTGCGCGAGAACGTCGCCCACCTGGCCCGCACCATCACCCTGGAACAAGGCAAGGTCAGCGGCCTGGCCGAGGTCGAAGTGAACTTCACCGCCGACTACCTCGACTACATGGCCGAATGGGCGCGGCGCATCGAAGGCGAGATCATCACCAGCGACCGCCCCAACGAAAACATCTTCCTGTTTCGCAAACCGTTGGGCGTGGTGGCCGGGATCCTGCCGTGGAACTTCCCGTTCTTCCTGATCGCCCGCAAGCTGGCCCCGGCGCTGCTCACCGGCAACACCATCGTGATCAAGCCCAGCGAAGAAACCCCGAACAACTGCTTTGAATTCGCCAAACTGGTGGCCCAGACCGACCTGCCCGCCGGCGTGTTCAACGTGGTGTGCGGCGATGGCCAGGTCGGCGCTGCACTGACTGCCCACAAGGGCGTGGACATGATCAGCTTCACCGGCAGCGTCGCCACCGGTTCACGCATCATGGCCGCCGCCGCGCCGAACATCACCAAGCTCAACCTGGAGCTGGGTGGCAAGGCGCCGGCCATCGTGCTGGCGGATGCCGACCTCGACCTGGCGGTCAAAGCCATCCGCGATTCGCGCATCATCAACACCGGCCAGGTGTGCAACTGCGCCGAGCGCGTGTACGTGGAGCGCAAGGTTGCCGAACAATTCATCGAGCGTATCAGCACGGCCATGTCCGCGACCCGCTACGGCGATCCGCTGGCCCTGGCCGATGCGGAAATGGGCCCGCTGATCAACCGCCAGGGCCTGGACAACGTCAACCGCAAAGTGCGCACCGCCCTGAGCCAGGGCGCCACGCTGGTCAGCGGCGGGCAGATCGCCGACCTGGGTGCCGGCTTTCACTTCCAGCCGACGGTATTGGCCGGGTGCCGGGCCGATATGGAGATCATGCGCGAAGAGATCTTCGGCCCGGTGCTGCCGATCCAGATTGTCGACGACCTCGACGAAGCCATCGCCCTGGCCAATGACTGCGACTACGGCCTGACCTCGTCGATCTACACCCGTGACCTCGGCAAGGCCATGCACGCGGTGCGCGAGATCGACTTCGGCGAAACCTACGTCAACCGCGAGAACTTCGAAGCAATGCAAGGCTTCCATGCCGGCGTGCGCAAATCCGGAATCGGCGGCGCCGACGGCAAGCACGGCCTCTACGAGTACACCCATACCCATGTGGTGTACCTGCAGAGCTGAGGTGGTGAAACGGGCTGGTGCGCGGTAGCGTGCGGGCCCTTCCTGACAAAATCCCACAAGGATTGCGCGATGCCCCTGACGCCTTATAGCGGCCCCATCATCGACAGCCACTTGCACCTGTTCGACCCACGTCGCCCCCAAGGCATCCCGTGGCCCGAGCCGGGCAATCGGCTGTACGCCGCCCATTTACCCGCCGACTACTGGGCCCTGGCCGGCCCACACAATGTGATCGGCGCAATTGCCGTGGAAGCCAGCCCGTGGCGCGACGACAACCGCTGGCTACTGCACACCCTGCGCAGCGATCCGCGCATGCTCGGTTTTGTCGGCAACCTGGACCCGCTGCACGCCGACTTCGCCGCCGACCTCGAGGCCCTGGCGGATGAGCCGCGGTTCCTCGGCCTGCGCTACGGCAACCTGTGGGACCGCGACCTGCTGCACGACCAGGCCCGCCCGGGGTTTATCGACGGCCTGCGCCAACTCGCCGCCACCGGCCGCAGCCTGGACAGCGCCAACCCGAACCCGCGCCTGCTCAAGGGCCTGCTGCACCTGAGCGATGCCTTGCCGCAGCTGCGCATCATCGTCGACCACCTGCCCAATGCCCAGGTACCGGCGGGTGAAGAGGCCGCGTACCACGCTGACCTGCTGCGCCTGGCCGAACGCCCGAATGTGTTCGCCAAGCTGGCGGAAATCCCCCAGCTCGGGCCTCACGGTTTGCTCACTGATACAGCGTTCTACCACGACCGCCTGGCTGTGCTGTGGGAGGCCTTTGGCGAAGAGCGCTGCTTCTTCGGCAGCGACTGGCCCAACAGCGATCACCTGGCGGATTTCGCCACCACCCTGGGGCTCGTCAAACGCTGCATGGCCGACAAACCCGAAACCGTGCAGGCCAAGTTTTTCCTGCATAACGCCGTGCGTATCTACTCGCCCACGCCACCCCATGGAGAGCTGTGATGCAGACCCGCGCTTTTCGCATGCACCTCAATCCGGGCCAGGCCGATGAATATCGTCGGCGTCACGACGAGATCTGGCCGGAACTGGCCCAGGCCCTGCTCGACGCGGGCGTGGTGGATTACCGGATTTTCCTCGATGAGTCGACCAATGCGCTGTTCGCCGTACTCACCCACGAAGACGCGCACCGCTTGGATGAACTGCCCGGTACCGCACTGATGCAACGCTGGTGGCGCCACATGCAGGACATCATGCCCAGCCACGCGGACGGCGCGCCGGTCAGTGTCGACCTGCTGCCGATGTTCCACCTGAACCACCCCTGAATTAACCGACGCACAACAACAATAAAAAGGATTCAACGACGTGGAAATCATTCTCCTTGGTGTGATTCTGCACTTTATCGGCGGCTTCGCTTCCGGCAGTTTCTACATCCCCTACAAGAAGGTGCGCGGCTGGGCCTGGGAAAGCTATTGGATCACCGGCGGCCTGGTGTCCTGGCTGATCGTGCCGCTGATTGCCGCCCAACTGACGGTGCCAGGCTGGGTGGAAATCCTGCGCAATGCCGACACCGGCACCCTGCTCTGGACCTACCTGTTCGGCGTGTTGTGGGGCATTGGTGGGCTGACCTTCGGCCTGACCATGCGCTACCTGGGCCTGTCCTTGGGCATGTCGCTGATCATGGGCCTCACCTCGGCGCTCGGCGCCTTGATGCCGGCGCTGTACCGCGACCTGTTCACCCAGGACACCGAAGGCACCCTGACCTCGATGCTGGCCTCGCAAGGCGGGCATTGGGTGCTGTGGGGCGTGGCGGTGTCGCTGATCGGTATCGCGGTGTGCGGCAAGGCCGGGCTGATCAAGGAACGGGAAGTGTCCGCAGCGGTGAAATTCGCCAGCGTCAGCGAATTCGCCCTGGGCAAGGGCATGCTGGTGGCGGTGATTTCCGGCGTGCTGAGTGCCTGTTTCAGCTATGGCATTTCCGCCGGTCGCCCACTGGCGGCGGCAGCGGTGGAACATGGCGCCAACAGCCTGTTCCAGAACAACGTGACCTTCATGGTGATCATGTGGGGCGGCCTGACCACCAACGGCATCTGGTGCCTGTGGCTGAACTGGCGCAACCGCACTTTCCATAACTACACCGACCGCAGCACCCCGCTGCTGGGCAACTACTTGCTGGTGGCCATTGCCGGCACGCTGTGGTTCCTGCAGTTCTTTTTCTACGGCATGGGCGAAAGCCGCCTGCAGAACGACGCCAGTTCCTGGGTGCTGCACATGTCATTCATCATCATCGTGTCCAACTGCTGGGGCCTGTATTTCCGCGAATGGCACGGCACCAGCGCGGCCAACAAGGGCGTGCTGGTGGCGGGCATCGCGGTGATCCTCGGCGCTATCGCCATGGTCGGCTACGGCAATTACCTCGGCTGAAGCCGCTTGATTCCTTAGGAGTGTTTTTATGTTGCTTGCAGACAAAACCGTGATCATCACCGGCGCCTCCCGTGGCATCGGCCGCGCCGCCGCCCGTGAATGTGCGCGCCAGGGTGCCCGCGTGGTGATCGGCCACAGCGGCAGCGGCCAAGGCACCGCGGCTGCGCATGCGTTGATCGAAGAGATCAAGGCCTTCGGCGGCCAGGCCATCGAAGTGGGCGGCGATGCGGCCGACCCGGACACCGGCGACACGCTGGTGGCCGGCGCAGTCAAGGCCTTCGGCAGTGTCGACGTGTTCGTCAACAATGCCGGCATCTGCCCGTTCCACTCGTTCCTCGACATGCCCCGCGAGGTCTATCTGAAAACCGTCAACACCAACCTCAACGGCGCCTACTTCGCCGTGCAGGCGGCGGCCAACCAGATGAAAAACCAGGGCCGTGGCGGCGCGATCATTGCCGTCAGTTCCATCAGTGCGCTGGTGGGCGGCGGTATGCAAACCCACTACACGCCGACCAAGGCCGGCCTGCATTCGCTGATGCAATCCTGCGCGATCGCCTTGGGCCCGTATGGGATCCGCTGCAACTCGGTGCTGCCGGGCACCATCGCCACCGACATCAACAAGGAAGACCTGGCCGACGAAGAAAAACTCGCCTACATGACCTCGCGCACGCCCCTGGGCCGCCTGGGCGAGCCGGACGATGTGGCCGGGCCGATCGTGTTCCTCGCCTCGGACATGGCGCGCTATGTGACCGGCGCGTCGTTGCTCGTCGATGGCGGCCTCTACGTAAACCTGCAGTAACCCCCGCTCGCCCTCAATCACCACCGTTCCAATGTGGGAGGGGGCTTGCCCCCGATAGCAGAGTGTCAGTCGGTACATTCGTGGCTGATACACCGCCATCGGGGGCAAGCCCCCTCCCACAAGGGATCTCTGTGTGCCTGAAATTTGTGTTGTACCTAATAAAAACAACAATCCAAGGAGCATCCCATGCGTACCACACTCCCCCTGGCCCTGTGTTGCAGCGCCATGTCCACCTGCGCCTTCAGCGCCGGCCTGCTCGACTCCAACTCCACGGCCATGCTCGGCGATTGGAACGGCCTGCGCCCGCAGTTGGCTGAACAAGGCTACGACTTCACCCTCAAGTACGTCGGCGAAGTCGGCTCCAACCTCGGCGGCGGCTACAACTCGCACACCACCGCGCGCTGGAGCGACCAGTTGATCCTGGGCGTGAACATGGACCTGCAAAAACTCCTCGGCTGGCAGGATGCGACCTTTCGCATCGGCATCGGCGAGCGCCATGGCAAGGACATCACCAACGACCGCGTGCACCAGCCCAATGCCACCGGCCTGACCTCCACCATGGAAGTCTTCGGCGGCGGCAATGCCTGGCGGCTCTCGCAGTTCTGGTACGAGCAAAAGTTCTTCGAGCGTAAGTTCGCCCTGAAACTGGGGCGCTTCGGCCATGGAGAGGACTTCGACCAGTTCCCCTGCGAGTTCCAGAACGTCACCCTGTGCGGTTCCCAGGAAGGCAACTGGAACGGCGTATGGAACAGCTTCCCGATCAGCCAGTGGGCGGTGCGGGCCAAGTACCAGTTCACCGATGAGTTCGCCGTGCAGGTCGGTGCCTACGACAAGAACCCCGGCAACGCCGAAGCCAGCAACGGTTTCAAACCCTTTATCAGCGGCTCCCAGGGCACCAGCTTTCCCATCGAAGCAATCTGGAAAGGCCAGCTCGCCGGGCTGAATTCCGAGTACCACGCCGGTTACTACTACGCCAACGCCGGTACCAAGGACAGGCTCAAGGACGCCGACGGCAACTACGCCGCCAGCTCGCAAAAGCCTTATCGGATGTACTCCAGCAACGACGGCTGGTGGCTGTCGGGCCAGCAGCAATTGACCACGGTGGACGGCAATAGCAAGCGCGGGCTCAATGTGTTTGCCAACCTGACCATGAATGACCCGGACAAAAGCGTGATCAAAAACCTGATCCAGGTCGGCCTGATCTACCGTGGCCCCTTCGACTCACGCCCCGACGACACCTTCGGCCTCGGCGCGTCGAAATTGCAGGTCAGCGACCGCTATACGCGCAACACGCAGATGCTCAACGCGGCCAATGGCGTGACCAACATCGATGACCCGCTGTACGTGCCCGAGCAGCGCCGCGAGTACAGCTACGAGATCAACTATGGCGTGCAGGCGACGAAATGGCTGATGGTGCGGCCCAACCTGCAATACGTGAAATACCCCGGCGGGCTGACGCAAACCACGGGCGCAGTGGTTGGCGGGGTGCAATTTATCGCCGATTTCTAGTCGTTCTCTGCATCAAACACCTGTCCGCGTGCCACGACGCTGGCAGGTACCAGGACCGTCCCCGGCGCCAATACCGCATTGGCGCCAACCCGGCATTGATCCCCCAGTAACGCGCCAAACTTGTCGCAGCCGGTCCGCTGCAATACCCCGTCAACCCGCACCAGCACGTCCTTGTCGTCCCGCTCGTTGCGGTAGTTGGCGACGATACTCCCTGCCTCAAGGTTGATCCCATGGCCCAGCACTGAATCACCGACAAAATTGAAGTGCGCCAGTTTGCTGCCGCTGAACATGACGGTGGTTTTCAGTTCGGCACCGGGGCCGATGATGCAGTGCTCATCCACCCAACAACCGCCGCGCAGCAGTGAGCCGCTGGCGATAAAGCAATGGGCGCCAATGATCAGCGGCGGCTTGAGCAAGGCACCGGGTTCGACGGTAGCGGTGCGGTGGATGGCGACTTCGTCCTTCACGCTGTACTCGTCGGCCGGCAGTCCGGCGAGCATCTGGCGAACAACAGCGGGCGCCTGGGCGACCAGGGCCCAAGGCGCCAAACCGGCCCAAGGAGCCAGGGGGGACTGAGCAATGTTGGCAATGTAGTCGGTGAGTCGAATCAAGGTCGAGCCCTCACGTGGTCAGAGACGTTCAAGAAAACCAGCATTGCGATCATTCGACATCGAGTACAGCACTTTCAGACCCTCGCCCCTCACAAACCGCGCTTGCGCAACCACTGCAAAAAGCCCTTCTTGACCGGCACCACCGGCGCCTCCTGGGTCAGGACCTGGGCGGCGTGCAGGCGGAAATCCAACAGCGCCTTCATTGCCTCGCCGATGTCGTGACGTGCGTCCAGGCAGGGTTTCAGGTATTCATTCTCGATGCGGTACAGCGTGCAAAACGTCTTGGCGGAAAAGTCCGCGAGCGCCGCCTGATCGGACAAGATCCCGGCCTCGCCAATCACTTCTCCCGGCCCCATGCGCCCTGCTTCGAATACATGGCCGCCCTTGGTCAACATCACCGAGACCACACCCGACTCGACGATAAACAAATGATCGCTGACTTCCCCCGCCGGCAGGATCATCGCGCCGGCGCGATAGGTGTGCAGGGTCATGTTCTGGCTGAAGGTGTCTTTCTCTTCCTGGCGCAAGGTGGAGAAAATCGACGAGCGTTCCAGCAACGCCCGCGCGGCGGACATGGCCGGTGGCGCGCTGCTTTCGGTCGCGGACAGCACGCCCACGCCCGCCGCTTGCAGGTGCCGGAACGCCAGGTCATAGAGCTGGTTGCGCACCTCACGCTTGAGGGCCATGGCCGGCACGAACCCGCTGATTTCATACTCCACGCCGCCACTGGCGGAGGTCTTGAATGCCACGCTTGGCGCAGGTTTGGCCAATAACGGCCGGCAACCCTGCATCGCGCGCTCCAACGCTTCGATCACGGTTTGCGGGCGTGCATGGGGGCTGACCTGCAGGCTGACCGCCAGGCCGAACATATCCGCCGGGCGCGAGAAGTTGATGATCTTGGCCTTGGCCGCCAGGGAGTTGGGGATCACCGCCAGGCTGCCCTGGGAGGTTTGCAGGCGCGTGGCGCGCCAGTCGATGTCGGTGACCCGCCCTTCGGTGCCGTCGATGGAGATCCAGTCATCGATCTGATAAGGCTTGGTGGTGTTGAGGACGATCCCGGAAAACACATCGCTCAGGGTACTTTGCAACGCCAGGCCGACGATGATCGCCACTGCGCCGGAGGTGGCCAGCACGCCCTTGACCGGCAGGTCGAGCACGTAGGCCATGGCGGCGATGATCGCGATCAGGAAAATCACCGCGCCCATCAAGTCCTGCAACAACCGCCCGGTGTGGCCAACCCGCTGCATCATCACCGCACCCAGCAACACCGTCAGCGTGCGCGCGGCAAACAACCACCAGCCGATCTGCAAGGCCGTGGCGGCCAGGTGCAACGCGGTGTTGTCGGTGTAAGGCGCGAGTTGCATGGGGTTCATGCCGTCGTTGAACAGCACGGCACTGAACACCGCGAAGATCGCCAACCGCGCGGCCAGTTTCCAATTGGCCAGGTTGGCAGAGATCAGGCGCCACACGGCGATGTCGATAAGAATCAGCGCCACGGCGCACAGCATCGGGTGATCAGCGATAAATGAGGGCATCCAGGCGACTCCAGGGCGAATGACGGGAAGATCGCATGAAATGCCGTTCCAGGGTATAGCGAAAAAACGTGGGAGGGGGCTTGCCCCCGATAGCAGTGGGTCAGCCAAGGATGCATCAACTGACACTCCCTCATCGGGGGCAAGCCCCCTCCCACATTGGCCTTGTGACCGACCTTTAATCCTGCATCTGCCCGAAACGACCCGATTGGAAATCCACAAACGCCTGGTGAATCTCCTGCTCGGTATTCATCACAAACGGTCCATGCCCAACGATAGGTTCGTCAATCGGTTCGCCGCTGAGCAGCAGCACCTTGGCGTCGTCGTTGGACTCCAGGGTGAGTTGGCGGCCATCGCGTTCGAACAATGCCAGTTGGCCTTGGCGTGCGACGTCTTCGCCGTTGACCAGCACCGTGCCGCGCAGGATTACCAGGGCGGTGTTGCGTCCGGCGTGCAGGTCCAGGGTGACGGGCTTGCCGGCGTTGAAGCGCAGGTCCCACACGTCAATCGGGGTGAACGTACGGGCCGGGCCCTGGGTGCCGGCGAATTCACCGGCGATCAGGCGCAGGTGGCCGGCGTCGTTGGCCAAGGGCAACACGGGAATATCGCCGTCGACGATGGTCTGGTAACCCGCGTCGGCCATTTTGTCCTTGGCGGGCAGGTTGACCCACAGTTGCACCATCTCCATCACGCCGCCGCTGCGGGCGAAGGCTTCGGAGTGGAATTCCTCGTGGAGGATGCCCTTGGCGGCGGTCATCCATTGCACGTCACCCGGGCCGATGGTACCGCCGGCGCCGGTGGAGTCGCGGTGTTCGACTTCGCCGTCGTAGACGATGGTCACGGTTTCAAAGCCGCGATGGGGGTGCTGGCCGACACCGCGACGTTGGTCTGTCGGGGTGAAATCGGCCGGGCCGGCGTGGTCCAGGAGCAGGAATGGGCTGATGTGCTTGCCCATCGAGTCGTAGGAAAACAGCGTACGCACGGGGAAGCCGTCGCCGACCCAATGGGCGCGAGGGCTGGTGTAGATGCCGATGAGTTTTTTCATGGTAGTCCTCCAAAGTGCATACACCTTAAAACTCGCAGCAATTTGGCGCTAGACGGTAAAAACAACCTGGATCGTCCTACTGACAGGACGGTATACCGCCGCATCCGCACAAAAACAGCGTTAATGATAATGACTCGTAGTAATATCCGCCCTCTCCCGCTCAACCCTCGAGGGCTGCAATGCCGTTTGCCCCTGCGCCTGTCGCACCGCGCGTACTGGTGGTGGATGACCACCGCAAGATTCGCGAACCCTTGGCCACGTACCTGCGGCGCCACACCTTTGAGGTGCGCACCGCTGAAGACGCGGCCGGCATGTGGCAATTGCTCAAGACCCAGGCGTTCGATGTGGTGGTGCTCGACGTGCTGTTGCCGGATGGCGATGGCTTTGAGTTATGCAACCAGTTGCATCGGCGCAGCAACACCCCGGTGATCCTGCTGACCGCCCGCGACACCGCCGCCGACCGCGTGCGCGGCCTGGACCTGGGTGCCGACGATTACGTCACCAAGCCGTTCGAACCCCGGGAGCTGGTGGCGCGTATCAACAGCGTACTGCGCCGTCAGGGCCGCGCGACCGGCCCCACCGCGCCCAGCACTGGCGCACGGGCCTATCAGTTTGCCGGCTGGCACTTCAGCGTGACCAGCGCCACCTTGCGCCGCGAGGGCAGCCCGGCCATCCAGCTCAGCACTGCCGAAAGCCGGCTGTTGCAGGTGTTCCTCGTCCACCCCAACACCCTACTGCCTCGCGAACGCCTGATCGACCTCACCGCCGCCACCGACAGCGATGTCAGCGACCGCGCCATCGACCGGCAAGTCAGCCGCCTGCGCCGCAAGCTGGCCCAGGGCGATGCCTCCCCGGAACTGTTGCGCACCATCTGGGGCGGCGGCTATCTATTGGCGGCCGAGGTCAGCGAATGCACCCCTTGAGCCGGCTGTGGCCGCGCACCCTGGCACGGCAGTTGAGCCTGTTGTTACTGCTGGCCTTGCTGGCGTCGAACGCGATTGCGATGTTGTTTTTGCAACGCACCGGCAGCCTGATCCACCCGCTGTCGCGCAGTTTCAGCCTGGAACGCCTAGGGATTGCGCATCACACGGCAATCGACCTGACCCCGAGTGAAACCGCGCACCTGCTGGCCGGCATGAGCACCGAAGACACGCGCTTCTGGATCGGCCCCACGCCGGAGGTGGCGCCGTTTGCACAGCGCCCGGAAGAACAGCGCCTGGCCAACGAGCTGCGCGACCAATTACAGCTGGATAACACTGCCGCCATTGGCATGCAGTTGGAACGCATCAGCGGCGCCGACGCCCGCACCCATGTGTTCAGCCCCGCCGGCTGGGCGCCGTTGCGCCTGCGCAGCAGCGTGCCGCTGCCCAACGGTAGCTACCTGAATGCCGTGCAATACCCCGCCGGCGCCTATGAATGGGGCCGCGTTCTGGCGTACAGCCTGCCTGTAACCACCCTGCCGGTGCTGCTGATCGTGATGTTTTTCATTGCCCGCGTGGTGCGCCCGATCAAGACCCTGGCCCAGGCCACCGAGCGCGTCAGCCGGGGTGAATGGATCGCGCCGCTGCCGGAAACCGGCCCACAGGAAGCCCGCGACCTCACTGCCGCCTTCAACACCATGCAGGCCAATCTTGCCCGGCATGTCGAAGGCCGCACGCGGATGCTCGCAGCGGTCAGTCATGACTTGAACACGCCGATCACCGAACTGCGCCTGCAGGTGGAATTGCTGGAGTCCGGCGCAGCCCGCGATGACATGCTCGAAAGCCTCGCCGAACTGAGCGCGATGGTGCGTGAAACCCTGAATTTCGTGCGCGACGACGCGGTGCAGGAAGCGACTGCCACGCTGTCGCTGAGCGATCTGCTGGATGACCTGGCCAAGCGTTACCAACGCCTGCGACAGCCCGTCACCTGGGCCGGCGCACCACCGTTGCTGCTGACCTGCCGCCCGCTGGCGCTCAAGCGTGCACTGACCAACCTGATCGACAACGCCCTGCGCCACGCCGGTGATGCCGACCTGCGCCTGGTCCGCGAGGACAACGGCTGGCTGCGCATCGAGATTCTCGACCACGGCCAGGGCTTGCCCGAAGCGTGGTTGAGCAAAGTCTTCGAGCCCTTCGTGCAACGGGGTGTCAGTGACGGCGGCGTGGGGTTGGGCCTGGCGATCGCACGGTCGTGCATCCAGGCCCATGGCGGTGAGCTGGTGCTGGAAAATCGCCCACCGGCCGGCTTGTGCGCGGTGGTGCGATTGCCCGCAGCGCTTCAGAAGTTGAGCGTGGCGCCCATCCACAGGGTGCGGCCGTAGTTCACCGTGCCGTAGGTTTCATCGTCCAGGCGCTTGTCGGTGAGGTTGTTGAGGGAGGCGTTGAGGGTCAACGAATCGTTCACGTCGTAGGAGCCGCCCAGGTCGGCGGTGGTGTAGCCCGGCGCCGGTTCGTCGGTGGTAAGGGTGTTGCCGGTTTCCTCGCCGTAGTAGCTCAGCGAGGCCCAGGCCTGGGTGCGATCGTTGAGGGTCCATTCCGTGCGCAGATTGGCTTTTTGCTCAGGGGTGAGGGCCAGGGGCGCGCCTTTGTTGGCGCCGCTTTTCTGTTCGGAGTCGGTGTAGGTGTAGTTGGCCTTGAGCAGCACGCTGGGGTTGATGTCCCACTGGCCGTTGAGCTCAACGCCCTGGATGATCGCCTTGTCGACGTTGACCCGCTCCATGATGGTGTAGCCGTTCCAGCGCCGGTCGGTGGTGACGGTAGAGAGCTTGTCCTGGAAGTCGTTGTAGAACAGCGTCACGCCGCCGGACAGGTTGTCGCGGTTGCTCCACAGCGCCGAGACTTCATAGTTGGTGCTGGTCTCGGGCTTGAGGTCCGGGTTACCGAACATCACGAAGCGGTTGCGGCGCAGGTAGGCATAATCCTCAACCACCGCACGCAACTCAGGGGCCTTGAAGCCACGTGCAACACCACCCTTGAACGTCCACTGCTCAGTGGCGCGCCACACGCCGTAGACCCGCGGGCTGACGTGGGCGCCGTACTCTTCGTGTTCATCCAGGCGTAGGCCGGTGGTCAGGGCGAAGCTGTCGGTCATCGACCATTCGTTTTCCGCGAACAGGGCTTTTTGCACGACCGAGAATTTATAGTCGACGCGGTCACCGAGGCCCTGGTTCCAGTCGGTCAGCTCGCTTTTATTCCATTGCACGCCCACGGTGCTGACGTTGCGGGTGGTGGGCACCACCAGCTTGGCGTCGAACACGGTGTTCTTGATCTCGGGTTTGCGCCCGTAGATGTCGGTTTGCGCCGGCGTCGCCTTGCCTTCGCGGGTAGAGGTTTCCTGGGACAGGGCGATGTCCGAGGTGGCCCAGCCCCAGCGGCCCTGATGCGACAGCGACCAGTGATCGCGGTTGTTTTCCTGCTCGCGGGTGGCCCAGTTGGCGCTCATGCCGTCGCCATTTTTCAAGCGCGTGGCGCCGGCTTCCAACAGGATGTCGTGGTCGAGGGTCGGGGTGAAGGCGAGGCGCGCGGTGAGGTCGCGGTGGTCGGCCTTGCTGAAGCCATTGGTCTGCTCGATGTCGTCATCGGCTTGGCGGTCCAGGTAGCGGCCCCACACCTGCAAACCGAGGAAATCTTCCTTGAGCGGGCCGCTGAGGTAGAACTGGGTCTGGCGTGCATTGCCTTGGTCGCTGTGCTGGCGCGCCGAGTAGTCATACCCGATGGAGCCGCCCCAGGTCGGTGAGACCTTGCGTGTGATCACGTTGATCACCCCGCCGATAGCATCCGAGCCGTACAGCGACGACATCGGCCCGCGCACCACTTCGATACGCTCGATGGCCGCGGCGGGTGGCACAAAGCTCTGTTCGTAGCCACTGTTGCCGTTGACCCGCGATTCCCGCGCGCTCTGGCGCTTGCCGTCGACCATGATCAGAGTGTAGTCGGCCGGCATGCCACGGATGGAGATGTCGGTTTCATTCGCGCCGCCGTTGACCGTCACGCCTTCCACGTCTTTAACCGCGTCACCGAGGTCACGGTAGGACTTGCGGCGCAATTGCTCGCCATCGATCACGGTGACCGAGGCTGGCGCGTCTTCCACGCTTTGTGCAAAACCGGATGCGGTCACCACTACATCATTGAGTTCCAGTGCAACAGGCTCATCCGCGTGGGCATGAAGACTGGCGGCAACCAGCAGGGCCAGGGGCGAGAAACGAAAAGCAGGCAGCATGGGCGAAGACCTTCGGATTAGACTCAAAAGAGAATCGTAATCATCCAGCCCCGAATAACTTGGACAAAGTGTGACAACTCAAGCCGCCGCGACCTCGGCAGTACGGCGCTCACGCAGCAGATGGAAGGCCACGAAGGCCGTCACGGCAAAACACGCCTGGATGATGATCATCGGCGTGGCACTGCCGTCGCGCAGATGGCTCAGCAACAGGCCACTGCAGGTCGCGCCGAACATCTGCGCAAAGCCCATCAAGCCCGCCGCCAAACCGGCGCGGTGAGCGTTGGGCATTACCCCGCCGGTCACAGACCCGGGCAATACCAGGCCACCGCCGAGGGTCGCCAGCGCAATCGGAATATCCAGGCCCAGTACCGACAGGCCAAACAGCGCATAAATCACCAGCGCGGCAATCCCGCCAATGGCCACCAGCGTCACGCCCATCGCCACAATCCGTTGCGGCCCCAGGCGCAGGATGTTGCGCCGGGCGTAGGTGGAACCAATGATCAGCATTGACACGATCACGCCAAAATTGATGCCGTACTCCAGGCTGCTCAGGCCCAACAGGTTGATGAACACCGCCGAGGAACCGGCGATCACCGCGAACATGGCGCCATAGGTGCACGCCAGCGCCACGGCGAACGCGCGGTACTGGCGGCCCTTGAGCAAATCCAGGTATTGCCCGCCGAGGGTGCGCCAGTGGCCGGCCTTGGGGTCGAGGGCGTGGTTGCTCTCGCGAAAGAACAGCAGCGCCAGCAGCAACACCACACTGCCAATCACCAGTGCCAGCAGGATCGGCGCCTGCCAGCCCAGCAGCTTGATCAGCAGGCCGCCGACCATCGGGGCGACGACGATGGCGTAGAGCATGCCGATCATGGTCAGCGCCAGCGCCGGCCCCGCTTCGGCCTTCCACACGTCACGCACCACAGTCCGCGCCAATACCAATGCGGCGCAGGCACCGAGGCCTTGCAGCACGCGGGCGGCGATGAATTGGTGGATGTCGTGGACCAGCAACATCGACAGCGTCGCCAGCACATACAACAGCAACCCGCCGATCAGCACCGGGCGGCGGCCGATACGGTCCGACAGCGGGCCGAACGCCAGTTGCCCCAGGCCAAAGGCGGCGACAAACGCCGACAGTGCCATCAGCGCCGAACCCGG
Source organism: Pseudomonas sp. SB113 (assembly GCF_040754745.1). NCBI lineage: Bacteria > Pseudomonadati > Pseudomonadota > Gammaproteobacteria > Pseudomonadales > Pseudomonadaceae > Pseudomonas > Pseudomonas sp. SB113. Next base: position 41,260 of record NZ_JBFMHW010000032.1, read on the forward strand.
CGGCGCCAGCAATGCCTGCTCGATCACACCCAAGCCTGGGATGATCAATTGGGTCGAGACTTCACCCAGTGCCGTCAGGGCCACGAGTAAAAACAATAAGCGTCGCGATGGGGCCGGGGCGTTCGACATGGGGATTTTCCGGGGCTGGATTTATTTATATTTCGACCATAATATGCGTAAAAAATTATGTCCATAATTTTTGGCCCAATGGTTACCCCCGGAGCCCGACATGCACCCTCTCCCCTCGCGTCTTCTCACGCCCCTGGCCCTGTTGATCATCCTCAGTGGCTGCAACAGCCAGGCCGACACCGCCGCCCAAGTGCCCCAACCACGTCCGGTACTCGCGACCAAAGTCGAGGCCGCCGGCACTCAGCAAAGCGCCTACACCGGCGTGGTGGCAGCGCGTACGGAAAGCGACCTGGGCTTCCGGGTCAGCGGCAAGGTCATCGAACGCAAGGTCGACCCCGGCCAGCATGTCTCCCGTGGCGACACCCTGTTGGTGCTGGATATAGGCGACTTCGAGCTGGCCCTGCGCTCGGCGAAAAACCGCGTCAACGCCGCCCAGGCACAACTGCGCCAACGCCGCGACGATGAAAACCGCTACCAGCGCCTGGCCAATACCGGTGCCGTGTCACGGCAGATTTTCGATCAGTCGGCGACCAACTTGCGCGTGGCCGAGGCCGAGCTGGCCGCGGCGCAATCCGACGCCAGCCAGATCGAGAACCGCCGCACCTACTCCGTGCTCAAGGCCGACGGCGACGGCATCGTCACCGACGTGCGGGTGGATCGCGGCCAAGTGGTCGCCGAAGGGCAAATCGTCGCCCGCCTGGCCCATGACGGCGCCCGCGAAGCCATCGTCAACCTGCCGGAAAACCAGCGCGACCAGGCCGCACAAAAAGCCCTGGCCTTCTCCTTCGGCGCCCCCGACCAGGCGGTAACGGCCACCTTGCGCGAACTCTCTGCCAGTGCCGACCCCACCACCCGCACCTACCGCGCCCGGTATGTGCTGCACGGCGGTGTCGAGCGTTTCGCCCTCGGTTCGACCATCACCGTGCGCCTGCAAGGCAACGGCCAGGCGCAACAAACCCGCGTGCCCATCGGTGCGTTGCACGATGCCGGACAAGGCACCGGCGTGTGGTTGATCGGCGCGGATGACAAGGTCAGCTTCGCCCAGGTGTCAGTTGCCAGCCTCGGCCAGGAGGACGCCCTGCTCGACAGTGGCGTCAATCCCGGCCAGGTCGTCGTGGCCCTCGGCGCGCACCTGTTGCACAGCGGCGATGCAGTGCGCCTGTTGCCCGCCCAGGCACTGGCCCTCAACCGCAAACAGGACCAATGAGCATGCGCGGCATCAACCTCTCGGAACTGGCGGTCAAGCACCGCGCAGTCACGCTTTTTTTGATCATTGCGATCCTAGCCGCCGGGATCTTCTCGTTCGGCAAGCTGGGGCGCGCCGAAGACCCGTCGTTTACCGTCAAGGTCATGACCATTACCGCCGCCTGGCCCGGCGCTACCGCCCAGGAAATGCAGGAGCAAGTGGCCGACCGCCTGGAGAAGCGCTTGCAGGAACTGGACTACTACGACCGCGTCGAGACCATCGCCCAGCCGGGCTTTGTGTCGATGCGCATGACCTACAAGGAGTCCACTCGCCCCAGTGAAATCCAGGACCTGTTCTACCAGACGCGCAAAAAACTCAGCGATGAAGCGGCGAAACTGCCCAAGGGTGTGATCGGGCCGTTGTTCAACGATGAATATTCCGATGTGTACTTCGCCCTGTACGCCCTGGAAGCCGAGCACTTGCCCCATCGGCAACAGGTGCAGATGGCCGAGGAGTTGCGCCAGGGCCTGCTCAACCTACCGGGGGTGAAGAAGGTCAATATCCTCGGCGAGCAGGCACAGCGGATTTTTGTCGAATTCTCCTATGAGCGCCTGGCGACCCTGGGAATCAAGCCGGACCAGATCTTCGCCGCCCTCGCCGCACAGAACGCCGTGGCCCCGTCAGGTTTTGTCGAAACCGCAGGGGCTCGCGCTTATATCCGTGTGGACGGTGCCTTCGACAGCCTCGCGCTGATCGAAAACGTGCCGCTGGAAGTCAACGGTCGCGTGCTGCGCATTGCCGATGTGGCCAGCGTCAGCCGCGGTTATGAAGACCCGCCGAGCTACCGTATCCGCCACCAGGGCGACCCGGCGCTGATGCTCGGCGTGATCATGGAAAAGCACTGGAACGGTCTGGAACTGGACAAAAGCCTCAAGGCCCAGGAAGCCCGGATCCAGGCGGACCTGCCCTTGGGCGTGAACTTCGCCAAAGTCTCCGACCAGGCGAAAAACATCAGCCTGGCGGTGAATGAATTCATGCTGAAATTCTTCGTCGCCCTGGCGGTGGTCATGCTCATCAGCCTGTTGGCATTGGGCTTTCGCGTCGGCCTGGTGGTGGCGGCTGCGGTGCCGCTGACCTTGTCGGTGGTGTTTGTGATCATGCTGCTCACCGGGCGTGAGTTCGACCGCATCACCCTGGGTGCACTGATCATTTCCCTGGGCCTGCTGGTGGATGACGCAATCATCGCGATTGAAATGATGGTGGTGAAACTGGAGGAAGGGTTCGACCGGATTCATGCCGCCACCTTCGCCTGGAGCTCCACGGCGGCGCCGATGCTCACCGGTACGCTGGTGACGATCATCGGCTTTCTGCCGGTGGGATTTGCGCGGTCCGGTGCAGGGGAATACGCCGGCAATATCTTCTGGATCGTCGGCTTTGCACTGATCTCGTCCTGGCTGGTGGCGGTGGTGTTCACGCCGTACCTGGGTGTGAAGTTGCTGCCGCAGATCAAACCGGTGCCCGGCGGTCACGACGCGATTTATGCCGGGCGCTATTACCAGAAGCTGCGCAGCCTGGTTGAAGCCTGCGTGCGCAGGCGTTGGCTGGTGACCGGATTGGTTATCGCGGCCTTTGTACTGTGCGTACTGGGCATGGCCGTGGTGAAGAAACAGTTCTTCCCCAACTCCGACCGCTCCGAGCTGATTCTTGAGGTGTATATGCCTCCCGGCAGTGCCTTCAAGAGCACCGAGGCGGTAGCAGCGCAGTTGGAAAAGGCGCTGCTGCAAGAACCACAGACGAGCATGGTCGACACCTATGTGGGCGGCGGCGCGCCTCGGTTTTTCCTGTCGCTGAACCCCGAAATGCCGGACCCGGCGTTTGCCAAGCTGATCGTCCAAACCCCGGACTCCCATGCGCGCGATGCGTTGAAGCTGCGCATGCGTGAACGAATTGCGGCCGGTGAGTTTCCAGCGGCGCGGGTACGGGTGACACAACTGCTGTTCGGCCCGCCTGTGCCCTTCCCCGTGGTGTTCCGCGTATCCGGCCCGAATGTGGAGGTGTTGCGCGGTGTCTCCGAGGACGTGCGTAAGGTCGTCGCCGCCAACACGCTGACCAAGGACGCCTTTCTCGATTGGGGCGAGCGCACCAGCGGTTATCGCCTGGTGCTGGATCAAGACCGCCTGCGCCTGCTGGGTTTTACCCCCAACGAGGTCAAATCCCAGCTCAACGCCTTGCTCAGCGGCAACCCGATCACCGAAGTGCGTGAGGGCAACCGCACCGTGTCCGTGGTTGCCCGCTCCCAGGGCAGCCAGCGCGAGAACCTCGGTAATCTCAACAATATGACCCTGACCAACAGCGCCGGCACGTCGGTGCCGCTGGCCCAGGTCGGGCAGTTCCAGGCGGTGATGGAAGAACCGATCCTCAAGCGCCGCAACCGCGCAAGCACCGTGGAAGTGCGCGCCGACATCATCGACGGCGTGCAACCGCCCGACGTGGAAATGGCCGTGTACAAAGACCTGCAACCGCTGATCGCCAAGCTACCGGCCGGTTACCGGATAGAGATCGGCGGCCCGGTGGAAGAAAGCGCCAAGGCCAACGTGGCGCTGGCGGCGCTGTTCCCGATCATGATCCTGCTGACCCTCACGGTGATCATGTTCCAGGTGCGCTCCTTCGGCGTGATGTTCATGGTCTTCGCCACCGCGCCGCTGGGCTTGATTGGCGCGGTGCCGACCTTGCTGCTGTTCAACCAGCCGTTCGGGTTCAACGCGATCCTGGGCCTGATCGGTATCGGCGGGATCCTGATGCGCAACACGCTGATCTTTACCGACCAGATCCGCCAGAACCAGGAGCATGGCATGGCGATCCACGCGGCGATCGTCGAAGCCACGGTGCGGCGCGCGCGGCCGGTGATATTGACCGCACTGGCAGCGGCGCTGGCGTTTATTCCGCTGACGTTGTCGGTGTTCTGGTCGTCCCTGGCGTTTGTGCTGATTGGCGGCGTGCTGGTGGGCACGGTGTTGACGCTGTTGTTCTTGCCCGCGCTGTGCAGCCTTGTGTTGGGCCGGGAGAAGACAAAGGCTGTCGAAACATCCCACGTAACGGTCGGATAAGCTCTACTCCCCTGTCCTGAAAACCTCTGCAAAGTCCCTCGCCTGAATACACAGTGCGAGGGATTGCAGATGGTTGTTTTCGTTAAAGCCCCGGCTGAAGGGGCGGTTTTATGATCGAGGTGAGCAGCCAGGCCATTGGCTACCTGGTGCTGGCCGCCATGGATTCAAAGACGCGAGACGTCGAATCCGTCCTCAGCGACTTCAAGCGCTGCCTCAATACCTACGACGCCTGGGCGGAGAGCTTTTTCAGCTTCTCGGCGCTGGATATCGAACAGGTCTTCAAAGTCGGGGATGAAGTGGCGCTTGTCGCGCCGATCAACCGCTTCCTCATTCCCAGCAGCACGACCGCAACGTGCCAGGCAAACGGCACGTTGACCCTGGTGCACATGTTCCAGAGCGCGCGGTTCGTGCCCATTGGCAATACGCCCGTGATGGTGCAACGCATCGATTCAAACGGCGGTCCCCTGGGCGAGCCCCTCCATAAAACCATCGGACCCAGCGGCATTCTTGAAATCAAGGAATGTGATCGCAACCAGCAGTACCGAGTCAGCTTCTACCCCAACGTCTCCAAAGACCATTTCAAAGCGCTGTACGCCTCTTATCAGTCGGTTATTGCCCCGCTGGACGGTTGGTTGCGCAGTGAATGGGAGACCACCTTCGAACCGTTATGGAAGGGTTACTCCGAAGCCCGCTTCCCCAAGCGCTACCTCTCCCTGCATCAAGCCTACGCGCGCGGCTTCGGCGAAGCGCTTTACTCGCTCTGGGACACTATCAAGCAGCTGTTTCAGTGGCTTGGCGACCCGTTGGCTTATGCCGAACAACTGCTGCATTACCTGTCTCGGGACGAACTTGAAAAGCTGCTGAGCCTCGGCGCCGACACCCTCGCCAAGGGCTTGTTGGTGCTCAGCGACGAGCCGCTGCTGTTCATCTATCTGTCGGCAATGGTCAGCTGGATGCGCCTGTTGCCACCGCCGTATATGAACGAATTGCTCGGGGAAATCAGCGCCGAAGTATTGATCAATTTGTTGCTGTGTCTTGCCACTGCCGGGATGGGCATAGCGGTGCGAATGAGTACGAAAGTGCTGGGCAGCATCAAGTCTCAACGTGCGCGCCGATGGTTGGAGCGCATGGCTGGAGAGTTCGGAAAATCTCGCCTGGATGAGCATGCCGAGCTTGCCAAACCGGTTCTGCTAGGTAGCCCTGCGACGTCGATCAAGACCATCCCGGATGTGCCGTTGAAGGCTGGGGAGCATGTGGTTTCGAACCCGGTGCCGGCGGTTCGCAGGAAGACTCAGCAAACGGTGTTGGTCAGGCAGGAGCTTGTCGATGATGTGCCTGTTCCGGGGAAGAACCTGAATGGGGATGCGGCGGCTTCTTCGGATAAGACGGTCACCAACGGCTGCCCGGTGTCGATGGTTACCGGGGAGGAATTGCTGACCCTGACCGATGGCACGTTGGATGGGATCTTGCCGTTCGAGTGGACGCGGTTATATCGCACCAGTGCGGTGGAAGTGGATGGCGGGTTGGGGTTTGGTTGGAGTCATTCGCTGGCGCATCGGCTTACGGTGTCGGGCGATTCGGTGGTGTGGACGGACCATGAGAATCGCATTACTTCGTTTCCGATGCCGACCGTTGCTCGGCCTGCAATCACCAATAGTTTGGCCGAAGCGGCGATCTATTTGGGTTCTTTGCCGGACGAGTTGGTGTTGGCCCAGGCGTCTCGGCTTTATCACTTTCGCGACGGTGTGTTGGTCTCGATCAGTGATGCGTATGACAACCGGTTGCGGATTTCTCGGGATTTTCTGGGGCGCATTGAGCGGCTGGATAACGGGGCGGGTTGTGCGCTGTTCCTGCGCTATGCGTCGGGCCGCATCGTGGCAGTGGACTACCAGGTGCAGCGGGCCAAGGGACGTGAACCCTACGTTTGGGTCACGGAGCAGAACGTCGTTTCCTACGCCTATGACGACGCTGGCCGGCTGGTCTCGGCGACCAATGCGATAGGCGAAAGCGAGGTTTATCGCTACGACGATCAGCACGTGATTCTTGAGCGTGGGCTGGCCGGTGGGGCGAGTTTCTTTTGGGCGTGGGAACGGTCCGGCAAAGCGGCGCGATGTGTCCGGCATTGGGCCAGTTTTTCCCAGATGGATACGCGGTATGCCTGGGGGGACGACGGCCGTGTCACGGTGCACAACGCCGATGGCAGCCAGGAAGTGTATGTCCATGACGACCGGGCGCGGCTGGTGCAGCGGATTGATCCGGACGGTGCGCAGCACTTCAAATCCTACGATGACAAGGGCCGGCTGACGGTCGAGCAGGATCCTCTGGGCGCTGTGACGGCGTATCAGTACGACGAAGCCGGACGGTTGGTGGCGTTGTTTCCCGGGGATGATGAGCCAACAACCTACGAGCATGACAATGGCTTCGTACGGGTTGTAAGGCGGGGTCTGGCGGTTTGGAAGTACGAGCGCAATGACCAGGGCGATGTCATCCGCAAGACCGATCCCGACGGCCATGTCACGGACTACAGCTACAACAAATACGGGCAACTGGTTGGGGTTTGGTATCCCGATCACAGTTGTCAGCGACTGGTGTGGAATGATCGTGGGCAGCTCATAGAGGAACAACTGCCCAATGGCGGGATCAAGCGGTACCGCTATGACGATCTTGGCCGACAGATTGCCCGTGAGGATGAACATGGGGCGCTGACCCAGTACCAATGGGACAGTGTCGGTCGGTTAACGCGTGTCGCTTTACCCGGCGGTGCTTGTAGGGAATACAGCTACAACCCCTACGGAAAAATCACCGCCGAACGCGATGAACGGGGCCACGTTACTCGCTACGAATACGCCGACGGCCTGCACCTGATCAGTCGGCGCATCAACGCCGACGGTACCCAGGTCAACTACCGCTACGACAATGCGCGATTACTGCTGACCGAGATCGAAAACGAGGTTGGCGAGACCTACCGACTTGCTTATCACCCCAACGGGCTGATCCAGCAGGAAACCGGGTTTGACGGGCAGCGTACGGCGTATGCCTACAACCTCAACGGCAATCTGCTGGAAAAGACCGAATACGGCGACGATGGCAGTCAGTTAGTCACTCGTTACGAACGCGATCACGCTGACCGCCTCGTACGAAAAACCCTGCCCGACGGCGGCCTTGTTGAATATGCCTACGACCGTCAGGGCAACCTTCTCAGCGTCGATGACGGCCACTGGGCGCTGGCCTACGAATACGACCAACAAAACCGCCTCACCGCCGAACACCAAGGCTGGGGCACCTTGCGCTACGGCTACGACGCCTGCGGCCAACTTAAAAACCTGCGCCTGCCCGACAACAACCGCTTGGTGTTCAACCACAGCAAAGGCGGCCACCTCGCCAACGTCGAATTAAACGGCGCGCCGCTGACCTCCCATCTGTTCAAGGCCGGCCAAGAACACCAACGCCAACAAGGCCAACTCCTCAGCCACTACCACTACGACGACCAGCAACGCCTGCACGCCCACGCGATCACCCAGCAACAAGATCACCTCTACCAACGTCAATACAACTACGACAAAACCGGCAACCTCACCCGCCTGCTCGACACCCGCAAAGGCGAACACCACTACCACTACGATCCCGTAAGCCGCCTCACCCGCGCCGACCACTCCCAAGACCTGCAGGAACGCTTCGGCCACACCCCTGCCGGCAACCTGCTCATGCACGACCGCCCAGGCCCCGACATCGTCGCCGGCAACCGCCTGATGATCCAGGGCGACCGTCACTACGACTATGACGCCTTCGGCAACCTGATCCGTGAACGCCGTGGCAAAGGCCATCAACTCGTCACCGAATATCGTTATGACTGTCAGCACCGGCTGATCGACATTACCCAACCCAACGGGCAAACCGCGAGCTATCGCTACGACCCGTTTGGCCGACGAATCAGCAAAGCCGTTGACGGCCTAACGACGGAGTTTTTCTGGCAAGGCGACAAGCTGATTGCCGAGCACCATGCGGAACGCCATCGCACCTATCTCTATGAACCGGACAGTTTTCGTCCGCTGGCACTGCTGGAAGGGTTCGGCCCAAAAGATACCAAGCCTTACCACTACCAACTGGACCACCTCGGCACGCCACAGGAACTGACAGACCCAGAGGGCGAAATCGTCTGGTCCGCCCACTACCGCGCCTACGGCCAGATCAGCCGACTCGACAAAGGCAAAATCGACAACCCGCTACGTTTTCAGGGTCAGTACTTTGATCAGGAAAGCGGACTGCACTACAACCGCCATCGCTACTACAATCCGGATATTGGTCGCTACCTGACGCCGGACCCGGTGAAGTTGGCGGGTGGGATCAATGCGTACCAGTACGTGCCGAACCCTATCGGGTGGGTGGATCCGTTAGGGTTGAGTAGGTGCCCGGGTACTGATGGATGTAAACCGAAAAATCACGCTGAAGATCCGGAGAAAAACGCCAAGGTTAACGAGGGAAATGTAGAGCCCCCCAAAGGCTCGGATACCAATCTGTCGAGAAACGGAGCTTTTAGAAGGGCAAAAGAGATAGGAGGCATACCGCGAAACACTCAGCCGATAGAGATATATTGGGAGACCATCCGTGATCAGGATCGTCATATCATGGGGCGCGTGTACGTTTTCAGCTTGAAAAAGAAACACCTTACTAGAATTTATGAGCACTCACTAGGACATACAGAAGGCAATCATGGCCCACATTTCAATACCAAAAATACCGCACATGACATAAAAGTCCCTTTGAAAATTGGCGATGACTCACACACTTACTTCAAGAGATAAAAATGACAACTGTATATATAAATGAGTCTGGAGTAAGGCCATGGGAAAGCGTACACCCAACAAATGATGCAAGATTCACTACCACCACACTATTAAGTCATGACTTCAACAGTGTCTGGGAATCATGGTGTGCCGTGATGGAACCACTATCAGAAAAATGGTCGATTAAAAGACAGTGGGACTCAGCACTCACTGCCGGATTCAATTCAAAAAGCGAGGAACACTTATTTAAAAAGAACACAGCCAAAACGATTCACAACGGGGACTTATTTAAAAAAAATGAAAAAAGCAATATTTACTCGACAATCAAAAACCTCCCTGGCAATCCGAAAGAAATAAAGAACCAGAGTTTTGAAGGCTCGCACGACGTCATCTTAATAATCCAAAAAACAGAAAGTGATATAGCCGAACTCTGGTCCAAAATGACAATATTTGAAAATGGTATTACGCCCGAAAAAATCAGCACATTCTTGGAGTCTCAATCCGATACATTGTTATGTAGGTTTTACGAATCCGATACACATGCCGCAGCTCAATTCATCTATCACACCAATACCGAGAGTAAAAACATTTTAGAAACAATCAAAAACCGATTCGACAAGACAAGCATTGAAGACATCCATCTCTATATAAACAACAAACAAAAAATATAATTTCGACCTATATACCTCCCCACAATAAAACCGCGGCCCCCGTCAGGGCGATGCGATTATTCAGGTAGATCGGTGGGTTTAGGTTTGGGCCGGCTGCGCAGCCCAACGCAGGGCAAGCCTGCTCGCCACAAGGAATGAAGGCTCAGCCGAGTTGAATGGGTGAGCCTCACAGGCGGATCAGCGTTTACTCAGTTCCATAATCATCCGACTCAGCAAGTAGATCCGCGGCGCGACGCTCTCCACCTCCGCGTACTCCTCCGGCGTATGAATATTCCCCCCCACTATCCCAAACCCATCCAACGTCGGCGTGCCCACACCGGCTGACAAACTGGCATCCGCCGCCCCGCCGCTGCCTTCAATGGTCAATTTTTTACCCAGCTCCCCATAAATCCCTTGGGCAATCGCCACCAGTTTGTCCGACTCCGGCGTCTGCGGCATGGGCGGCAGGCCGCGTTTCAAGGTGGTGGTCACTTCGGTTTCCGGGATCAGCTTGTTGGCGGAGACCCGCACCAAGTCTTTCTCGATCCGATCAAACTCTTCCGGCAACGCCGCGCGCACGTCGGCCTTGGCGGTGGCTTGGTCGGGGATGACGTTGGTGCGGTCGCCCGCCTTGATCACGGTGAAGTTGATGGTGGTCTTCTTTTCTTCATCACCGAGTTTGCCCAGTTGCAGAATCTGGTGCGCGGCTTCCATGGCGGCGTTGCGCCCCAGCTCCGGGGCGACGCCGGCGTGGGCGGCTTTGCCTTTGACTTCGACCACCGCGGTGGCACTGCCTTTGCGCCACACCACCAGGCCGTCGGCCGGGCGGCCGGGTTCGAGGTTCAGCGTGACGTCGTGGGCCTTGGCGGTGTTGCGGATCAGTTCAGAGGCGATGTCGGAACCGGTTTCTTCGCTGGCATCGAGCAGGAAGGTAATCTGTGCGTAGTCCTTGAAGCCCTGGTTTTTCAGGACTTTGAGCGCGTAGATGCCGGCGACGATGCCACCTTTGTCATCCATCACGCCGGGACCATAGGCGCGGCCGTCCTTGATGTGAAATGGCCGTTCGGCCGCCGAGCCTTCCTTGAACACGGTGTCCATGTGGGCCATCAGCAGGATTTTGGCCTTGCCGCTGCCCTTGAGGGTGGCGATCACATGGCTGCTGTTGGCGGCGGCATCCGGCACCCGTTCAATGGTGAAGCCCAGCTGTTTGAGTTCATCGACGGCGATATCACTGACCTGGGTCAGGCCTGGCCCGTAGCCGGAACCCGAGTCGATATTCACCAGGCGCTCCAGCAGTTTCAGGGCCGGGGCCTTGTACTGCTCGGCGTCCGCCTGGATCTGCTTGTGGGGTTCGGCGCTGTAGGCCGGGAGTGCGAAGGACAAGGCCAGCGTGGCGGCCAGGAGGGTACGCGGGAAGGTGAAGGGCATGAACCGATCCTTGTTGTTTGTTGGGGTGCCGCCTCACCCTACCCCACTAGACCGACCGCAACCAAGTGCCTTGCACCGAACTGACCCGGTTGCGCCCGCTGCTCTTGGCTTCATACAGCGCCAGGTCTGCATCGTTGAGCCACGTGGTGGAATCGGCGTGCTCCGGTTGATACGGCGCTAGGCCGATACTCAAGCTGGCGCGCAATGAAGCGTCCTGGGCGTACGCCAACGCGTTGAAGCGATCGCGCAACGCATCCATCACTTCGGTCGCGCGGTTGAGCGACATGCCCGGCAGGATCACGCAGAATTCATCACCGCCATAGCGTCCGGCCAGGTCGGTGACCCGCAGGTTCTGGCGCAGCACTTTGCTGAGCTGACGCAGCACGATGTCGCCGGTGACGTGGCCATAGGTGTCATTGATGAGTTTGAAATGGTCGATGTCGATCAACGCAATCGCGGCCCCTTGCTGTTCGCGGCGGCAGCGTTGGAACTCGATCTCCAGGTGGTCTTTCCAGGCGCCATGGTTGAGCAAGTCGGTCAAGCTGTCGGTGCGGCTCAGCGCCAGTAATTCGCGTTTATGCCGGGCCAGGGTCACCGCCTGGCGGTAACAGATCCAGCCCAGCGCCAGCGGATACAGCGTCAGAATCGGCAGGCAGGCATAGAGCTGGATCGGGGTGGTCGTGGCGATAAAGGCTGGGGTGAATATCAACAGCGAGGTGCCGATGCCGACCGCCTGCGCCACCCAACCCGCCAGCATGAAACGCGGACCGCCGATGGCCACGTTGTTCATGGTCATCATCGACAGCGTCGTCACACCGGGCAGCGGGTTGAAGTGCATGGCAGCGACCCAGAAACCGCCGCAAAACGAATCGAACAGCAGGTTACGGCGCTCGCTGCGCAACGCATTGGCGGTACGCAACGAGAGTTGAAAGGCCACGACCGGCCAGACGAACGCGTTGATGACCATCCAGGCCCACACCCACGGGGGTGGATCCAGCGGGTACATGCCAAACACCACGCACACAAAACCGAGCGTCAGCCCTAAGGTGCGGGATTTATACAAACGGGTAGCGAGCGGAAGTCCTTTTCCTCCGGCGGCTGGCATGGACGGCTGTAATCCTGGATGAATGCCTGGAGTCTATCAGGGCGCCAGCAATTAGCCACCACCACTCATAAGCTCACCTCCCAGGCAAAAAACCCATCCAAAACGCTTAGTGGGAAAAGCCCCGGGCCAGCATCCACGCCACACCCAGCAACAGCACCGCCGTGATCCGCTGCAACAGCACACGGCGCTCGGGGTTTTCCAGCACGAGCCTGATGCGCTGGCCGAAGTAGCAATACAGGCAACCGCTGGCAAATTGCAGCACCAGGAAGGTCGCCCCGAGGATGGCGATATCCGCCGCCGAACTGTGCTCCCCTGCCCCGGCGAACTGTGGGAACACGGCGCTGAACATGATGAGGGTCTTGGGGTTGGAGAACCCGGTCAGCAAACCCTTGCCGAACAAGCGGCGTGCGCCCTCTACGCCAGCAGCCTGGTCTATGGCAACGCCGCTGCTGGTCCACTGCTTGTAGGCCAGGTAGAGGATGTAGGCCACACCGACAATCTGGATGCCCTGAGTGATGGCGAGGTTGCCCTTGATCAGTTCCGAAAAGCCCACGGCAAAGACCAGGATCGAAATCAGGTACGACACACTGGCGCCGATCTGCGCCGGGATCGAACTGCGCAAGCCATCCTTCAGGCCCAGGCTCAACAGCAGCAGGGTCATGGGGCCGGGGCTGAAGGTCATGGTGGCGCAAAACAGCAGGAAGTAGATAAACGAAGAGAGCGTCAATGCGCTGGTCATGGCCTTGGACCTAGGGTGAGAAGGCCTGCAGTCTAGGCAAGCGACGTTGCACAAGGCAGGTAAAGTCAGGCCTAATCCAGCCGAACTTCACCGGTAAAAGCACCGGCAAACACAAGGACGGTTTATGTTTGTATCCGCCATCGCGTTCGTGGACGGCACACCCAAGGTGCAGCAGATCGTCGAGACGTTCAGCCAGCGCATCGAGAGCGGCGAATGGGCACCCGGCAGCAAGTTGCCGTCGGTGCGAGAGTTGACCCAGACCCTGGGCGTCAGCAAGTTCACCCTCAACGAAGCCCTCGACCGCCTGCGCGGGCGCAACCTGCTGACCTCCAGCCAGGGGCGTGGCTACTTTGTGGCGATGGACAGCGCGCGCCCGGCCTCGGTGGCGTGGGTCGACCTGCTGCCCCAGGATCTACTCAGCGTCCTGCGTCGCCCGCTGGTCACCGCCGGCGGCGAGTTGCGCCCCGGCAGCGGCCACCTGCCGGAAGCATGGCTGAACACCGAGACCATCCGCCAGGCCATGCGCGGCGTGGTGCGCGCGCCGTCGTTGCGCATCGCCGGGCTGGGCACTCCGGCCGGGTTATTGCCACTGCGCCAGGCACTGCAACACAAGCTGCACGGCGAAGGCCTGTCGGTGCCGGTGGAACAGATCATCACCACCCCCAACACCGTGCAAGGCCTGGACATGCTGATGCGCCTGCTCGCACGTCCCGGCGACACGGTGCTGCTCGACGCACCGTGCTATTTCAACTTCCACGCCAACCTGGCCCTGCACGGCGTCAAGGTGGTGACCCTCCAACGCCGCCCCGACGGTTTCGATTTCAGCGCCCTCGAACAGCTGCTGGCCGAACACCGCCCCAGCCTGTACCTGACCACCAGCGTGCTGCACAACCCGACCGGCCATTCCTTCAGTCCCAGCCAAGCGTTTCGCCTGTTGCAACTGACCCAGCAGTACCACTGCCATATCGTCGAGGACGATCTTTACGGCGACCTGCACCCCAACCCGCCGCCGCGCCTGGCAACCGTTGCCGGGCTGGACCAGGTCACCTACCTGTCGGGTTTCTCGAAGATCCTCAGCGCCAACACCCGGGTCAGCTTCGTGGTGGCCGCGCCGCAACTGGCTGCCAACCTGACCAATATGAAGTTGATGAGCGGCGGCGTGACCTCGGAGCTGTTCGAGCAGATCGTCTACCGCATGCTCAGCGAAGGCAGCTACGCCAAGCACCGCAAGCGCATGGTCCAACGCCTGATGGAGGCAGGCGGGCGTGTGGAGCAATGGCTGCGGCGCTGCGGGTGTGAGTTGCCGATGGCCTATGAAGGCGGGATGTTCATCTGGGCAAGCCTGCCAGCGGGTGTGAACGGCGAGCTGTTGGCCCAGGAAGCGTTGAAACACAGCATGGTACTGGCGCCGGGCGCGCTCTTCGGCTACGACCCGGCCCATCGCAATTCGATGCGTTTCAACGTGGCCCACAGTGATGAGCCACGGGTGCAGCAGGTGTTTGAAGCGCTGTTACTGAAGGCCGGGCGCAGGTCCTGAACCGCAGCGGCGGTTCTGCCGTCCCTGCGACGTTCGATCCCTTCTTGTGCGTTGACCGGTTCTGTTACACACCATATAGTGTGCCCACAAACAGAACAGACCACTACATAGTGTGCAGTATCGGTATTGACCGACCACACTCTGCGCAGTATTTCAATGCCTGGCAGCCTGCAAATCAGATTTTTTTGGACGGGTTCACACGCCGTCAGAACAGAACAGAAGGGAGTATTTCAATGCTGAGTTGGGATGAAGTCGACAACGAGGACACCGGTGCAGCAGTGATCAAGGGCGCCAACGCCGGCCACGCCAGCGAAGCCAACATGGACCGCCTCGACGGTGCCGGCGCCGCTGCCGCCCTGGAAGCGCGCAACGTGACCGCCAACGACTCGGCCGCGATCATCCGCGCCAAGGCTGCCCTCGACAAACTCGACGTCGCCGAAGGCCTCGCCGAACTCGAAGGCGCCTCCGCCCGCGTCGCCGTTGACGAAAAGCGCATGATCAACTGCCGCGCCGACCTCAACCAACTCGTGCCTTTCAAGTACGACTGGGCCTGGCAGAAGTACCTCGACGGCTGCGCCAACCACTGGATGCCGCAGGAGGTCAACATGACCGCCGACATCGCCCTGTGGAAAAACCCCGAAGGCCTGACCGACGACGAGCGCCGCATCGTCATGCGCAACCTCGGCTTCTTCTCCACTGCGGATTCGTTGGTCGCCAACAACCTGGTGCTGGCCGTATACCGCCTGATCACCAACCCGGAGTGCCGCCAGTACATCCTGCGCCAGGCCTTCGAAGAAGCGATCCACACCCACGCCTACCAGTACTGCATCGAATCGTTGGCCATGGACGAAGGCGAGATCTTCAACATGTACCACGAGATCCCATCGGTGGCCAAAAAAGCCGCCTGGGGCCTGAAATACACCCGCTCGATCTCCGATCCGAAGTTCGAAACCGGCACCGTCGACACCGACAAGGAACTGCTGCGCAACCTGGTCGCCTACTACTGCGTGCTGGAAGGCATCTTCTTCTACTGCGGCTTCACCCAGATCCTGTCCATGGGCCGCCGCAACAAAATGACCGGTGTGGCCGAGCAGTTCCAGTACATCCTGCGCGATGAATCGATGCACCTGAACTTCGGTATCGACGTGATCAACCAGATCAAAATCGAAAACCCACATTTGTGGGATGCCGAGATGAAGGAAGAAGCGACCCAGATGATCCTGCAAGGGA
Organism: Pseudomonas sp. SB113; assembly: GCF_040754745.1. NCBI lineage: Bacteria > Pseudomonadati > Pseudomonadota > Gammaproteobacteria > Pseudomonadales > Pseudomonadaceae > Pseudomonas > Pseudomonas sp. SB113. The sequence continues at coordinate 57,155 of NZ_JBFMHW010000032.1, forward strand.
CTCAACTGGAGATTGAATATGCGCGGGATACCATGCCGCGTGGGGTGCTGGGGATGAACGCGGCGATGATGGAGGATTACCTCAAGTTCATCGCTAACCGTCGCCTGTCGCAGATTGGCTTGAAGGAAGAGTATCCAGGGACGACTAACCCGTTCCCTTGGATGAGTGAAATCATGGACTTGAAGAAAGAGAAGAATTTCTTTGAGACCCGTGTAATCGAGTATCAGACCGGCGGTGCGCTGAGCTGGGATTGATCTCTATAACGTCGGGACTGAAATACAAGGGACCAGAAACAAGAAACCCACAGCAACCGTTCGAGCGGCTGCTATGGGTCTTGACCGGAGAGGTGAACAAAGCCCACCTATACGGGCCGCGGTTGGGGAAAAACCACAATCACGAATGCATTTGAGGAAATGCGCGGCGTGATTATGGAGGACCCTCAAGCGGTGTCAACGGCTTATCGTCGGAGACAAGAATCTGCACGATATCTTGGGCTCCAAATTAACCCGGATGAGCAGGCAAATTATTTGCCGTTCAGACATCAAACTTGAAAAGGCCATTAATCATGTCTAAAAAAAATCAACATGTAGTCCCGCATGGCAACGACTGGGCCGTAAAAGGTGCAGGAAACTCAAAAGCCACGAAGGTCGTCAGTACACAAGCAGAAGCTATTAAGCTTGCTCGTGAAATTGCAATAAACCAGGAGAGCGAAATGTTCATCCATGGACAGAATGGCCAGATTCGCGAGCGGAATACTTACGGAGACGACCCATTTCCGCCAAAGGGCTAAGAGCAATATCTCAAGGGTGTGCTTCTGATGGGTCTAGAAACTAGCCTTTGACCCATGGACCGCTCTAAAGCGGCCCATGGGATACCTCAATTCGAAACCGGTTCCGAAAAGATCAATTGCAAAGGCTCGCTGAGCAAATCACCCGCCGTTGCGGCAAAGCGTTGGAAGTACGTCGTCTCAAAATGCGCATCGGGTGCCGCCAGGTTTGTGAACGCCTCACGCATTTAGAACGTACCGGGTTCATCTCGTCGTTCAAACAACACGTAATCAACGTCACCGGGCTCGGCTCCCTTCGGTTCGATCAGAGTCAACAAGCCTGCCTTGAGGGCCTCTTGCTGGCCGAGTTTGGCCTTACTTAAGTACGGCGAGGGAGACCAAGGGTTTGTACATGGTAGTGACTCTTTCAGGGGGGGGGCACTGGTGCATCCGGCGATGTCGGCAATTGTCAGGGCGCCAGCCAGCAGCCAGACGGTTTGATCGGGGATCGAATGATGGGTGCTCTCAATGGACTGACTTCATCGTTGCCCACTAGGCGATAAAGAAACACCGACAAAACACGCTTCCACTTTCTTCAAAGGCTTGAAAATGCCTCACCCTATCAAGACGCCCTGCATAGGCCTGTGCTCCACCGTTTACGGGGACCTGGTCTGCCGAGGCTGCAAGCGTTATCACCATGAAGTAATCCAGTGGAATGGCTACAACGCCGAGGAAAAGCAGGCGGTGTGGCTGCGCCTTGAGCAGTTGCTGGTGCAGGTGATGGCCAGCAAGCTGGAAGTGCTCGACCCGCAGCGCCTGCGCCAGCAATTGGAAGACCGCAAGATTCGTTTTATGCCGCACCAGTCGCCGTATTGCTGGGCGTACCAGTTGATTGCCCGGGGCGCACGGGTGATTTCCAGGCTGGATGCATATGGGTTGACGTTGTTGCCGGAGTTTCGCGAGCGCAGCCTGGCGGATTTGCGCGATGCGATTGACCGGGAGTTTTTCCTGCTGTCCGAGGCGCATTACGAACGGTATATCGCGCCGGGGTTTATACGCGAAGTGTTCGGCCAGCCCCTCATCGCCAGCAGTCTGTGACCGTCGTAGCAACTGCCGAGCCTTGGCGAGGCCCGGCAGCTGCTACGGAGGGATTAGCAGGCCCAGGAAGCTGCGCGATCCGTCTGCAAGCCATATCGCTCAATTGCCTGCTGGCATACCTGCCGCTCAAGGCTCCCCTGCTCCACCAACGCGCTAAGCGCCGCCAACACGATGTGATGCCGATCCACCTCGAAGAAATCGCGCAATGCCGCCCGTGTATCACTGCGACCAAACCCATCGGTGCCGAGCACGGTGTAGCTGGAGTCCAGATAGGACGCGATCATCTGCGGCACCGCACGGACGTAATCAGACACGGCAACCACTGGTGCACCTGTCGGCAGGCAGTCATTCAGGTGACTGGCGCGCTTGCCGGCCTGTGGATGCAGGCGGTTCCAACGCTCCACGTCCCGCGCCTCCCGCGCCAGTTCGCTGAAACTGGTGACGCTGTACACCTCGCTCGCCACGTGCCAATCCTCAGCCAGTAACCGCGCGGCGGCCTGGGCCTCACGCAGCAACGTCCCCGAACCGAGCAGGCGCACGCTGGCATCGGCGGCGCCTTCCAGGCGATACAGGCCCTTGATAATCGCCGCTTCCACGCCTTCGGGCAGGCTCGGCTGCGGGTAGTTTTCGTTCATCAGGGTCACGTAGTAGAACTCGTCCACATCCTGTTCCAGCATCTGGCGCATGCCGTGGTCGAGGATCACCGCAAACTCCCCGGCAAACGCCGGATCGTAGGCGCGGCAGTTGGGCACGGTGGCGGCGGTAAGATGGCTGCTGCCGTCTTGATGCTGCAAGCCCTCGCCGCCGAGGGTGGTACGCCCGGCCGTGGCGCCGAGCAGGAAACCACGGGCGCGCTGGTCGGCGGCGGCCCAGATCAGGTCACCGACGCGCTGGAAGCCGAACATCGAGTAATAGATGTAGAACGGCAACATGCGCAGGCCATGCACCGAGTAGCTGGTGGCCGCTGCCACCCAGGAACTGATGGCACTGGCTTCGCTGATGCCCTCTTCAAGAATCTGCCCGTCAGTGGCCTCGCGGTAGCTGAGGATCGAGCCGATGTCTTCCGGCTCATAGCGCTGACCGACGCTGGAATAGATACCGATCTGCTTGAACAGGTTGGCCATGCCAAAAGTACGCGCCTCGTCCGCCACGATGGGCACGATGCGCGGGCCGAGCGCCTTGTCCTTGAGCAGGTTGGTCAGCATGCGCACGAAGGCCATGGTGGTGGACATTTCCTTGCCATCGGCCGCCGTGGCGAAACCGGCGTAACCGCTCACGGTCGGTACGTTCACCGGTGCTGCGGCCTGGCTACGGCTGGGCACATAACCGCCCAAGGCCGTGCGCCGCTGATGCAGGTAGCGCAACTCAAGGCTGTCATCCGTGGGTTTGAAGAAGCTCAGCGATTCGGCCTGCTCATCGCTCAGCGGCAACTGGAAGCGGTTGCGGAACGCGAGCAGCGCCTCGCGATCGAGCTTCTTCTGCTGGTGAGTGGTCATCCTGCCCTGCCCCGCCTCGCCCATGCCGAAGCCTTTTTTGGTCTGGGCCAGGATCACCGTAGGCTTGCCCTTGACCCGGCGCGCCGCGTGATAGGCGGCGTGGATCTTGACCATGTCATGGCCGCCACGCTTGAGGCGGTCGATCTGCTCATCGCTCAGGCCCTCGACCAGCTTGGCCAGCGCCTCGCTCTGGCCGAAGAAGTGCTCGCGGTTGTAGGCGCCATCCTTGGCGGCGAAGGTCTGGAACTGGCCGTCCACGGTGTTTGACAACGTGTTGACCAGTGAACCGTCGGCATCCTTGGCGAGCAAGACGTCCCAGTCCGAACCCCAGACCAACTTGATCACGTTCCAGCCTGCACCCGCGAACAGCGCTTCCAGTTCGTCGATGATCCGCCCGTTGCCACGTACCGGGCCGTCGAGGCGTTGCAGGTTGCAGTTGACCACCCAGGTCAGGTTGTCGAGGCCTTCGCGCGCGGCCAGGGTCAGGGCCGACATGCTTTCCGGCTCGTCCATCTCGCCGTCGCCGAATACCCCCCACACGTGGCGCTCGGCGGTGTCCTGCAGGCCGCGATGCTGCAGATAGCGCATGAAACGTGCCTGGAAAATCGAACTGATGGGGCCAATGCCCATGGAACCGGTGGGGAACTGCCAGAAGTCCGGCATCAACCACGGGTGCGGGTAGCTGGACAGCCCGCGCACGCCGGCCTTGGCGCCGCCGAGTTCCTGGCGATAGTGAGCCAGGTCGTCCTCGCTCAAGCGCCCTTCAAGGAAGGCGCGCGCATAAATGCCAGGGGCCGAATGCGGTTGGTAGAACACCAGGTCGCCGCCAAAGTCATGATTGCGGGCGCGGAAAAAGTGATTGAAGCCCACCTCGAACAAATCCGCCGCACTGGCATAGCTGGCAATGTGGCCGCCGAGCTCGCCATACGCCTGGTTGGCCCGCACCACCATGGCCAGGGCGTTCCAGCGCACCAGCGAGGCCAGGCGCTCTTCGGTGGCCAGGTCGCCGGGAAACGCCGGTTGCTGCTCGACGCTGATGCTGTTGATGTAGGGCGTGCCATGGCGGGGTTTCCAATCGATAGGCGGGGCGCTGCCGTCGCGGGCCAGCAGGTCGAGGATCTGGCGTGCGCGCTCAGGGCCGGCATTGGCTACCAACGAAGCCAGGGCGTCGCGCCATTCGTCCAGCTCTTGTTGATCCTGGACTGTGTGATTCACTGCACTCGCGAAACCGTTCATGGGCACCTCCGGGCTTTTTTTCCAGTTTATGTCGGTACCAGAGGATTTTTTGCCTGTTATCAGGCGCAGTTCGCTGCATTTTGAGCATGAATCACTGCCCATCGGCATTTTCCCAGCACGTTGTGCTCAAACACCCCGAAACCCTACCATTGTGTTTAAAATGCCGCCCGCTCAATGACCGACGCTTAATGATGAACCCAGACGCACTCGCTACCCTGCATGCCCACCTGCTCACCGCCCTGGCCAGCGCCCCTGCCGAAACCCGGCGCCTGTTCCACGGCCGTGGCCGTTGCTGGCCGGGCCTGGAGCAATTGACCGTGGACTGGCTGCAAGGCGTGGTCCTGGTCGCGCTGTTCAAGGAGCCCGAAGCGACCCACCTGGATGCGTTGAAACAGCTGTTGATCGACTTCGACTGGGCCCAATTCGGCGCGCACACCGTGGCACTGCAACACCGCTACCTGCCGCAAAGCACCACCGAATGGCTGGTGGGCGCAGCCATCGACGAGTTGACCATCACCGAAGGCGGCCTGCGCTACCTGATCGACCTGGGCAAAAAGCAGAACAGCGGGTTGTTTCTCGACATGCGTTACGGCCGCAACTGGGTGCGCGAGCAGGCCAAGGGCCAGCGCGTGCTCAACCTGTTTGCCTACACCTGCGGGTTCTCGGTCGCGGCCATCGAGGGCGGCGCCAGCCACGTGGTAAACCTGGACATGGCCCGTGGCGCCCTGAGCCGGGGCCGCGATAACCACCGCCTGAACGGTCATGACCTGAGCAAGGTCACCTTCCTCGGCCACGACCTGTTCAAATCCTGGGCCAAGGTCACCCACAGCGGCCCCTACGACCTGGTGATCATCGACCCGCCGTCCTTCCAGAAAGGCAGTTTCCTGCTGACCAAGGACTACCAGCGCGTGTTGCGTCGCCTGCCGGACTTGCTCACGGCCCAGGGCACTGTCCTGGCGTGCATGAACGATCCGGCCTTTGGCGAAGACTTCCTGATCGACGGCGTCACCCGCGAAGCACCGGGCCTGCGCTTTATCGAACGGCTGCAAAACCCGCCGGAATTTCCGGATATCGACGCGCAAAGTGGCTTGAAGGCGCTGGTGTTCCGCCAAGGCTGATGCCGAAACGTCCTACGCTTGCTACGCTAAGAGATACACCGGGTGGTGAACCTTATCCCCCCCTTCCCGGTCGATACCTGCATCCCCCGGCCAGACTCGACGGCGTTACGTCGTCGGCTGCCCCGTTTCACCTTTTGGAGAACCGCCCGTGATATCGACCCTGCATGTAGCCAGAATCAAAGCCTGGGGCGCCCACGGCTTTACCGCCACCGGTGTGGTATTGGCCTTCCTGGCCACCCTGGCGTTGCTGGAAAACTCACCCAAGGCCTGCCTGCTCTGGCTGGGCCTGGCACTGGTGGTAGACGGCGTCGATGGCTCCCTGGCACGACGGGTCAATGTCAGTACGGTATTGCCCAGCTTTGACGGCTCGGTACTGGACCTGGTGATCGACTACCTCACCTATGTGTTTATCCCGGCACTGTTTATCTATCGCTATATCGACCTGCCGGACTTTACCCACCTGTTCACGGTGTCGGTGATCCTGGTGTCATCGCTGTTCTGCTTCTGCAACGTGAACATGAAGAGCAAGGACAACTACTTCGTCGGCTTCCCTGCCGCCTGGAACGTAGTGGCCTTGTGTGTGTACATCATCCAGCCGGCCGCCTGGGTCACCTTGCTGACGGTGATCGGCCTGGCCCTGCTGACCGTGACGCCGATGAAGTTCCTGCACCCGTTTCGGGTCAAGCGGTTCATGCCGATCAATATCGCAGTGACCACCATCTGGTTGCTGTGCAGCTTTTTGATGGTGGTGGATTATCCCAACACCAACCCGTGGACGTTTGGGTTGTGGTCGGTGATGTCGGCGTATTTCCTCGGGATTTGCGTGTGGCGCACGGCGCTGGAGTGGATGGGGACTCACAAATAGCCAACTGACACACCGTGGGCAAAATGTGGGAGGGGGCTTGCTCCCGATGGCGTCCTTTGGGCCGACCATTTTTTTGGATCAGACAGGGTACATATCCGTTGCTGCGGTAACGGCTGCCTATGGTTCCGCCCTTACGGCGGCTCACTTTTGGAAAGGCCTGTACGGACCGGACACATGGTTGACACCTGTGCGGGGACATAGTGGACACATTATGCGCCGTAGTCAGGGCTATTCACGTCGACGGTCCGTAAAAAGTGATGGCAGAAATAGACGTCAAACAAGCCATCGCTTTCAGCGTTAGGGCGTATTGCGATGTGTTGCCCAAGCAGTCCTTTGGCGATGCTGAAGTAGCGTTTCTGAAAGCGAAAT
>NZ_JBFMHW010000033.1:0-58362 GCF_040754745.1 Pseudomonas sp. SB113
GCAGTCGCCTGCACTCAGCCCTCGGATATCGTTCTCCGAACGAATATGCAAAGGGCTTGAGGCAGAAGACTGGATAACCAGCTTCTTGGCGTCCGTTGTCACGGGACAGGTCCATGGTTACTTTTGGGGCTCTTTTCCAAAAGTGACCCGCTGTAAGAGCGGAACCCTAAGTGGCCGTTACCGCAGCAACGGATATGTACTCGGCCTGACATCCTGGTCGACTGTCAGGCCGCCATCGGGGGCAAGTCGAATCGTCGCACCGCCCCTCCCACATTTGGATAGGAGACAATCAGTCAAATGTCGCCGGGCTGTGGATCCGTCACAGCAACAATCTCCCAGCCACAACAAAAAATGCCCACCCCCGCCAAGGGATAGGCATTTTTCCTCCAACCATTACTGCTTGGCGTGCTTGGCCTGTACCTCAGGCATCGCCGAAGAGTGATGATTAAGAATTTTCCACTGGCCACCCACCTGCTCATAGACGAAGGTGTAGCGTGCCTGCACATGGCGCACCTTGCCGTCCGACTCGGTCAGGGTGAAGGTGTAGACGCCACTGTCCATGGCCACGTTGCTGCCCAGTTGGCGGATCTCGCGGTAGTTGATCTGGCCCACCGGCTTGAGCGCCAGGAAGTGGTCGAAGTAATCCTTGATCTGCTCCGGCGTCGTGCGCACCTGGTTGGACACGGTCGGCTGCAACACAGCGCCCGGCGCGTACAGGTCCACCACCGATTTCACGTTGCCGGTCTGCAAGGCGTTGTTCCAGCGGTCGAATAAACCGGCAATCTCGCGGTCTTTGACATTGGCCGGCGCCTGGGCCACCTCACGGTAGACATACGGGGCCGTCTCGGCGGCGTGAACAAACGGTACGCTCAGGGCAAACATCAGAGCGATTGGGGCGATCTTGAATTTCATGGCGTTACTCCAGTGGTCGTCGTTGAGACCACTTTGCCAACCTGCCCGCTGCCCGCCATCGGCCAACCGGAGGTATTTACCTATGCCATTTGGCAGATAGCGCCCAAGGTGTCCGAGCATGTTTAATAGCTACCCCTTGAATAGCTACCCCTCACGCCCGCAGCAATGGAGTATCACCCATGCATGACACGCCCCATGACCCCGGCAGTGCCTTGGCCATGCGCGCGCATTTCCGTCAATCGGAAAGTCGTACGGCGCGCCTGCGCCTGTTGGTGGATACCGGCCAGCAACTGCGCCAGCTGAGCCCCGACGCCATGCGCGAACACGTGCTCGCGCGGGCCTGCGCGTTTCTGGCGATGGACCACGGGCTGCTGCTGGAGTGGGACGCCGAGGGCGTCGCCTACACCGGCGCCCGCCATGGCAACCCGGCGCGATTGGGCAGCCTGGCCGCCCTCGCCGACCGCAGCCTGCGCACACCGTGTTGGCAGGAACGGCCATCGGAGGACTTGCCCAGCGTCTTGCAAGTACCGTTGCGCGCCGGTGACGGCCAGGCCTTTGGCGTACTGGTGCTGGGCAATAGCATCAGCCTGCGGGCGCCGGAGCACGAAGACAGCGAATCCCTGCAACTGCTCGCCACATTGCTGGCGGCCCACCTGGAAAACGATCGGCTGCTGACCACCCTCAAGCTGCGCGATAAAACCCTGTCCGACCTGGTCAACCGCTTGCTTCGCGCCCAGGAGGACGAACGCAAGCGCGTGGCCTACGACCTGCACGATGGCCTGGCGCAAACCCTCGCGGGCCTGCACCAACGGCTGCAAGGTTTTGCCGGACGCTGCCCGCCGCTGCCAGAGGCATTGGCTGCCGACCTGCAGGCGATTCTTACCCTGGCCCAACACTCGGTTGGCGAGGGCCGGCAACTGATCGCGGGCCTGCGTCCCACGGTGCTGGATGATTTCGGCTTGTTCAAAGCCCTCGATAAAGAAGCCGACCGCCTGCGCGACGCCGGAATCAATGTGGTGTGGCAGGCGCACTGTGAAACGCGCTTACCCAGCCAGGTGGAAATCGCCTTGTTCCGGATCGGCCAGGAAGCCATCAACAACGTGCTCAAACATGCGCGCGCAAGTCGGGTGCAACTGACCCTGGCACTGCACGACGACCACGCGTCCCTGCGGCTGGACGACAATGGCAAAGGCTTCACTTCGGCGCCATCCCTTGATGACGCCCAGCACCTGGGCCTCGCCACCATGCAGGAGCGCGCCAGCCTGCTGGGCGGCAGCTTCACCTGCGTCAGCGCAGTCGACGGCGGTACCCAGCTGCACGCCCGCGTGCCAGCCCACTTGATTGGAGTACCTCAATGACCCACGTCTTGCGCCTGGTGCTGGCGGACGATCATGAAGTCACGCGCACCGGCTTCGTTTCCCTGCTGGCCGGCCATCCGCAGTTCGAGGTGGTCGGTCAAGCCAGCGATGGCCTGCAAGCGGTGGAGCTGTGTGAGCAATTGCTGCCGGATATCGTCATCCTCGACATCCGCATGCCCGGGCTCAACGGCTTGGGCGCCGCACGCTTGCTGCAACAACGCCTGCCGGCGGTGAAGGTGGTGATGTTCACCATGGACGACAGCCCCGAGTACCTGGAAGCAGCCATGAATGCCGGTGCGGTGGGCTACTTGCTCAAAGACGCCAGCCGTGCCGAGGTGATCCAGGCGCTGCAACAAGTGGCCGCCGGCGGCGAGGCGCTCAACACGGCGGTCAGCGCCCGGCTGTTGCGGCGCATGACCGAACGCCAGGCCAGCGGTGCCGTCGCCAACGAACAGCTCACCCCACGGGAGCGCCAGGTCCTCGGTTTGGTCGCCAATGGTATGAGCAACCGGGCCATCGGCGAGCATCTGGGCATTACCACCGGCACGGCCAAGGCCCATGTCGAGCGGGTGATCGGCAAGCTCGGCGCGGCCGACCGCACCCAGGCAGCCGTGCGGGGCATTGCCTTGGGCCTGGTGACGCCACTATGAGGCGACGTTGGACCGACCTGCCGTTGCGCGGCAAGGCGCTGGTCGTGATTTCGCTGCCACTGGTGGTGCTGTTGCTGTCGCTGGTGCTGATCTACACCACGGAGCGCCAGACCGCCCGCGCCGAAGAGGATGTGCGCCGCGTTTTGCGCGTGCAAAGCGATATTCAGGCCGTGCATACCCTACTCGCGGAAGCCGCCGCCAGTGTGCGCGGTTACCTGCTCACCCGCCGCGAAGACTTCCTGCCCAGCTACCTGAACGCCAAGCCCCAGATCGAGTCAGCCTTGCTTCGACTGGACCGCAACGTACGCGATCAACGCGTGCGCGAGCAGCTCAGCGCGATCAAGCCGCTGATCGACGGCAAGATCGACGGGCTGGAGGACATGCTCAAGGACAGTCAGGCCACACCGGAGTCCATCAGTGCCATCCTGATCAGCAACAAGCACATCCTCGATGCCCTGCGCCAACACATCAGCACCATGCTGACCCTTGAAGAGTCGTTGCTGGCTGAACGCAGCGCCGCCGCGTCCGAAACCCGCCGACGCTTGTTGCTGTCCACCTGGCTGGCAGCGATCTGCGGACTGTTCGGGGCGATTGTCGCGGTGCTGTTTCTGTCCAAGGGCATTGTGGCCCGGGTGCAGAATGTGCAGCGCAATGCCCAGCGCCTGGCCCTGGGCTCGCCGCTGCTGCCACAGCCGCCGGAAAAAGACGAAATCGGCCAGTTGGGCACCAGCCTGGTGGAGGCCGGGTTATTGCTGGCCGAGCGCGAACGCGCCTTGCGCGACAACGAAGAACGCTTGCGGCTGATCATCGATGGGGTCAAGGACTACGGGATCTTCGCCCTCGACACGGCGGGCCATGTCACCAGTTGGAACAATGGCGCCGAGCGGATCAAGGGCTATACCGAACAGGAGATCATCGGCCAGCATTTCTCGGTGTTCTACCTGCCCCAGGAATGCCCGCAGCACCCGGACATGGCGTTGCGCGAAGCCACCCGCAACGGCGATTACACCGAAGAAGGCTGGCGCTGCCGCAAGGACGGCACGCGGTTCTGGGCCAGCGTGGTGATCACCGCGCAATACGACGGCACCGGCGCCCTGCGCGGTTTCTCGAAGATCACCCGCGACATCACCGACCGCCGCGCGGCGGAGATCGCCCTGCGTACGGCCCGCGAGGAAGCCGAGCGCGCCAGCCGTGCCAAAAGCGAGTTCCTGTCGCGCATGAGCCATGAACTGCGCACCCCACTCAACTCGATCCTGGGTTTTGCACAGTTGTTGGACATGGACGCGCCGAAGGCGCAAAAGGCCGATGTCGGTCACATTCTGCGCGCCGGCCAGCACCTGCTCACGCTGATCAACGAAGTGTTGGACATCGCCAAGATCGAGGCCGGAAGCCTGGCGTTGAATATCGTGCCGATCCCGCTGGCGGGCACCTTGCAAGAGGCGCTGACGCTGGTGTCGCCCATGGCCGCCGACGCGGGCGTGCAGTTGCAGCCACTGCCGGCGCTGGCGGCGGATACGGGCATCGTTGCCGACCGCCAACGCCTGACCCAGGTGCTGCTGAACCTGCTGTCCAACGCGATCAAATACAACCGGCGCGATGGCCAGGTGAGCATTGAGGTGGGCGTCCATGAGCAGCGTATCCGCGTGTCGGTGTGCGATACCGGCAATGGCATCGCCGCCGATCATATCGGCCAGCTGTTCAAGCCTTTCGAACGCCTGGGGGCCGACCCGAATGTGGAAGGCAGCGGCCTGGGCCTGGCACTGAGTAAAAGCCTGCTGGAAAACATGGACGGCCAACTCACGGTGCAGAGCCAACCCGGCATCGGGTCGCGCTTCAGCCTGGAACTGCCCTTCGTGCGCGTGGCGCAATCCCAGCCGATTGCCATCCCCCTCATCGACACCGAATTGACGCGCCCTGCCCCCGTCATCAGCACCTTCGAGGGCAAGGTGTTGTGCATCGAAGACAACCTCTCCAGCCTGGCGCTGATCGAAACCCTGCTGCAACGGCGGCCGGGTATACGACTGCTGTCGAGCATGCAAGGCCAACTGGGCCTGGACCTCGCCGCGCAGCATGCGCCACAGCTGATTCTGCTGGATGTGTCCCTGCCGGACATGAATGGCTTGAAGGTGCTGCAACGCTTGCGCCAGTCACCGATCACCCGCGACACACCGGTACTGATGATCACCGCCGACGCCAGCGACCTTACCCGCCAGGCTTTGCAGGAAGCAGGCGCCACCGCGGTATTGAACAAACCGATCAACGTGCCGGCGTTTCTCGCCCACCTCGACCAAGCTTTTCCGGAGCCCGCGTGAACCTCGACCTGCGTATCCTCATAATCGATGACCAACGCCCGAACCTCGACCTGGTGGAGCAACTGCTGGCGCGCGAAGGGCTCACCAACGTGCTGAGCAGCACCCAGCCGCTGCGCACCCTGGAGTTGTTCAACAGCTTCGAACCGGACCTGGTGATCCTCGACCTGCACATGCCGGAGTTCGACGGCTTTGCGGTGCTGGAACAACTCAACCGGCGCATCCCCCAGGGTGAATACCTGCCGATCCTGGTGCTCACCGCCGACGCGACCCGCGACACGCGCCTGCGCGCCCTGGCCCTGGGCGCCCGGGACTTCATCAGCAAACCCCTGGACGCGCTGGAAACCATGCTGCGGGTGTGGAACCTGCTGGAAACCCGGGTGCTGTACAAGACCTTGCGCACGCTGGTGCCGGCGGATCAGATTGAGTTGTTGCAGCGCGGCGGTTCAACGGCTATTCAGCGTCGCTAGTATTCGAGCGGAGCGCGCCAGATGCGCTACGTCAGCGAGAAATGGCTGGCGGGGGGTGTTCGCTGCAACAACGACCGGGCATCGCACCGCTTCTGGCCTGAAGCACCAAGTGTTGCGAGCACCGCAACAGTCCTTTGTCATCACGCCCATTGATAGCACCCTAACGAAACCCCCATGCTAGAGGGCTAATCCCGCGCTTATATCATTCCGAATGATAGTTACCTTTGCTTCATTCGATTCGTGACATACCGCCTCGCCGCGCATGATCCGCCCATCTCAAATACATTGGCGGATGCACCTCATGGAACAGTCACTCAAACATTTGCGCTTCCCCCTGGCGATCCTGGCCGTGGTGGTGATGAGCGCGTGCGGCAAGACCCCGGAACAAGCGGCCGCCATGCCAGCTGCGAAAGTCAGCGTAGCCAAGGTGCTTGAGCAGCCGGTCAACGAGTGGGATGAGTTCACCGGTCGCCTGGAAGCGCCCGAAACCGTACAGATTCGTCCACGGGTCTCTGGCCAGATTGACCAAGTCGCTTTCACCGAAGGCGCTTTGGTCAAGAAAGGCGACCTGCTGTTCCAGATCGACCCGCGTCCGTTCCAGGCCGAAGTGCGCCGCCTGGAAGCCCAACTGGCTCAAACCAAAGCCGCCGCCACCCGCAGCGACAACGAAGCCCAGCGCGGCGAACGCCTGCGCCAGAGTAATGCGATCTCCGCCGAACTGGCCGACTCGCGCACCACCGCCGCCCAGGAAGCCCGCGCCGCCGTCGCCGGGATCCAGGCGCAGTTGGACCTGGCCAAGCTGAACCTGAGCTTCACCCGCGTGACCTCGCCGATCAGCGGCCGCGTCAGCCGCGCCGAAATCACCGCCGGCAACCTGGTGACCGCCGACGTCACCGCGCTGACCAGCGTGGTCTCCACCGACAAGGTCTACGCCTACTTCGACGCCGATGAACGTGTGTACCTCAAGTACACCGAACTCGCGCGCCAAGGCCGCCGTGGCGCCACCACCCCGGTGTACCTGGGCCTGTCGAATGAAACCGGCAACCCGCATCTGGGCCAGATGAACTTCGTCGACAACCAGGTCAACCCGGCCACCGGCACCATCCGTGGGCGCGCCGTGTTCGACAACAGCAAGGGCGAATACACCCCTGGCCTGTATGCGCGCCTGAAACTGGTCGGCAGCGGCACCTACTCCGCCGTGCTGATCAACGACGAGGCCGTCGGCACCGACCTGGGCAAGAAGTTCGTGCTGGTGATGGAAGGCGACAAGCCGGCGTATCGCGCGGTGGAACTGGGGCCGAAGATTGAAGGCTTGCGCATCGTGCGCAGCGGCCTGAACAAGGACGACACCATTATCGTCAAGGGCCTGCAACGTGCGCGTCCCGGCTCGCCGGTCGCCCCGGAAACCATCCCGATGGCCAGCAAGGAAACCCTCGCCGCCTTGGCCCAACAACGACAAGCGCTTGAAGCCAGCAACCTGGAGCAAGTGGCGCCGGAAAAAACCGCGCCCAAGCTCGCAGCCGTTGCGACTCCACGCGGTTAAGGGATACGACTCAAGATGAATTTTTCCAAGTTCTTCATTTCGCGGCCGATCTTCGCAGCAGTGCTGTCGCTGCTGATCCTGATCGCCGGTGCGATCTCGCTGTTCCAATTGCCGATCAGCGAATACCCGGAAGTGGTGCCGCCGACCGTGGTGGTACGCGCCAACTTCCCGGGCGCCAACCCCAAGGTCATCGGTGAAACCGTGGCCGCGCCGTTGGAGCAAGCCATCACCGGCGTGGAGGGCATGCTGTACATGTCCTCGCAGTCGACCGCCGACGGCAAGCTGACCCTGACCATCACCTTCGCCCTGGGCACCGACCTGGACAACGCGCAGGTGCAGGTGCAAAACCGCGTGACGCGAACTCAGCCAAAACTGCCTGAGGAAGTGACGCGCATCGGTATTACCGTGGACAAGGCCTCCCCCGACCTGACCATGGTGGTGCACTTGACCTCCCCGGATCAGCGCTACGACATGCTGTACCTGTCCAACTACGCGATCCTCAATATCAAGGATGAGCTGGCCCGCTTGGGCGGCGTCGGCGACGTGCAGTTGTTCGGCATGGGCGATTACTCCCTGCGTGTATGGCTGGATCCGAACAAGACCGCCTCGCGCAACCTGACCGCGACCGATGTGGTCACCGCGATCCGCGAGCAGAACCGCCAGGTGGCAGCCGGTGCCCTGGGCGCGCAGCCTGCGCCGAGTGATACCAGCTTCCAGCTGTCGGTGAATACCCAGGGCCGCCTGGTCACCGAGGAAGAGTTCGAGAACATTGTGATCCGCGCCGGCGCCAACGGTGAAATCACGCGCCTCAAGGACATCGCCCGGGTCGAACTGGGCTCCAGCCAATACGCGCTGCGCTCGCTGATCGATAACCAGCCGGCCGTCGCGATTCCGATTTTCCAGCGTCCCGGCTCCAATGCCATCGACATCTCCAACGATGTACGCAGCAAGATGGCCGAGCTGAAAAAGAGCTTTCCGGCGGGCATGGATTACCGCATCGCCTATGACCCGACGATCTTTGTGCGCGGTTCCATCGAAGCGGTGGTGCACACCCTGTTCGAAGCACTGATCCTCGTGGTGCTGGTGGTCATCCTGTTCCTGCAGACCTGGCGCGCCTCGATCATTCCGTTGGTGGCGGTGCCGGTATCGTTGATCGGTACGTTTGCGGTGATGCACCTGTTCGGGTTCTCGCTCAACGCGCTGTCGCTGTTCGGATTGGTACTGGCCATCGGCATCGTGGTGGACGACGCCATCGTGGTGGTGGAGAACGTCGAACGTAATATCGAGCTGGGCCTGGAGCCGTTCCCGGCGACTGAAAAAGCCATGAGTGAAGTGACCGGCCCGATCATCGCCACGGCGCTGGTGCTGTGTGCGGTGTTCATTCCAGCCGCGTTTATCAGTGGCTTGACCGGGCAGTTCTACAAACAGTTCGCCTTGACCATTGCGATCTCTACGGTGATCTCGGCGTTCAACTCGCTGACCCTGTCCCCTGCCCTGGCCGCCGTGTTGCTGCGCGGTCACGACGCACCGAAGGATCGTTTCTCGAAGGTCCTCGACAAGCTCCTCGGTGGTTGGCTGTTCCGTCCCTTCAACCGCTTTTTCGAAAAGTCCAGCCATGGCTACGTGAGTACCGTACGCCGGGTGATTCGCGGCACGGGCATTGCCCTGTTCGTGTACGCCGGCCTGATGGTGCTGACCTTCTTCGGGTTTGCCCACACCCCGACCGGCTTCGTACCGGCGCAGGACAAGCAATACCTGGTGGCCTTCGCCCAACTGCCCGACGCTGCGAGCCTGGACCGCACCGAAAACGTGATGAAGCGCATGTCGGAGATCGCCCTGAAACAGCCCGGCGTGGAAAGCGCGATTGCCTTCCCTGGCCTGTCGATCAACGGGTTCACCAACAGCCCGAACAGCGGCATCGTGTTCGTGACCTTGAAACCGTTCGATGAGCGTAAAGACGCGAGCATGTCCGCTGGGGCAATTGCCGGTGCGTTGAATGGCCAGTACGCCAACATCGAAGAAGCCTACATGGCGATCTTCCCACCGCCGCCGGTACAAGGCCTGGGCACCATCGGCGGGTTCCGCCTGCAGATCGAAGACCGTGGCAACCTGGGGTATGACGAGCTGTACAAAGAAGTGCAGAACGTCATCACCAAGAGCCGTGGCGTGCCCGAGTTGTTCGGCCTGTTCACCAGCTACACGGTCAACGTGCCCCAGGTCGATGCCGCCATCGACCGCGAAAAGGCCAAGACCCACGGCGTGGCGATCAGCGACATCTTCGACACCCTGCAGGTCTACCTGGGCTCGTTGTATGCCAACGACTTCAACCGCTTCGGGCGGACCTATCAGGTCAACGTGCAGGCTGAGCAACAGTTCCGCCAGGACTCCGACCAGATCGGCCAGCTGAAAGTGCGCAATAACAAGGGCGAGATGATCCCGTTGGCGACCTTTATCAAGGTCAGCGACACCTCGGGCCCGGACCGCGTGATGCACTACAACGGCTTTATCACCGCCGAAATCAACGGCAACGCGGCACCGGGCTACAGCTCCGGCCAGGCCCAGGCAGCGATTGAAAAACTGTTGAAGGATGAACTGCCCAACGGCATGACCTACGAGTGGACCGACCTGACCTATCAGCAAATCCTCTCGGGCAACACTGCGCTGTTCGTGTTCCCACTCTGCGTACTGCTGGCGTTCCTGGTACTGGCCGCCCAATACGAAAGCTGGAGCCTGCCACTGGCAGTGATCCTGATCGTACCGATGACGCTGCTGTCGGCCATCACCGGGGTGATCATCTCGGGCGGCGACAACAACATCTTCACCCAGATCGGCCTGATCGTACTGGTGGGCCTGGCCTGTAAGAACGCGATTCTGATCGTCGAATTCGCCAAGGACAAACAGCAGGAAGGCCTCGACCCGCTCGCCGCGGTACTGGAAGCCTGCCGCCTGCGTCTGCGGCCGATCCTGATGACCTCGTTCGCCTTCATCATGGGTGTGGTGCCACTGGTGTTGTCCAGCGGTGCCGGTGCCGAGATGCGGCATGCCATGGGCGTGGCGGTGTTCTCCGGGATGATCGGGGTGACCTTCTTCGGTCTGTTGCTGACGCCAGTGTTCTACGTACTGATCCGTCGCTATGTGGAGCGCAGCGAAGCGCGCAAAGCGGCCAAGGCCTTGAAGCTGGAGACACAGCAATGAGTGTGAAAGTATTCCTGCCGAGCTTGCTGGTACTGGCGCTGAGCGCCTGTGCCGTGGGCCCGGACTACCAGACCCAGACCCCGGAGGCGGCGAATATCACCGCCGCCGCGGATGCCAAGCAGTATGACCACGCCAAGTTCGAAGGCATCTGGTGGCAGCAGTTCGACGACCCGACCCTCAACCAGTTGGTCACACAATCGCTGCAAGGCAACCGTGATTTGCGCGTGGCGTTTGCCCGTCTGCGCGCTGCTCGTGCAATCCGCGATGACGCCAGCAACGATGCCATGCCGACGATTACCAGCCGCGTCAGCAGCGACCAGGGCAAGGGCCAGATCCCGGGCCAGACCACCCGCCGCGTGAAGACCGAGCGTTACGACCTGGGCCTGGACATGGCCTGGGAACTGGACCTGTTCGGGCGCATCCAGCGCAACCTGGAAGCCACCGACGCCGACCAGCAGGCCGCCGAGGCCGACCTGTACCAACTGCAAGTCACCCTGATTGCCGAACTGGTGGACGCCTACGGTCAACTGCGCGGCGCGCAACTGCGTGAACGTATTGCCCTCGACAACCTGAAGAACCAGCAGGACTCGCGCACCATCACCGTCAGCCTGCGCGACGCCGGTGTGGGTGACCAACTCGATGTGGAGCGCGCCGACGCACGCCTCGCGGCCGTGGAAGCCAGCGTGCCGCAACTGCAAGCCGAACAGGTGCGTGAGCGTAACCGCATCGCCACCCTCCTCGGCCAGCGTCCCGACAAGCTGAGCGTGGACCTGGGCCCGAAAGACCTGCCGGCGATTGCCAAGGCGTTGCCGATCGGTGACCCAGGGCAACTGCTGCAACGGCGCCCGGACATCCTCAGCGCCGAACGCAAACTGGCCGCCGCCACCGCGCGTATCGGCGTGGCCAAGGCCGACCTGTTCCCACGGGTCAGCCTCAGCGGCTTCCTCGGCTTTACCGCCGGGCGCGGTTCGCAGATCGGTTCGTCCGCCGCAAATGCCTGGGCCCTTGGCCCGAGCATCACCTGGGCGGCATTCGACCTGGGCAGCGTACGTGCTCGCTTGCGTGGCGCAGACGCCGAAGCCGATGGCGCCCTGGCGAGCTACGAGCAGCAAGTGCTGCTGGCGCTGGAAGAGTCCGAGAATGCCTTCAGTGATTACGGCAAGCGTCAGCAACGCCTGGTCTCGCTGATCCGTCAAAGCGAATCCAGCCGCGCCGCCGCCGACCTCGCCGCGATCCGCTACCGCGAAGGCACCGTGGACTTCCTCGTCCTGCTCGACGCCCAACGCGAACGCCTGGCCGCCGAAGACTCACAGGCCCAGGCCGAAGTGGACCTGTATCGCGGGATTGTGGCGATCTACAAGGCGCTGGGGGGTGGCTGGAAGCCAGACACCGTCGTGGCGACTGCCAAGTAACGTAAAGAGCTCCTTTGGTTGGTCGCATCCAGCCAATTTTTAGCCCCGTGGCCTATTTGGCCATGGGGCTTTTTTTGATTAATGTCCCAGCCATCTATAGAGGGTGTCGGCTGTGGCAACCGTTAAAAAAACCACGCCCCCCAGCATCATGCTTTGAAGTACATGCTTAAGGCCGCGAGGAAAGTCCTGCACTTGCTGCCGGTCCACAACACCGCGCCGTATGTTCAACCGTGGCATTGATACCGTCGCCATGACGACGTACAGTCGAATCACCCTCCCCAGTATCCAATCACCCCAGATGCGCTTGTGAGAAGTGACAAGACTGCATTTGTTTAATCGGTCCTCCATCTCATCCAGTCGTGTATACGCCAGAACAATGCCCGTCACATTAAAGGCAAGGGCCAAACACATGACTCCCAGATCAAACCAAAATTTCTGAGGGTGATTGAACAAGTAATCAATACTCATAGATTTTCTCGCCTACGGTTTCCCCGAACGATCCCCCATAACTGCCACCAATCGCACCACCGGTTCCCCCTCCTATTAACAGGCAGCCCAATGACACTGGCCCGGTTGTGGGGGCCAATACGACAAGACATAGCGCGGTTACCAAAGCCCCACCTGCCATTCCGCCCACAACGCTTGCGCCCAGCTTACCCACCTCCACATACTTCGCCTTACTACACTGCTCCTCCCTCCCCGTTGAACACGCCTCCTTGATCTCCAGCGCAGTAGATGCAGTACTCAACGCAATCCCCAACGGCGTCCCGGCTTTAAGCACCTTCGACGTCCTGGCAATCTTCGCAATCCTCTCGGCATACCGCCTGATCTCTCCGGTATGCAGATAGCTCCTGGTGGAAATCCCCAGCATCTTCTTGATTGACCCGTCATTACGCAAGCCGGTGCCGTAACGGGCGAACCCACGCATTTGCCCTTCCAGTTTGGTAAACAAAACCTGGCGACGTGCCAAAAAATCCTCCCGTGCAGCACCGCCGCCTCGGCGCAGGGACTGTTTGTGCAAGGCGTCAATTTCTTCCAGGGTCTTGGCGATGTCCTTCAAGTGCCGACTCCATGCATCGCCCGCCGTGCCGATCCCGAGCGAGGTGTAGCCGAGCAGGCTCTGCAACAGGTCATAGTTCTGCAAAGCGAAGCCGGCTCCGCCTTCGGCCATCACGCTATGGCGGATACCCCAGGCGGACTGCATCAACCGAGCCTCCTGCGGCGTACAGGTCGCGGTCGTATGATCCCCGACGATCACCAGTTGGCCCGGTAGAACCACTACGTTGCGGATATGGCTGTTGAGGAAGTCGAACTTCTCGGCGGCAGGTCTGCTCAGGTCAAGACGCGCCTTGAGTTCAGTCGAGGTTTGCTGCCGGTCGTTGATAAACGCATAAGGCTGAGGCACGGGAAAGTCCTCAGCGATTCAGGTGGGATTGGGAGAAAGCCATGCATTCGGTCCTTATCGAATGGAGATGGCTGCGAAATGTAAGGAACACTCAGTTGAGCTGTCGTGGTTTTAACGGCTGAATGTGCCGGGCATTTTTGACTTTGGGAAAAGAGCTACGAGGCGAACTCCAGACTCTGTCAGAAACTTATCTGGGCCAGCGCGGCGACAAGCTGACCGTGGACCTGAACTCGAACGACCTGCCAGCGATTGCCAAGGCGTTGCCGATCGGTTGGAGCCATCGGCAAGTGATTTAAGAGCGGCTTTGGTTGGTCGCATCCAGCCAATTTTTAGCCCCGTGGTCTATTCGGTCATGGGGCTTTTTTTGGCTGCAGCAACGCCTGAGCGCTGACCCGCATGTTTGGTCGGCCGGACGGCTACCTGGCCGCCCTGATTTGCTGATCAACGTGAAAACGCATCGGAATATTGACCTTCGACGCGGCTTTGTCAGCGATCTCCACAGTAGTCCATTCGAACATTCTGGAAACCCAATAGGTCAGCTCACCCTCCTCGACCATCACCTCATAGCGCCCGTTCGTGTCCGGAACCAAGCGTGCTTCGCGCATCAACGGTATCAACGGCTTGAGACGCTCGGGGTCGGTGATATTAAAGGCGATGTTCAGTTGCTTGAGGCGGTCAGCTTCGTCGAAGTACGCCTCCACCACGTAGATCGGCACATCGCCCAATTGATACGGGCGTGACGGTTCCAACGCGCGGTAGTAAGGCATCGGCACCGAATAGGAGAGGTTCCTCTCCAGTTCCACCTTCGGAAAATAACGCTGCAGGATGTCCATGACCTGCGAGCGAGGCATGCCCAGGGTGAAATCACCGATACCCAGGGCCGACCAGGCGGTGAGCGGGAACAAAGCGCAACAAATACAGATTAACCATGACTTAAGCACGACCTGTCTCCCTGAAGACTTTATCCGGCATCGTTAAGAATCAAACTACGATAATGTCCCGGATTCGACCCGCTCCATTTACGAAACGCCTTATAAAACGAACTGGTATCGGCAAACCCCAATCGCTCGGCGATCTGGGCAAAACTGATCTGCGGTTCAGCCAGCCACACGATCGCCAACTCCTTGCGCACGCTGTCCTTGAGCCCCTGATAGCTCTGGCCTTCTTCCGCCAGGCGGCGGCGCAGCGTGGATGCGGAGATGCATAGCGTGGCAGCAAGGCCCTCGGTCTCCGGCCAAGTGTCGGGAGGCATTTGCCGCAGGTCGTGCTTGATGCGTGTAGCCAGGCTGTCGGGGTTGCGGTATTTGACCAGGATGTTGGCCGGCGCGTGGGCGAGGAAGCGCTTGAGTTCTTCGGGGCTGCGCTTGATCGGCAAGTCGAGGCAATCGGCGGAGAAGATCATGCGGGTGCGGGGCCGATCAAAACGCAGGTTGTCCGAAAACATCACCTGGTAGTCATCGCAAAAGTCCGGCTGCGAGCAGCGCAGTTCGATGGCCAGGATCGGAATGCGCCGCCCCGCCAGCCAGCAGGCGACGCCGTGGACGATCATCCAATAGGTGAAATAGGTGAACGCTCGATTGGGCTCAGCTTCTGGTTCGAGCAACACGATTTCCGCCAGGCTCTGTTGACGCACCAGCTGGGCTGGCATGTGTTCCAGCATCAGTGAGAGGAAACCCAGGGCGGTTTGCAGGCCCGCTGCCAGGCTGGGTTGGGCAATGGCGGCGCGGCAAAGGAACTCGAGGCTGCCGGACTTGAGCTTGCGCGGGTCCATGCCGAAGAACTCATCGTCCATGCGCCTTGCCAGCAAGCGCCACAAACGTGCGTAGGCAGTGGCCGGAACGCGAGCGTCGGGTTGCTCCAGCAATGCCGGATCGATACCGACCTTGCTCAAGATTTCGACGGTGGCCGGCCCCGGTGCGCAGCTCTGCAATAAGGCCTCGCGCACGAGGTGGAGGGAGATGGTGTCTTTTTCCGACATGGGTGCAGTCCGTGCCCTGTGTGGCGTGAAGTGCGGCCATCTTAGGCAGTCACGCGGCAAAAGAGTAGGCACCGAAGTAGTGGTCTCGGGTATTCTGCGCCGGGATTTTTACCGACAGGGAGTTGAATCAATGAGTTGCTGGGAAGTACTTGGGCTGCCGTCCGACGCCGATGCTCGCAGTATCAAGCGCCAATACGCGGTGTTGCTCAAGCAGCATCGTCCTGATGAAGACCCTGTCGGCTTCCAGCGCCTGCGCGAGGCCTATGAGCACGCGCTGCAGTGGAGCCGTTATGAAGCACCCGTCGAAGTGCCGCAAGCGCCGCCGGTCGACACGGTGCAGCCCGCTGCCGCTGAGCCCGACACGCGCTACGACCAGGCGCAAGCCCTGGTGGCCAATGCCACGCCGGCCAATCTCGCGCTTCTCTATCAACAAGCCCAGGACAATGAGTGCGCCGAGGCTTTTGAAGGCCTGTTGCTGCAACGCTGCCTGAGTGGCGCGGCCCCCGAAATTGCGGACTGGGCCGTGACACACCTGCACTGGCTCAGCCCCTGGCAACGGCAAACACCGGCGCGTTTGCCCGACTATCGTCTGGCCGCACTGCTGGAGCAGATGTTTGCCGACGTCGAACACCGGCTCACCGAGTTACTCGATCAGCAACAGGTCGAGGCCTTCTGCGCCGCCTTGGTCGACGTGCATAACGCCGAATGGCTCACGCCCCTGGCGCGCCATGCGCGGCTCAATGACGTACTCGCGCGTACGCTGCTGGCCAGCACCTTCTGGTCCGAGGCGCTGTTCGACACCTTGTGCAGTGAGCAGGCCTGGTCCGATCAGTACCTGGAAAACCGCTGCCCTGAGCCCGAATGGTCGGCATTAAAGGCACGCAATACACTGGAGCGTTTCAAGGCACAGGCGCACCACCAGGCCAGCCTGGACAGCCGTGATCCCAAGGCGAGTGCGGCCAGATTGCTGTTCGGCGACCTGACGCTGGAGCAACGGCAACGCTTTGCCCGGCGCTTTGGCGAATCCGATTGGAACGCTTGCCGCACCCTCAGTGAAACCCTGCTGAACCAATACCCGGCCCTGTGCGCACAGATGCCCGGTGGAGATCCCTACTTCTGGCGCGACTGGGAGCGCATCAGCCGCCCCTGGCCGATGTTTGTGGCGCTGCTGGGCATGGCCGCAGGCTGGGCGATCCACGACCAGCAACTGACCGACCATACCTTGATGGAATCCCTCGGCATGGCCCCGGCCTGGGCCTTCCTGATCGCCATACCGGCGCTGCTCATCCTGGCAATCTGGCGCCCGGCCACTGATGGTTACGGCGAGATTGACGAGAAGCTCGCCGCCCACCTATCGCCCTGGCTGAGTTTTCGCCGGCCGCCGCCGTTGGTGATCCGCGAGATTCTGCCGTGCTGGGTGCTTGGCCTGTTGATCTGGATCATCCTCGGCAATTACGCGTTCGCCGGCTATGTGTTGACACTGCAGGGCCTGGGGCTGGCGCAGCGCGTACTCGGGCGACCGTCGATACGTGCAGCACTGACGTGGCGTTGGCCTGCGCGACCGTCGACACGCCAATGGGCCACCTGCCTGGGCCTCGGCGCCCTGTTGTTGAGCGCCGCGCTGATGTACGCAAACAACCAACGCATCCACCGTGACGAGGGCTTGCAACCGTTCCTGATGAGCCCTTGCAGTGGGCTCAAAGCCGGCGCGCCGGGGTGTACACCATGAACCGCCTCACCATTGCTGCCCTGTGCACCATCGTGCCCCTGACGCTCAGCGCCGTGGGCCTGCTGACGAATACCGATCTGCTCGCCCCGCTGAAAACCTGGGCCAACCGCCCGGCAGCGCTTGAACACCAGCAAGCCCAGGCGCTGCGCCCGGTGATCGATTGCCTCAACCGAGTCGACAGCAATTGGCGGTTGGCCTACTTCAACTATCGCAGCCGCAGCGCCCGTGCCAACGACCCCAGCCTGGATGTCATCGAGCGTTTTCCCGAGCTGTATCAGCGCGCACAAGGCCCGCAATTGAGCCTGCTGGACTACGACGCCAAACGCCCGGACCTGTGCCTGCTGACGTCCTCGCAAAGAAGCGCGCTGCAACAGTACCTGCCGCAGATCGCCGCACTGCGCAAGGGCTATATGGATCATCTGCTGCGGGTCTATTCAGCGGTAAAAGAGTTCGACTTCTACCCCAACGCAACCGTCCCCGGCCTCGCCCCTGCGCAGCGCGCGATGAGCGATGCGCGGTTCTTCCCGGTGGCGGAAAATTTCCTCGCGGTCTCATCCGAACTGCGCGCCGCCGTGGACAAAGCCGACCGCCAGATACGCTTGCAACAACTGCAGCACTTGCAGGTCCGTGACGAACACCAAATGGCGCTTATCCCCGGCCTGATCCTGCAAACCCGTGACACGATGCACAGCCTTGACCCGCGATCCCCCAAGCAATTGGTGGATGCATTGAGCGACTTACAGCAGACCTGGGATTACGCCCAGCGGTACCTGCGCCCCAATCAACCGACCTCCGATGCCGAGGCCCAACAGCTGTGGCAGCGGATTAAACAACCCGGTTACGCCTACCTTGGCGCGCTGCAAACACTTGCCCGGCATTCAAGCGAAAACCCCGACCCAGAGCGGCTGGACGCTGATTACTTTGAAACTCAACGGCGCTTTGACTTGCTGGTGGACGCCTATAACCAAGCCGTCGGGCAGGACTACTGAACGGCCTTCTCCGGGCCGTTCAGCCACTGTTCAGCAAACGTCAAGATTGGCTGTTTAGTAATGAGTATCATTATGTTACAACTTAGGCTCCTATCTAGTTACGTTCTGGTGCCGAATGCTTGTCCCCTTTCTCATCATGCTGCGCGAAGGCATTGAAGCCGCGCTGATCGTCGGCATCATCGCCAGTTACCTGCAACAAACCGGCCGTGGTCAGTGGATGCCCGCCGTGTGGATTGGCGTATTCCTCGCCGCTGCCCTGGCCTTGCTGGTGGGCGGCGGCCTGGAACTGGTCAGCGCCGAATTCCCGCAAAAACAACAGGAACTGTTCGAAGGCATCGTCGGCCTGGTCGCCGTGGGCATCCTCAGTTCCATGGTGTTCTGGATGCGCAAGGTCGCGCGCTCCATCAAGCATTCGTTGCACGCCTCGCTAGATCAGGCGCTGACCGGTTCCAAACACCAGGTCACGGCGTTGATCCTCATGGTGTTCTTCGCCGTCGCCCGTGAAGGCCTGGAAACCGTATTTTTCCTGCTGGCCGTGTTCCAGCAGAGCGAAGGCCCGGGCGCACCGATTGGCGCCCTGCTCGGCCTGGTCCTGGCGATCATCGTCGGTTTCCTCATCTACACCGGCAGCATGCGCCTGAACCTCGGTGCGTTTTTCCGCTGGACCGGCCTGTTCATCCTCGTGGTGGCCGCTGGCATCCTGGCCAACTCGGTGCAAGCCCTGCACGAAGCAGGCGTGTGGAACCACTGGCAGACCGTGCTGTTCGATTTCAGCGCCGTGCTGCCGATGGACAGCCCGCTCGGTTCGGTACTGGCCGGCATGTTCGGCTACCAGGAAGCGCCGACTATCAGCACCCTGGGCGCCTATCTGATCTACCTGGTCGTAGCGCTGGTGATGTTCTTCCTGCCCGCTGCACCGACCAAGCCTGCTGTCGCATCTTCTTCCGTTTCCAGCCAGTAAGGACCGTCTCTTGTCCAACCCAACGCCTCAACCTGCCTCGCCCCCCCGTGCCCTGCGCTGGGCGGTGGCCGGCTCGGTGATCGTGATGATCGCTGCCGGTGGCCTGTTCTATTACGCCTCGCAACTGGCGGCCAGCAAGCGCCAGACCAACCAAAATGAAATCGCCGTGACCATCCATGGCCACGCCTGCGAGCCCAACGCATTGACCGTTCCGGCCGGGCGCGCGAGCTTTCGCATCATCAACCGCTCCGACCGGGCGGTGGAATGGGAAATCCTCGACGGCGTGCTGGTGGTCGAAGAGCGCGAAAACATTGCCCCCGGCCTGAGCCAAGTGATCAATGCCAACCTGTTGCCTGGCGACTATGCGATCACCTGCGGCCTGCTGAGCAACCCGCGCGGCACCCTGCATGTGACGCCGACCGCTGAATCCGACGCCCAAGCCAAGGCCAAGCCGTCGATGGTGGCGTTTATCGGCCCGCTGTCGGAATTTCGCGTGTACCTGAGCAGCCAGGGCAGTGCCCTGGTCAAGGCCGTGACCGCCCTGCAACAAGCGATCAATGCCGGCGACCTGGCCCAGGCCCAAGCGCTGTACGTGCCGGCCCGCGTGGCCTACCAGCGCCTGGCCCCGGCTTCCCAGCGCCTGGCGGAGCTGGACAACGCCATCAATGCGCGTGCCGACTACTTTGAAAAACGTGAGCAAGACCCGGCCTTCAGCGGCTTCCATCGCCTCGAATACAGCCTGTTCCAGCAACGCAGCCTTAATGGCCTGGCCCCGGTGGCGCAGCGCCTGGTGACCGATGTCACCACCCTCAAACAGCAATTGCTGGCGCAGTCCCTGCCGCCGGAGCAGTTGGTCAGCATCGTGGTACGCAACCTCAACAGCCTCGCGGATGTGCGTGCCATCAGCGGTGAGGAAGAACGCTACAGCCACATCGACCTGAATGGTTTCGCCGCCAACCTGGAGGCCGCGCACAAGGTGGTCGACCTGATGCGTCCGCTGCTGGCCAAGTCCGCCGCCGACCTGCTGCCGACAGTCGACAGCGCCCTCGCCGCCTTCGATACCGAGCTCCAGGGTTTCAAGCTCGACAAAGGCTACGCCACCTATGACAGCGTTACCGCCGATCAGCGCACGCAGATCGCCGACAAGGCCAAGGCACTGGCCGCCGCACTCGATGGAATCGACCCCGCCCTTGGCCTTTCCGGCCTGCAGTGAAGACGACCGCACACATGAGTGATTCAGAACAGTTTTGCGCACAACGCCGCCGTGTCCTCTTGGGCATGGCCGCCACCGGAGCCGCCATTGCCGGCAGTACCCTGACCTGCCCGGCCATGGCCGCCGCTGCCGAACAAGTCACCACCGCGCCGCGCAGTGACAAAACCCAGGACCACCACGATTTTTTCGGCCAGCACCAAAGCGGCATCGTCACCCCGCGCCCGGCCTGCGGCATGGTCGTGGCGTTCGACGTCTTGGCCAGCGACCGCGAAGACCTGGAGCGCCTGTTCCGCACCTTGAACGAGCGCATCCGTTTTCTGATGACCGGCGGCACCGTGGCCCAGGTCGACCCGAAGCTGCCGCCCACCGATTCCGGCATCCTCGGCCCTATCGTCACACCGGACAACCTGACCATCACCGTGTCCGTCGGCGAATCGCTGTTCGATGAGCGCTTCGGCCTGGCCGCCGTCAAACCCAGGCGCCTGAGCCGCATGGTGGGCTTCCCCAACGATGCGCTGGAACCGGCGCAGTGCCACGGCGACCTGAGCCTGCAATTCAGCTCCAACACCCCGGACACCAATATCCACGCCCTGCGCGACATCGTGAAGAACCTGCCCGACCTGCTGCTGGTGCGCTGGAAGCAGGAAGGCAGTGTGCCGCCCCAGGCGCCGGCCAAGCCCGGCGAGCCGGCACAGAGCGCGCGCAACTTCCTGGGTTTCCGTGACGGATCGGCCAACCCGAACTCCAACGACAACAAGGCCATGGACCAGATTGTGTGGGTCCAGCCCGGCAGCGACGAACCAAACTGGGCGGCCCATGGCAGCTATCAGGCGGTGCGCATCATCCGCAACTTCGTTGAACGCTGGGACCGCACGCCGCTGCAAGAGCAAGAAAGCATCATCGGCCGCGTCAAGACCAGCGGTGCGCCCATGGATGGCCAGAAAGAATCCCAGGTGCCCGACTACAGCAAGGACCCGCAAGGCAAGCTGACCAAGCTTGATGCCCATATCCGCCTGGCCAACCCGCGTACCCCGCAGACCCAGGCCAACCTGATCCTGCGTCGGCCGTTCAACTACTCCAACGGCGTCAATAAAAACGGTCAGTTGGACATGGGGCTGTTGTTCATCTGCTACCAGGCTGACCTGGAGAAAGGCTTTATCAGCGTGCAAACCCGGCTCAATGGCGAGCCCCTGGAGGAATACCTCAAGCCGGTCGGTGGCGGGTATTTCTTCACCTTGCCGGGGGTCACCGGGCCCAAGGATTTCATTGGGCGCACGCTGCTCGCTGCAACGCACCCTCAAACCACTGCCAACACCTAAAACACACCAGAGCGGAAAACGTCCCATGAAGAAGTCGACTATCGCGTTGTCGTTGTTAATGACCCTTTCGCCGCTGGCAGCCTTCGCCGCCACCGCGCCGCTGGACCTGGTAGGCCCGGTGTCGGACTACAAAATCTACGTTACCGAGGAAATCGGCGAGTTGGTCACCCAGACCCAGGCGTTCACCGACGCCATCAACCAAGGCGACCTGGCCACCGCCAAGAAGCTGTACGCGCCGACCCGTGTGCACTATGAGTCCATCGAGCCGATCGCCGAACTGTTCAGCGACCTGGATGCATCCATCGATTCCCGTGTCGACGACCACGAAAAAGGCGTGACCGCCGAAGACTTCACCGGTTTCCACCGCATCGAGTACGCGCTGTTCTCGCAGAGCTCAACCAAGGGCCTGGAAGCGCTGACGGCCAAGCTCAACACCGACGTCAACGACCTCAAGACCCGCGTCGACGGCCTGACCTTCCCGCCTGAGAAAGTCGTCGGCGGTGCTGCGGCGCTGCTCGAAGAAGTCGCCGCCACCAAGATCTCCGGCGAAGAAGACCGCTACAGCCACACCGACCTGTATGACTTCCAGGGCAACATCGACGGCGCGAAGAAAATCGTCGACCTGTTCCGCGGCCAGATCGAGAAACAGGACAAGGCGTTCCTGGCCAAGGTCGACAAGAACTTCGCCGCCGTGAACAAGATCCTGGCCAAGTACAAGACCAAGGACGGCGGCTTTGAGACCTACGACAAGGTCAAGGAAAACGACCGTAAGGCGCTGGTAGGTCCGGTCAATACCCTGGCGGAAGACCTGTCGACTTTGCGGGGCAAGTTGGGTTTGAACTGATCACGGCTCCCGACCTCCCGCGCCCAGTACGAGAGGTCGTTCGCTTAGTCCTTGGGCAAGAACCCGCTCAGTGGCGTGCCGTACGCCTGGCCACTGCGCGGGTTAATCGAATACCAACGGTGGTTGTATTGCACAGCCTGAACGTCGACCCCCTGATAACGCCCTGCCCGTGCCACGGTTGACGAGACAGTCGGGGCGTCCGTGCCACTTGCCTGGCCTGCAGAGGCCAGCAGGTATGTGCGCAACTTCTCCTCCGCCGTCAACAGGTGCGGCGCCGCCTTACTCCATTTCGTACCCGCTCCGACCAGCAGCGCAGGCACTTTTACCAGGCCCTTGGTCGCGGCACTGAGCAACTGCGGAAAACCATCCAGCGGATTCAGCGCTGCGTTGGTGAACAGGGTGGACCGCTTGATGAAGTCAAACGCGCAGTCGCTGAAGGTCGCCATGGATTTTGCCGAGGTCAATGTGGCGGCGGACGGTTTGAACCGCGTGACGAGCCTGGACACCGGATTGGCCACCAAAGCCTTTGCCGAGCGGATCAGCCCGCGAGCCTGACTGCCTGCCCCAATTGCCACCCCAACGGCATCCACCACCAAGTTGGTCATGCCCTGGCCGATATTGCCTTGCTTGAACTCCTGATAGGCGCCCACGAACGGCACGAAGCCCAGCAGAAATGCATGCGTGCGCTCGCGGGCCTCGCGGCGCTCCTCCAGGGGCAACGGCTCGCGGGCACGTTGCTGCATCGCTTCGAGCGGTTCGTAAAAATTACCCTGTGAGATCCTGTCGGCAATGCTTGAGGTTCTCCGCGAGCCGTAGGTGTCCGGCACGAAGGTTTGCGGCGAAAGGTTGCCGGGAAGTTCGCGCGCGGGGAACACGGCGCCCAAGGGTTCGACGATCACTGCCGGCTCAATCACATTGGGCCGAGGGTTGGAGCCGGTGGCATAGGCGTCGAAATCGACGGCCATCTGCGCGCCACGCACCACCAGACAATAATCGGGGCCACGGTCACCTAGAACTTGCTCCCAGCGAGCGGTGCCATTGAGCTTGACCGCTTCGGGCAAATCCGTACGCCTAATGAGGCTGCCATTGGCAAACACTTCGTAATACACGACCTTCTTTGCATGCTCCAAGCGCATCAAGGTACCTTGGCGCGCGCGCTTCGCGTCTCTGTATTCGTCGGTTTCCTCGGCCTCGGTGACACCGGTCTCCAGTCGCAAGGTAAAGAGTTCGACTTTGCCCACTTCAAGCGCCTGGCGGTCGGCTAACGGTAATTGGGCGAACATCAGCTTGAGCTTAGTGGCATAGGCGCTCTGGAGATTTTTGTGGTGTTGGTTGACAGCGGTTTTCAACAAGCCGTCCAGCTCAGGAAGGTAGCGAATAGGCTTGTCCAGCCTATCGCGAGCCTCGGCGGAAACTTCGGGTGAACGGGTTCGCTCAGAGGGTGTTTTCACCGGCAGGGATAATATGGGCGCGTCGTCGCTGAACACCCACTTGCCCGGTGTCAGGTCGCCGGTCATATAGGTTTCGACCAACGAGCGAAAGCGTGGCTCCGACACCGGCAGGTTGCGGCGATCCTCGGCGCTGGCCAGGGTCACGGTCATGCGTTCGAGTTCGGCCTGCGTGCTATCCGGGAATGCGCGCAGCAGTTCCTTGATGGCCAGCGTCTTGCGCGTCGGCAGTTCCAGGCTGGCGTTTGCAAAGGCGCTGCTGGCCTCTTGGCGTTGTTTGAAAAACGCCCGCGCAGCATCCTGGATATCGTACGCGGAGTACTCGCCATCGCTGCGCTGCCTGACGACGCCGTTCAGCACGGCCCAGTCGGCGATGATTTTCAGGGCACTGAGTTGCATCAACGTGGCTTGCCCTTCATTGGTGGGCATCAAGGTGGTCAGGGCAGTCACCTGCTGCTCGCTCATCATCCGTGATGTACCCGGTGTGTTGTGATCGGCCAATGCACAGCCCAGACGCAGCTCGACCCAGGCAGGCGTGCCGATGTGCACCGAAGCCGGCACGTCCCGCACCAGCAGTTCCGGCGCCGCCTGCGCCAGGCATACCTGGGCAGCCAACACCGCCAGCTTGGGGTCCAGGCCTTTGCTTTCCTGCAAGTGACGCTCGATATCACGACGCACCTCGCTGAAGCTGCGCCCCATGTTCGCCGGCTGGTAGATCGAATAGCCGGCGATTTCGCCGGGTTTGTCAGGCATGGACGGATTGACATGCAGCTTGATCGCAGCGATCACCAGCTGTTGGCGCAGCGCCTTGGGGAGGACCGATGCATTACCCTGGCCGCCCTGCCAGCGTAGCGCATAGGCCAACTGCTCACCGAATGCCAGGGCGTCCAGGCTATCGAGCAGTTTGTCCAAATGAGCCTGGGGATCGGCTTGCATCGCCTGCAACGTGAAGCCTGTCAGCGCGCCGAACAATCGCGGGTGAGCGCCGCCAAGCCGGATGCCAGCCAGCGCGGCCACGGCGTTTTTGTCGTCCGGGGTTAAACTGCCAGGCGCCCAATCTTGTTTTATCAACCCGTCGTAGTCGCCCAGCACCGGTGCCGGCGGCAAGGAGGTGCGCAGCCAGTCAATGACATTACGCGTTTGCGCGACGGTACGCGGCGAGCCCAGGCCCTTGAAGTCAAGAAGCTGGCGCATGTCGTAACGTGGCGTTGAGTACACGGCATTGCCCAGCGGCTCAGCGAGCGTCGTCAACGCCGTGAGTTCATCGTTCAGGGTGTCGACTGACTCCACATAACGGCTCAGGTCTACCCATCCGCCCACCGGACTTTGGCGTTCAAGCCGGCCTTCGGACACCCGAAAGGGTTTACCCGGCCAGTCGAATCCTTCGCGCGCCAGCAGGCTGACCATCTCCGGGCGGGCGACCAACCGCTGCAAGCGCTCCATCGCAGCCTGGCTGTGCGCCGGCAACGGCGATGCGGGTGACAGCTCGGTGGGGTGAGTGGACCAGTCTGTACGCGCATTGTCCGGCAAGGGCTCAAGCTCTTTTTCAAGACGATCTGCCAGGTAATAGCGCTCCTCCAGGTCGCCAATCACCTGCCACACCGACTCAAGACGACTGACATCGACCTGTGCAACCCGTTGATGTGGCAGCCACAGCCCCTTGCCCTGCTCGACAAAAGGCAGGCCCTGGTCGGCGGGGTCGAGCAACTCGCGGATCGGACTCAGGGTGCGCGAAACCTCGTTCCAGCCGGAGTTGTCGGTCAGGCTGAAGCTGGCGGCGCTGCGTACACCGTTGTGGTTGACGTAGCCCTCGATACGGTCACGGTGCACCGTGAGAGTCGCCGGTTCCAGGCCCTGGCCGGCTATCCACTGTTGCAACAAAGGCCGGTTCAGCAGGTGCTGGTACAGACGCATTGCGGGCCCCAGGCGGCTGTCGGGAGGCACCTCGACCAAGGTGTAACCCTCGTCTTCGGCGGCCGCCATGCGTTCGGCCAACTGGGCTTCGGCTGCAAGCACACGGTCACGCTCCCGATTCGGTAATCGCGTCCATGGCAAGCCTGCTGCGGGCGGATCGCCAGCAATCTCGCGCCGTGTACGCGAGGCAGGGGTTTGAATGTTGGCAGCGGGTAGTTTGCTTGCATGCAGCGCGGCATAGGGGATGGGCGCGCGGGTGCTCGACAATGACATCGACATGTTCATTTCTCTCTCGGATGAATCCCTTTAGGACAACTTCGTCCATCCGTGAACGATGAGAGGCAATGTATAAACAGTCATTCCAACCTGAATGTCAGCCATATCCGACTCCCTTGACTGGTGTGTCGCGGATTTATGACAGGCGACGACCTACAGGATCCGATAGAGCAGCCGCTCGATTCGCACGCGGCTGACCCGGCGCAGAAACTTGCCGACGGCGGGCGGGTAGTCCACCAGGGTCTGCAATTGCGCGTAACCGTCGATCCGCGTGGTGTGCTGGAAAATCTGCGCCAGCTCGGTACGCCGCGGCTCCAGCCACTGGCCCTGTGGATCGTCGATCAACAAGGCGTTTTCCAGATCGAGGCGGAATGCCCGGGGGTTGAGGTTGTTGCCGGTGAGCAAGGTGTAGCGCTGGTCGACCCACATGCCCTTGAGGTGGTAAGTGTTGTCGCCGTCGCGCCACAGGTGCAGGTTCAACTGGCCGCTGTCGATCATCGACTGATGGCGCTTGGCAAAACGACGCAGGCTGATTTCGTACAGGTACGGCAGTGCCGCGATGACCTTGAACGGCTCGCTGGGCGGGATGTAGAAGTCGTTGGCGGTCTTGTCGCCGACAATGATGTCGATCTTTACCCCACGCGCCAGGGCACGGTTGATTTCACGGGTCACCGGCAACGGCAGGTTGAAGTACGGTGTGCAGATGGTCAGTTGCTGCTGGGCACTGGCGATCAGTTCCAGGATTACGCGGTTCAACGGGTTGTTCTTGCCCACCCCGAGCAATGGGCTGACCGACAGGTTGCCGTTGGGCAACTGCCCCGTCGTGGTGTCATAGGCCGCGTGTTTCAGGCGGCTGCGCAAGTCGCCGATATCGTTGCGCAAGCTGCGCGTGGTCGGTGGGTTGGGCAAGTCCAGGCGATTGACCGCCTTGGAGGCAATCAGGCCGTGCTCCACCAGGTGCTGCATCGAATCGGCCAGGGCTTTGCTGTGGATCAGGTGGTAACGGTCGAAACGGTATTTGTCGAACTTGTGCAGGTACACGTTATTCAGGCTGGCACCGCTGTACAGCACGCTGTCATCAATCACGAAGCCCTTCAGGTGCAGCACGCCGAACAGCTCGCGGGTTTGCACCGGTACGCCATACACCGGCACTTCGCTGGCATGGCTCTGCGTCATGGCTTGGTACCAGGCGCTGTTGCCCGGTTGCTTGCCGGCGCCGATCAAGCCGCGCTGGGCGCGCAGCCAGTCGACCACCACCACGATGTCCAGTTCCGGTCGTGCGGCCTTGGCGGCGTGCAGGGCGGCATAGATCTCCTGCCCTGCTTCGTCCTGCTGCAAGTACAGCGCAACGATGTAGATGCGCCGGGTGGCCTGGGAGATTTTTTCCAGCAGGCAACGGCGATACGCATCAGCACCGGACAACACGTCGAGGGCGTCGGGAGTGAGGGGGAAGCCACGCAGTTTGGGCAACAGGGAGCGTTTGAAGAACGACGGCATAGGGCTCGCAATGGGTCGAATCCGAAGAGGCCCGAAGCTTACACCATGGGCTTGCTCAGGTCTCGTTACCTGGCGCGGAAAAGTTTGTTGACCAAGGAGAATGATCGTTCTACTTTAGGTGGCATGAACGATATCCCTGGCAATGAAACCCGCGACATTATCCTCGACGTCACCGAGAAGTTGATCTATCGCCACGGCATCGCCGCCACCGGCATGGACTTTCTGGTGAAAACCGCCGGCGTGTCGCGAAAAAGTATTTACCGTTACTTCGCCAATAAAGATGAACTGGTGATCGCCGCCCTGCAGCGCCGCGACGCGCGCTGGATGCAATGGCTGCGCGGTGAAGTGGAACGCGTCGATGGCAGCGGCGACCGCTTGCTCGCGCTGTTCGACGCACTCAGGACCTGGTTCGGCTCGGCGGATTTTCGCGGCTGCGCCTTTATCAACACCAGCGGTGAAACCGGCGATCCGCACGACCCGGTACGCCTGCTGGCCAAGGCACATAAACAGAAACTGTTCGAGTATGCCCTCGAACTGTGTCAAGCCCATGGCACCCCCGACCCCGAACGGCAGGCCGCGCACCTGCTGATCCTGATCGATGGCGCCATTACCGTTGCCCTGGTCATGGGTGATTCAACGGCTGCTGATAATGCGCAATGCATGGCGCGAACGTTATTGGGGCTTTGAATACACCGGCCGAGCAACTTTGTCTTAACAGGAGCCCTGAAATGCCATCCTCCCCGCAAACACGTCCACCGCTGCCGCCGTTTACCCGTGAGTCGGCCATCGAGAAAGTCCGCCTGGCCGAAGACGGCTGGAACGGCCGTGACCCACAACGGGTATCCCTGGCCTACACCGTGGACACACAGTGGCGCAACCGCGCCGAATTCGCCCATAACCGCGAGGAGGCCAAGGGCTTTCTTACCCGCAAATGGGCCAGGGAACTGGATTACCGGCTGATCAAGGAGTTGTGGGCCTTCACCGATAACCGCATCGCCGTGCGTTATGCCTACGAATGGCACGACGACTCCGGCAACTGGTTCCGCTCTTATGGCAATGAAAACTGGGAGTTCGACGAGAACGGCCTGATGGCCAAGCGTTTTGCCTGCATCAATGACCTGCCGATCAAGGAAAGCGAGCGCAAGTTCCACTGGCCGCTGGGTCGACGCCCGGATGAGCATCCGGGGCTGTCGGAGCTGGGGCTGTAGCTTGAAGCCGCAAGCTTGAAGCTTCAAGCTTGCGGCTTATCGCTTAATCCTGATTCAGCCCGACCCGATACAACACGCCATCATCCTCATCCGTCAGCACATACAGATAGCCATCCGGGCCCTGGCGCACATCGCGGATACGCGCCTTCAACCCACCCAGCAAACGCTCTTCATGGATCACCTTGTCGCCGTCGAACTGCAAGCGAATCAGTTCCTGGCTGGCCAGCGCACCGATGAATACGTTGTGTTGCCAGGCCTTGAACCGGTCACCGTCATAAAACGCCATGCCACTGATGCCCGGTGATTTTTCCCACACATGATGGGGCGCCACAGTGCCCTCTACGGTCTTGCCCTTGGCCTCTGGAATCGGCGTCAGGGAATAGTTGATGCCGTGGGTCGCCAATGGCCAACCGTAGTTTTTGCCACGTTCGATGATATTGATCTCGTCACCACCACGGGGCCCGTGCTCGTTTTCCCAGATCGTGCCGCTCCAGGGGTTCAGCGCCAGGCCCTGTGGGTTACGCTGGCCGTAGGACCAGATTTCGGGGCGTACACCCTGCTGGCCTACAAAGGGGTTGTCATCGGGCACACGGCCATCCGGGAAGATTCGTACGACCTTGCCTTGCAACTTGTCCAAGTCCTGGGCGGTGGGTCGGTCGTTATTTTCGCCCAAGGTCACGAACAGGTAGCCATCGCGGTCGAAGGCCAGGCGCGAGCCGAAGTGATTGCCGGTGGACAGCTTCGGTTCCTGGCGCAGGATTACCTTGAAATCGGTCAGCCCGCTGAGGTCCGCCGCCAGCCGCCCACGGCCCACCACAGTCCCGGCCGTGCCGCCTTTGCCGCCGCCTTCGGCGTAGGACAGGTAGACCATGTGGTCCTGTTTGAAGTCGGGCGACAGCACCACATCCAGCAAACCGCCCTGCCCCTTGGCCCAGACCTCGGGTACACCGCTCAACGGCGCCGAGAGTTTGCCATCCGGGCTGACCACACGCAGGCGACCGGGGCGCTCGGTGACGAGGAAGCCCTGCTGGTCCGGCAGAAAAGCCACCGCCCACGGGTGGTCCAGGCCTTTGGCAATCGGGGTGGCGGTGATGCTGCCTTGTTCGCTGGGGAACTGCTGGGCATCGGCTGCGTAAACCGTCGTCAGAGTGGTTGCGCATATAACGGCTAACAGGGTTTTGCGTAGAAACATAAGACAAGTCCTTACCGGCGATTGCCGTTGGCATCATAAGTGGGGGCTTTGGTGTCGGTGGCCGGGCGGCTGGGAGCGGCTTCGCGCTGGGGATAGCGGTTACCGATGCCACCGTTTTCCAGGGTCGGCGTGCGCGTGGTGGGACCGGTCTGGATACCGCGAATCGCCGGCGCCGTAGGCTGGGCGCCCTGCATGCTGTTGGGGTTGGCCCGGTGGATGGGGCCGTTGTTGGCGTTGTTGTTGCCAGGCAGGTTCTGTGCCTGGCCTGTGGCTGCTAGTGCCAAGCCAAACGCCAACGCTGCAAGATGATGCACACGGGTGATCATGACAAAGCCTCTCTGGGGCGAGGAGTACGTGCTTTCGATAACACGCTACGCCCGGGGTTCGGCTTTCGTAACTAAATACTTTCTGATCAGGTGTAACACGATCTGTCCGCGCATCTGCCCAGGGAAACTTTTCGCGCCCCCTTCGAGTCACCCGAACACAGCCTCTTGTTAAGGAATCGCACGTATGCCACGGGCAATCTGGAAAGGCGCCATCAGTTTCGGCCTGGTTCATATTCCGGTATCGCTGGTCTCGGCCACGTCCGCCCAGGGCGTGGATTTCGACTGGCTGGACAAGCGCAGCATGGACCCGGTGGGCTACAAGCGCGTCAACAAGACCACCGGCAAGGAGGTCACCAAGGACAACATCGTCAAGGGTGTAGCGTTTGAGAAAGGTCGTTATGTGGTACTCAGTGAAGAGGAGATCCGCTCGGCCCACCCCAAGTCCACCCAGACCATCGAAATCATTGCCTTTGTCGCCGGTGACCAGATCCCGCTGCAGAACATCGACACGCCCTACTTCCTGGCCCCGGACAAACGCGGCGGTAAGGTGTACGCGCTGCTACGGGAAACCCTCAGGAAGACCCGCAAGGTCGCCCTGGCCAACGTGGTGCTGCACACCAAGCAGCACCTGGCGGCGCTGATGCCCCTGGAGTCGGCGCTGGTGCTGGTGATGCTGCGCTGGCCGGCCGAGGTGCGCAGCCTGGATGAACTGGAACTGCCCAGCGACGTGACCAAACCCAGCCTGGCCAAGGGTGAACTGGACATGGCCAAGCGCCTGGTGGAAGACATGAGCGCCGACTGGCAGCCCGAGGACTATCGCGACAGTTTCCAGGAAAAAATCATGGCGCTGGTGGCGAAGAAGGCCAAGGCCGGCAAGATCGAAGACGTGGAATCCCAGGAAGGCAGCGAAGAGCGCAAATCGGCCGACGTCATCGACCTGACCGAACTGCTCAAGCGCAGCCTGGCCGGCAAGCCGGCGGCAAAAAAAACCGCGAAGAAAAAGGCCTCTTGAGCCTGCCATCATCAGGAGAACCCCATGGCAAAGCCCCTGAGTGAATACAACCGCAAGCGCGATTTCGAGATTACCGCAGAACCTTCCGGCGCCGCGCCCGCAGGTAAACGCAAGGCGTCGGCGCTGTCGTTCGTGATCCAGAAGCACGCTGCACGTAACCTGCACTATGACTTTCGGCTGGAGCTCGATGGTGTGCTCAAAAGCTGGGCCGTGCCCAAGGGCCCAAGCCTGGACCCCAGCCAAAAGCGCCTGGCCGTGCATGTGGAGGACCACCCGCTGGGTTACGGCAGTTTCGAAGGCAACATCCCGGCCGGCCAATACGGCGCCGGGAAGGTGATCGTTTGGGACCGTGGCGTATGGCAACCCCATGATGACCCGCGCAAGGCCTACGCCGCCGGCAAGCTCAAATTTACGTTGGTGGGCGAAAAACTTGCGGGGGATTGGGCGCTGGTACGCACACGGTTGAAAGGCAGCGGTGACAAGGAACAATGGTTGCTGATCAAGGAAAACGACCCACAAGCCCGCCCCGCAGTCGACTACGACATCGTTCAGGCCAAGCCGAAAAGCGTGCTTAGCGATGCCTCCATCGACCAACCCAAGCCCAAGGCAAAAGCCAGCAAGGCTGCCACCACCGTCCCGACGCAATTCTCCCCGCAACTGGCAACCCTGGTAGACCGCGCGCCCGAAGGCGAGTGGCAGTATGAAATCAAGTTCGATGGCTACCGAATGCTGGCGCGCATTCGCGAGGGCGAGGTCCGGCTGTTTACCCGTAACGGCCATGACTGGACCGAGCGTCTGCCTCGCCAAGTCAAGGCCCTGCAAGCCCTCAAGCTCAGGGACAGCTGGCTCGATGGCGAAGTGGTCAGCCTCGACAGTGACGGGTTACCGGATTTCCAGGCCCTGCAAAATGCCTTTGACAGCGGGCGCAGCCTCGACATTGTCTACTACCTGTTTGACGCGCCGTTCCTCGACGGCCAGGACCAGCGCACAGCGCCTCTCGAAGCGCGCCGCGCGGCACTCAAGGCCGCGCTGTCCGGCAGCAAAAGCAAGCTGCTGCGGTTTTCCGAAGCCTTCACCGCCCCTCATCAGGACATTTTACAGAGTGCCTGCAACCTGGCCCTGGAGGGTGTGATAGGCAAACGCATCGGCAGTCCGTACACCTCCACGCGAAATACCGACTGGATCAAGCTCAAGTGCCGTCTGCGCCAGGAGTTCGTGATTGTCGGTCATACCCGCCCCGAGGGTTCACGCACAGGTTTTGGCGCATTGCTGCTGGCGGTGAATGACGATACGGGGCTGAGGTACGCCGGTCGCGTGGGCACCGGTTTTGACCAGGCCGCGCTGAAGGCTATCCATGAGCAACTCAAACCGTTGGCGCGCAAGACTTCGCCCTTGCACCACACCCTGACCAGTGCCCAGGCGCGAGGCGTGCATTGGGTCGAGCCAACGCTGGTCACCGAGGTGCAATTTGCGCAGTGGACCCGCGAAGGCTTGGTCCGCCAAGCGGCCTTTGTGGGCTTGCGCAGCGACAAGCCCGCTGCGCAAATCGTGCACGAGCGGCCGCGCGAGGCTGAGTCCGTAAAAACACCGAACGCCAAGGGCACGCTGAACATCACGCATCCCGAGCGGGTGATTGACCCGCAAAGCGGCACGCAAAAACAGCAATTGGCGCAGTTCTACGAAGGCATCAGCGAATGGATCCTGCCCTTCCTGCGCCATCGCCCCGTGTCCCTGCTCAGGGCCCCGGAAGGTATCAAGGGCGAGCAGTTCTTCCAGAAACACTCGGAGCGCCTGGCGATTCCAGGCATCAAGCACCTGAACGCAACGCTGGACCCAGGCCACGCGCGCCTGATGGAGATCAACAGCGTCGAGGCGCTGATCGGCGCCGTCCAAATGGGCACCGTTGAGTTGCATACCTGGGGCGCCACCTCGGACAAGATCGAAACCCCGGACCTGTTTGTGCTCGACCTCGACCC
Organism: Pseudomonas sp. SB113; assembly: GCF_040754745.1. Lineage (NCBI taxonomy): Bacteria > Pseudomonadati > Pseudomonadota > Gammaproteobacteria > Pseudomonadales > Pseudomonadaceae > Pseudomonas > Pseudomonas sp. SB113. The sequence continues at coordinate 33,137 of NZ_JBFMHW010000033.1, forward strand.
GGACCCGGCGCTGCCCTGGAAAAGCATGCTGGAAGCCGCGCAACTCACCTTGTCGGTACTGGACGAGCTGGGACTCGACGCTTTCGTCAAGACCAGCGGCGGCAAAGGCTTGCACCTGGTCATACCGCTGGCGCGCCGGGATGGTTGGGACAGCGTGAAAGCCTTTGCCAAGGCCATTGCCCAGTTCATGACCGCGCAACTACCGGAGCGTTTTACCGCCACCTCCGGGCCGAAAAACCGTGTGGGCAAGATCTTTATCGACTACCTGCGCAATGCACGCGGCGCCAGTACGGTAGCCGCCTATTCGGTGCGGGCACGCCCAGGGCTGCCGGTGTCGGTGCCGGTCAGTCGCGAGGAGTTGAAGGGGTTGCGCGGCGCCCAGCAGTGGACGGTGGCTAATCTGCACCAGCGGTTGCAGGGGTTGAAGGAAGATCCGTGGGCGGGCTATGCCCATCGGCAGAAGATCAGCAAGAAGATGTGGGACAAGCTGGGCGCCCATCCACCCCAGTGAATGGCGCCCCCGCCGGGTTTCAGATGAGCACGAAGATCAGCGCCAACGCGGCGAAAATCGCCCATTTTTCCAGGTAGTAGCGCGTGCGATTGCGTTTTTTCAACGCTTTGCCACGCAAGCGAATCTTGTACAGCCGGTTAAAGGCACGGTTGAGCCCACCGGTCTTGTCGCCAGCATCGTTGGGCGAGCCCGCAGCAGCCATTACATTGCGGCTGAACCAACGGTTGAACGCGGCGGCCCAGCGGTATTTCATCGGTCGCTCAATATCGCAGAACAGAATGATACGGTTCTGCTGCGTGGTGTTTTCGGCATAGTGGATGTAGGTCTCATCGAACATCACCGGCTCACCGTCACGCCAGTAATAGTGCTCGCCATCCACATTGATATAGCAGCCCGGATCATTCGGGGTAACCAGCCCCAAGTGATAACGGTACGAACCGGCATAGGGGTCACGGTGGCGCACCAGCTTGGAGCCCGGTGGCAACTCGGCGAACATCGCCGCCTTGATCGAGCCAATGCTCTGCAACAGCTCAGTGGTACGCGGGCACAGTTTCATCGCCGACGGGTGGCTTTCGCCGTACCATTTCAGGTAAAAGCGCTTCCAGCCTGACTTGAAGAACGAGTTGAAGCCCACATCGTTGTACTGGTCGGAACGCTTGATTTCACCGGCGCGCATCAGGTTCAGGCCCTCCTCGCGAATCTCCTTCCAATGCGCTTGCAGCGGGCTCAAATCGGGAAAATCGCTGGGTGACAGGTAGGGACGGCCGGGTAGCTTGGAGCACAGGTAAAGCAAGCAGTTGATCGGGGCCAGGAAGGTCGAATGATCACTGAGTTGTCGGCCCAGCGTGTGTCGCACCCGACCACGCAGGTGTACATACGCAATGGAGGCAACGTAGAGAACAACAATGATGAGTTTCAAGGGGGTTCGTCACATGTCAGAAGAAAACAGGCTACTCCTGCGCGCCCACAACGGCCGAGGATAGATAGCAGCATCTGAAATCACAATTCACACAATTGGCACGACCGGCTGAGTGAGTACCCGGTACGCAGTCCGTGGCAGTTATTTAGCCACAGTTTGTAACCAAAAGTTAACCAAGAATTGTGAAAACCTGTCTACTGAATGTGCTGGGCGACTACCTCGACGGTCAGGCCGCGCAACGGCCCGCCAGGTAGTCGGCCCGCCCTATTGACGCGGCAACCGGCGCTCGTCGAATACCGAAAACGGCCCGATCGCACGCCTTACCTGCATGAAATGCCGAATCAATGCCACGAGCATTCCCAGCATCAGCCCGGCTACTACGCTCAGTGCGATGATAATGCCCACCCTTGGCTTTATCGGGCTCAGCGGCTCCTGTGCCTGACGATCCACAGTGACCAGTTTCAGCGCACTCATGTCGATATTCAGGCCGCGCAGCCGCGCCTCTTCTGCCCACAGCGGTTCAACGTCCGTCAGGAACAGATCTTCATTTTTACGGCTGCTGAGAACCTCGACTTCACGGTTAGCGTCGAGCATGCGCAGTTCCTTGGAGATTTCGGCCACCCTGCTGTTGGTGAAGTCGTCGCTGGTGCGCTGTTGCAGCGCTGCCCGCTCCGCCTCCAGCACTTGGGTACCCATGAAGTACAAAGGCGTCTTCTGATTAGTCACCACGGTGCGCATCATCTGGCTCGAATCATTCTGCGCGTCCCCGCCCATGAATGAGGGGGTGGTGGGGTTCTTGATGCCAACGGACTTGGCAATCGAGATCGCCTCTGCCAGTTCTGACAGGCGGCTGGCGCGCTCCATCTTCATCTGCAAGCGCAAACCCGTGAGTTCATCCTGCAAACGCGCGCGTTTGACTTTATCGGCCTCCAGCAACATGGCTATTTTCGACGCCTTGCCCGTCTCGTAGTTGGCGCGCGCCGCGTCGATCTTACCCTTGAGCTCGTTGAGGCGGTTATTGACGATCACCTTGAGGTCGGCCCCTACCTGGTTGCGTTCCTGCGCAATGGCGTAGTCGACGAATCCGTTGAGAATGGCCGCGCCATCAATCCCCTTGGGGTACTGCATTTCCAGGCGAAGGTAAGAACTGACTCCGTCGGACTTCTTCGAATCAGGCATCACCAGGTTGATGGCATTGCGGTTAAATGCTTCAAAGCTCTGCTCCAGGCTTTGCCCCGGGCGCTGGAAGGCTTCGAACAATGCGGGGTTGGCCCTGAAAAAGCCCAGCCGGGCCTCATAGGAGTCCAGTTGTGCGCCGACCTTGGCCAACGCTTCGGCCGGCGGCAACTTGTAGACCTCGGAACGATTGAGGGCATCCAGCTCGTTGATCGCCGCTGGCCGCAGCACACTGCTGACCTGGTAAACCCTGGGTGCAAGAAATGCGTAACCTACTCCCAGAAGGCCTGCCAGGATCGTGCAACCGATGACCAGTTTTTTTTGCTTCCATATCGCGTGAAACAGTTCAAAGAGATCAATTTCATCCGATGGCAAATGTTGTTGAAGCTGGGGAGTGTTGTTCAAAGTTCGTACACCCTGATGAGTTGAAATCCAGCGTCCAAAAACACAGCCCTGAATAACAACTGAATAAACAGGGGGCAACGTCGACCACCCGATTGAATGAATCCTCACACCTAAGCAGCGATAGGTTTCATTTCAGTTACACGGGTGTCTTATCTGATAGACGCCACGAGCATAGACGATCTGTTACGAGACGTTACCCGGCGGGCAGGCAAAGTAACGCTAATCACCTGTCGTTAAAGGAAAAATTACAAAAAAACCAAAAAATAGGATAGTTCCTACACGCGGTTTCACATCAGATGATGAAAACGCCGCATAGTTCGTAACGATCGGCAATTAACCCTTCAGCAAAAAGGATTTTGTATGTCATCCATTTCAGATCCGGACTTTCAAGCGCTCCAAGGTGCCTGGGAACAAACGTCACTGGAGGACAGTGGCGTACTCAACCCCGTCGACGCGCACAGCGCTCCGGGGGCAGTTACCACGATTGCCGGCGACCGTTTCGAGGTGAAGACCGTCAGTGGCGAGGTGTTGCTGGAGGGCCGGTTTTTCCTCGACGGCACTCCCGTTCCCAAGAGCATTACCTGGGTGGACGCCATCGGCGATGACGCCGGCAAACACTTGCCTGCCAGCTATCGCCTCGAAGGGGATACATTTGTGTTCATTGCGGCGGATGAAGGTATGCCCAGGCCCATGTCATTCAAGACGGGGGCAGGCCAGACCATGCGCAGTTTCATACGGCGCTCCTGAGCCGTACGCCATCCGGACCGGCGACAGCGTTTTCACAAGGCCTTCACTTTCAGCGCTATAGGGTGAGACCTACTCCAGTGAATCCCTTGGCCCGCCTCCCCTCGCGGGCTTTTTTTTGCCGAAAGCATTCCACTCAAACGCAAGGTTTGGTGGCGACCAAGGTAAAGCACAAGGGCAACTGAGCAGGCTGGTGCTCGTACTGGTCGTACAGTTCTTCGCGGTTGGAGTGCGCATACTCCTGCAAGTGGCTGATCTGCAAGTCTGCGCAAATCGCTGAGCTCACCACGTCCCCCAACGTGTGCACATACCAATAGGAGGTCGGCCCGGCCACGTCGCCCTGGCCTTCGTAGACAATCGACTCCTGCAACACAAAGGGCTCACGCTGGAAATACGAACTGGCAGGCAGCAGCGGGTTTGGCGCCTTGGGATCGAACACCTCCAGGAATGGATGGGTTTCATACATCACCAGCGTACCGCCGGGCTTCAACGTGCTGGCGACATGGCGCATGAACAGCGCCACATCCGGCATCCAGCCGAGTACACCGATGGTCACCAGGGCGATATCGAATCGCGCGTGCAAGCGTTGCGGCAGATGATGGATGTCGCTCTCGATAAATTCGGGATCATGGGGCGACACATCGGCCAGCTCACGCGCCTGCTGGAGAAACGCCCGGGACTGGTCCACTCCCACTACCGAACGCGCGCCCAGGGCGAACAGCGACAGGCTTTCGCGACCGTTGTTGCAACACAGTTGCACCACATCCTTGCCAGCGACACCGATGTCCTGCAACAAGCCGGTAATGGTGGGGTCCAGGCACGAAAAATCAGGTTTGCGGACTCCGCTAAGCAGTGCGCTCCAAGTCTCGGTGGTTTTGTGCAGGTCGGCGGATTGGTCCCAGGCGTCCTTGTTGCAGGCAATCGCCTGTTGAGCTGAGGGCATGTCCATTGCGTCTCCAGATAAGTCATACGGCGGAGCAGCGAAAATAAGCCACCTATCCGCAGAATAAAACCCCAAGCAGCAGGCGAAACTAAATGCAATGCGCGCAGGTCATTAGCGCAATGAGTGTTCAGCCCTTGAATGCCCCCTTCGAAGTCCTGATCGTGGCCAGACACGCCGACCTGCGTAATACCTTGTCCCTGGACAGCCTGAATTTCTTCCTGGCGGATGTGCGCGACGGCCTCGGCCCGTACCTGGCCATCTACCTGCTGGCCGTACACAAGTGGGACCCGGCCAGTATCGGCGTGGTCATGACCCTGGCGGGTATTGCCGCGCTGATCACTCAGGGCCCGGCGGGCGCACTGATCGATCGCACGCGCAGCAAGCGCGCCGTGATTGCGATCGCTGCCCTGCTGGTGACCGGCAGTTGCCTGCTGCTGCCCTTCGTCAGTTCATTCAGCCTGGTCGCCTTGACCCAAGCGGCCAGTGCCGTCGCCGCGTCCGTGTTTGCCCCGGCGATTTCCGCGATTTCCCTGGGGATCACCGGGCCGCGGGCCTTTACCCGCCGCACCGGGCGCAATGAAACCTTCAATCACGCCGGCAACGCCGTGGCTGCGCTGCTGGCCGGTGGCCTGGCGTATCTGTTTGGTCCGGTGGTGGTGTTCTACCTGATGGCCTTTATGGCGGTGGCCAGCGTCGTGGCGGTCAGTTGCGTGTCGGCCAAGGCTATCGACCACGAAGTCGCCCGCGGCTTCGACCCGGCCCACATCACCGACCACGAACCACCGTCCGGCATGAGGGTGCTGCTGGGTAACCGACCACTGCTGCTGTTCGCCATTTGCTGCGCGCTGTTCCACCTGGCCAATGCTGCGATGCTGCCACTGGTCAGCCAGAAGCTCTCGCAGATCAACCTGCAGATGGCCACCCCACTGACCTCGGCCTGCATCGTCGCCGCGCAATTGGTGATGGTGCCGATGGCCTGGCTGGTCGGCAGCAAGGCCGACGTGTGGGGGCGCAAGCCGCTGTTGCTGTTCGGCTTCTTGATTCTGCCACTGCGTGGCGTGCTCTATACCTTGTCCAGTGACCCCTATTGGCTGGTGGCGGTGCAAATGCTCGACGGTATCGGCGCGGGGATCTTCGGTGCGCTGTTCCCGGTGATCGTCAAGGACCTGACCCAGGGCACCGGGCGTTTCAATGTCAGCCTGGGCGCGCTGTCCACGGTGTTTGGCCTGGGCGCGGCACTAAGTAACAGCCTGGCCGGCTTCGTGGTGCAACAGGCCGGCTACAACGCAGCATTCCTCACCCTGGCCGGTGTGGCTTTCGTCGCGTTGGCGCTGTTATGGCTGGCGATGCCGGAGACCCTGGCGAAGCCCATCTTCGCGCCCCATGCCTCTGCCGCCTGATATAAGCGACACAACCAGCGCTCAACCGCCGCTGAGCTGCGCCTGTTCGGGCGGCTCTACCCGTCTAATAGCGATCTTCGGTGAGCTGACCCAGCGTTTGATTGCCGGGCCAGAGGGCTAAGTTAAAGCAGTACAGTGGACAGCATTCCCAAGGCGCCCAAGACGAACCCGATAAGTGCGCCTCGTCCTGGTGCCTCATGAAACAGCGACCAGACCACCACCGGCTCAAGCAGCAACAACGAGGTGACGGAGACCACGGTGACGATCCAGATATCACCGACAGCCACGTACCCCAACCAATACGCACCCAGCAGACAAAGCCCTGCAAAACACATCAGCACAACGGGAAGCACGAACCCTTCCCATGAACCATTTCCTGTGTGGGCAAGCTTGGCGGTCACCACCTCACTGTAGATCGCACAAAACTCGCCGAGCACCATCAACCCTAGAGCAGAAACTCCGAGTAGTTCTTTGGACATATCAAAAACTCCTTCGTATTCAACGCAATATTTTTCAGCTCCCAGCCAGCGATGCCGCGGCCCAGGAGTTCGTTGCAGTGATACGAAGCAGCCTTGAACAGGCCTGAATTACCGAAGTGCTTTTCCATGCTCATGTCCTTCAAGGGGTGTGAGTCTCGGCGCCCACATAGGGGGCGCGTTGCGATCATACGGTCCGCTCTCCATTCTGAACAACCCGCCACCTTGGGGTGACCATGCGCCACTCGAGGTTGAAGGCTCTGAACATCCGTCGTCGGCTGCCATACAACTGTCGCCTGACATATGCGACAATGCGCGCCAAATTCCAACACACATCCCCCATTTTTTGCTCAGCGACCGGGTTTCGCGCCCTGATGTCGCTGTTGATGCATGCCTGAAGGCTCCTGCCGCCACGCTCGCAACCCATTGATAGGTAAAGTAATTGATCTCCACAGCTAACATCACCATGCAGTTCGGCGCCAAGCCGCTCTTTGAGAACGTCTCGGTCAAGTTCGGCGCCGGCAACCGGTATGGTCTGATCGGTGCCAACGGTTGCGGCAAGTCGACCTTCATGAAAATCCTCGGCGGCGACCTCGATCCGTCCGGCGGCCAGGTCATGCTGGAGCCGAATGTGCGCCTGGGTAAACTGCGCCAGGACCAGTTCGCCTACGAAGAATTCACCGTGCTCGACACCGTGATCATGGGTCACGAGGAGCTGTGGAAGGTCAAGGCCGAGCGCGACCGTATCTACTCGCTGCCGGAAATGAGCGAAGACGACGGCATGGCCGTGGCCGAGCTGGAAACCGAGTTCGCCGAGATGGACGGCTACACCGCCGAATCCCGCGCCGGTGAACTGCTGCTGGGCCTGGGTATTCCCCTGGAACAGCACTTCGGCCCGATGAGCGAAGTGTCCCCAGGCTGGAAGCTGCGTGTGTTGCTGGCCCAGGCGCTGTTCTCGGATCCGGAAGTGCTGTTGCTCGACGAACCGACCAACCACCTGGACATCAACACCATCCGCTGGCTGGAAAACATCCTGACCCAGCGCTCCAGCCTGATGATCATCATCTCTCACGACCGTCACTTCCTGAACAGCGTGTGCACCCACATGGCTGACCTTGACTACGGCGAGCTGCGCCTGTTCCCGGGCAACTACGACGAGTACATGACCGTGGCGACCCAGTCCCGCGAGCAACTGCTGTCGGACAACGCCAAGAAGAAAGCGCAGATCTCCGAGCTGCAATCCTTCGTCAGCCGCTTCTCGGCCAACGCCTCGAAAGCCAAGCAGGCGACTTCCCGTGCCAAGGCGATCGACAAGATCCAGCTGGCCGAGGTCAAGCCTTCGAGCCGCGTGAGCCCGTTCATCCGTTTCGAACAAACCAAAAAGCTGCACCGCCAGGCGGTCATCGTCGAGCGCATGGCCAAAGGCTTCGACGGCAAGCCGCTGTTCAAGGACTTCAGCTTCCAGGTTGAAGCCGGCGAGCGCGTGGCGATCATCGGCCCGAACGGTATCGGCAAGACCACCCTGCTGCGCACCCTGGTCAACGAACTGACCCCGGATGCTGGCAGCATCAAGTGGACCGACGCCGCTGAACTGGGCTACTACGCCCAGGATCACGCGAGTGACTTCGAAAACGACATGAGCCTGTTCGACTGGATGGGCCAGTGGACCCAAGGCGAGCAAGTGATCCGTGGCACCCTGGGCCGCATGCTGTTCTCCAACGACGAGATCCTCAAGTCAGTCAAGGTGATCTCCGGTGGTGAGCAAGGCCGCATGCTGTTCGGCAAGCTGATCCTGCAAAAGCCGAACGTGCTGATCATGGACGAACCGACCAACCACTTGGACATGGAATCCATCGAGGCACTGAACCTGGCGCTGGAGAACTACCCGGGCACGCTGATCTTCGTCAGCCATGACCGTGAGTTCGTATCGTCCCTGGCCACCCGCATCATCGAGTTGAGCGCCAACGGCGTGATCGACTTCAGCGGCACCTACGACGACTACCTGCGCAGCCAAGGCGTGGTGTTCTAACAGTAGCGACCTGAAACCCTGGGAGCATGCTTGTTGTGGCGAGCATGCTTGTTGTGGTGAGCATGCTGGTTATGGTGAGCGGGCTTGTTGTGGCGAGCGGGCTTGCCCCGCGTTGGGCTGCGCAGCGGCCCTGAAAACGAACACCGCGTTTTTGCCTGGCAGAATGCGGTGTTTTTTATTGGGGCTGCTGCGCAGCCCGACGCGGGGCAAGCCCGCTCGCCACAAAAGTGCGCTCGCCACAAAAGCCGGTTTCTCAGCCAAAATAGTTAGGCTGCTTCCTTTTCCCCCAAGCCCTTGCCATGATGCGTTCACCGCCCGCCCGCGAACGAGAGCCCATGTCCAACGCCGCCCCCTCCTCCCTGTCGATCACCCTGCAGATCGTCTCCATCGTCTTCTACACCTTCATCGCCTTTATCTGCATCGGCCTGCCGATTGCGGTAATCCCAGGCTATGTACATGAGCAACTGGGCTTCAGCGCGGTAGTGGCCGGGGTCACCATCGGTTCGCAGTACCTCGCAACCCTGCTCAGCCGTCCCATGGCCGGGCGCATGTCCGACAACGTCGGCACCAAGCGCGCGATTGTGCTGGGGCTGGCCGGCATCCTGATCAGCGGTGTGTTGACGTTCTTCGCCACCCTGGTGGACAGCCTGCCCAGCCTGAGCCTGGGGATCCTGATCGTCGGCCGGCTGTTGCTGGGCGTGGCCCAAGGCCTGATCGGCGTGGGCACCATCAGTTGGTGCATGGGCCAGGTCGGGGCGGAGCACACGGCGCGGTCGATTTCGTGGAATGGCATTGCCTCCTACGGCGCCATCGCGATTGGCGCGCCGCTGGGGGTGGTGATGGTCGCTGAATATGGCTACACCAGCCTGGGTATCGCGCTGTCGGTATTGGCGGCGCTGGGCCTGGTGCTGATCCGCAATAAGCCCTCGGTGCCGGTGGTGCGCGGCGAGCGCCTGCCGTTCTGGGCGGTGTTCGGGCGCATCGCACCGTTTGGTGCCAGCCTGTGCCTGGCGTCCATCGGCTACGGCACCCTGACCACCTTTATCACCCTGTATTACCTCAATCGCGGCTGGGTCGGCGCGGCGTACTGCCTCACGGTGTTTGGCGTGTGTTTTATCGTCTCGCGACTGGTGTTCATCTCGGCGATCAGCCGCTTTGGCGGCTTCAGGGCGGCGATTGCGTGCATGATCATCGAAACCCTGGGCCTGACGCTGCTGTGGCTGGCGCCGTCCACCGGCGTGGCCTTGATCGGTGCAGGGCTGACCGGCTTTGGTTTGTCGCTGGTGTACCCGGCGCTGGGCGTGGAAGCCATCAAGCAGGTGCCCAACAGCAGCCGCGGTGCAGGCCTGAGTGCGTATGCGGTGTTTTTCGACCTCGCGCTGGCGATTGCAGGGCCGTTGATGGGTGCCGTGGCGTTGAACCTGGGTTACAGCTGGATTTTCTTCTGTGCGGCGCTGTTGTCGGTCACTGCGTTGGGCGTGACCTTGCTGCTCAAGCGCCGCGCTTACTGATCGGCGGTCTGCAAGCCGGCGCGGGTAGATTGGCCGAGGGTGTGGGTGAAAAAACGCCCGGCCTCGGAGATCAGGTCGCGGTGGATGCCTTCACGGTCGACACCGTCGGCATCGGTGCAGATGGCCGGCATCGCGGCCAGTTGGTCGCTGTCACACGGCGCCATGAACACGAAGTGCCCTGCCCCCGCCAGCAGCTTGAAGTCCGGCGGCTCCGGCAGCTTGCGCGCCAGGGCGGCAGCGTTCTTGTCTACCGCCACCAGCTTGTCGCCGTCGCCGCTGTAGAGCAGCACCGGCACATGCACGTCGGCGAGGGTGTGGCGACCGAACATCAGGCTCAATGGCGCCATCAACATCAAGGAATGAATACGCGGGTCGGATTGCGGCTGCAGGTCGTCACGGTCCACCACCAGTTCGCCTTTGGTGGTGCAGGCATCGCGATCTTCGGGGCGTTCCTGGCAATAGCGGCGCAGGCGGTCGAAGTCCGGCTTGGCACCCGCCAGGATCAACGCGGTTTCACCACCGGCCGAATAGCCGATAACCCCTACCTGATTGACGTTGACGAACGGCGATAGCATCGGGTCGGCCAGGGTGGCGGTGATCGCTTCGGAAATCTGGATCGGCCGGCCGTACAGGTTACTTACCGTGCCCAGGCGGCTATGGTCCTTGTAGTTATCGCCGGGATGCAGCACCGCGACCACTACAAAGCCTTTGCGCGCCAGCGACGTGGCCAGGTCATGCAGCGCCAACGGCGTACCGGTGTTGCCGTGGGACAGCATCAGCATCGGGAAGCGGCCAATGGCGATCTTGGAATCTTCGGTAGCGGCGACGTGATAGGGACCCAGTTGCGTGCTGTGTTCATCGTCGGTGGAGGGGTAGAACGCCACCGCTTTCATCGGCTGCAGGTCCAGCGGGTCGAGAAAGGTCATGCGATGGAAGCCCACACTCCAATGGGGGTGCGGCGCCGGCGCGGCGTGCACTGAAATCAGGCCGCCGAGCAGGGAAAGAACCATAACAGCACAAAGACGCATCATGAGGATGTCCACCTTTGCTGCGTGACCACGTTGAATACCCGCGGCATATCGATCTGAGAAGTCCATGGTTCAAGTTACTCACACTGGGTGATAAACCCATGTGTGCATAACCTGGGCCAAAGTAATGACAGCGGATAAACGGAAAAACTCCGTACGCCGGTCGTTTCAAGGCGACCAGAATACGGAGTTTAGGCGCCCGGCTTCAGATTGAAACCGAGCAGAGGCGAAATTTACACACGCCTTACGCAGCAGCGAACAATTGTTCGTTGATGAGTACGTTCGCGTCGCTCAGGGATTTGCTGCGCACTTCATCACCGTAGGCCAGGCCGTGGGCGCGCACGAATTCGATGTCGGTAATGCCGAGGAAGCCCAGCATCACTTTCAGGTATTCCTCGTGGGCAACACCCGTCGCCTGGCCAACGTGCAAGCCGCCGGAGGTGGAAACAATGATGACTTTCTTGTTGCCGCACAGACCTTCAGGGCCGGCTTCGGTGTAGCGGAAGGTCTGGCCGGCGACGGCGATGCGGTCGATCCAGGCTTTCAATTGGGTTGGAATGGTGAAGTTGTACATCGGCGCAGCCAATACCACGGCATCGGCGGCGAGGAATTCAGCCAGAGTCTTGGCGCTCAGGTCGGCCTCGTGCTGTTGTGCGGCGTCACGCAGCTCGGCGGCGGTGCCCAGGGCACCCAGGGTCGCGCCGGAGAAGTGGTTGATGCCTTCGCTGGCGAGGTCACGGTAGGTCACTTCCACACCCGGCTCGGCCGCTTGCCAGGCCTTGACTACGCCAGCGCTGAGCTGACGGGACGCCGAGTTGTCGCCGAGGATGCTGGAATCGATGTGCAATAGTTTCATGGTGGATCTCCGAGGTGGGATCGACAGTGGCGATCAGATGGTGGTGATGCTACGCATGAAACCAATAGTCGATAAGACGCCTGAAATGCGATAGTTTGTCCCACTGACAGGACAATAGGCTGACCATGCAAGACCTCAACGACCTCTACTATTTCGCCAAAGTCGTCGAAGCCGGCGGCTTTGCGGCGGCCGGGCGGCTTTTGGGTATCCCCAAGTCGCGGCTGTCGCGGCGCATTGCCGAGCTGGAAGAACGCCTCGGCGCGCGCCTGCTGCAACGCACCACGCGGCAACTGACCCTCACCGCCGTTGGCGAACGCTACCTGCGCCACTGCCAGGCGATGCTGTTGGAGGCGGAAATGGCCGACGAGGCCGTCGCCAGCATGTCCAGCGAACCCCGCGGGCGGCTGCGGGTCACATGCCCGGTGGGGCTGGCGCAGCACTTCCTACCGGAACTGGTCGCCGGATTTCTCGCCGCCAACCCCCAGGTACAGCTGGAGATGACCCTGGTCAACCGCCGCGTCGACCTGGTCGCCGAGGGCATCGATGTGGCACTGCGAGTGCGCGATCTCGGTGACGAAGACCCGCTGCTGGTCACCAAGCGCCTGCGCCAGGCCCAGACCGTGCTGGTCGCCAGCCCCGCATTCATGCTCGGTCGCCAGGTGAACACCCTCGACGATCTCAAGCAACTGCCGATACTCGGTGCGCTGGAGGCGGATCGCCTGGTGCATCAGCGCATCCTCGACCCCCAGGGCAACCCACACGATCTGGCGATGGAAGCCCGCCTGGGCATCGACGACTTCATCGTGCGCAAGGCCAGCGCCGTCATGGGCCTGGGCTTTACCGTGCTGCCGATGATGTACTGCGAAGAGGAACTGGCCAACGGTCGGTTGGTGCAACTGCTGCCGCAATGGTCGTTGCCGGGCGGCTGGCTCCAGGCCGTCTACCCGCATCGCCGTGGCGTACTGCCGGCGATTCGCGCCTGGATCGATTACCTGGAAGAAGGCTTTAAGAGCTGCGGAGACCGCTTGCTATGAAGATGACCGAAGCACAAGTCGCGACGTTCTGCCTGAGCCTGCCCGGCGCGCGGGAAGACTACAAATGGGGCGGCGTGCGGGTGTTCTCGATAGCCGGCAACAAGATGTTCGCCCTGCAAAACCTGCGCGGTGATTCGCTGGCGTTCAAGGTCGACAAGGAATTGTTCCTCGGCCATGTCGACCGCCCCGGCATCCACCCGGCGCCGTACCTGGCACGCGCGCAGTGGATCATCATGAACACGCCCTACCCGCTGGGCGCCGAGGAACTGCGCGGCTTGTTGCAGCGCTCCCACCAGTTGGTGGTGAGCAAACTGCCCAAGCGCACGCAGGTCGGCTTGCTGCTAGAGAACTGACAGTAGCGTGCCGCTGAGGAACAACTGGTCCAGCCAGAACACCTGGTGCAACAGCACAATCACCCAGAACAGCACCTGGTAAGACACCTTGCGCGTCTTGTGCCGGAACACCTGCTGGGCAATCAACGCTCCCGGCCAGCCGCCCGCCAGTTCCACGGCGTGGAGGATGTTCTCCGGGGTGCGCCAGCTGTCGGTGCGGGCCTTGCGCTTGTCGCTCCAATACAGGAAGAACGCCAGCACGCTGACCACGCCGTAGGCCGCCAACGGAAGCACGGTTTCGCCGCGCAGCCACACCAACACCGAACCCACCAGTGGCGCGGCGCACAACAGCACAAAAATCGCCGCTTTCAGGCGCAAGTGCTGAACCATCATGCCTTGGCCGCAGCCCAGTCGATCCAGCCGAATTGCCACGTCGCCAGGATCAGCAGGCCGAACGCAATGCGGTACCAGGCAAACGCCGCATAACTGTGGCTGGCAATGAACTTGAGCAGGCCCTTGACCGCAATCATCGCGAAGATGAACGAGGTGACGAAACCGATGGCAAACACCGGCAGGTCCGCCGGCTGGAACAGGTCGCGGTATTTGTAGCCCGAGTACACCGCCGCACCGACCATGGTCGGCATGGCCAGGAAGAACGAAAACTCGGTGGCGGTCTTGCGCGACAGGCCGAACAGCAGGCCGCCGATGATGGTCGAGCCGGAGCGCGACGTACCCGGGATCATTGCCAGGCACTGGGCAAAACCGACCTTGAGCGCATCTTTCCAGGTGATGTCATCGACGCTTTCGGCGTGCACTTCATGCTCGCGGCGCTCGGCCCACAGCATGACGATGCCGCCGATCACCAACGCGGTGGCCACGGTGATCGGGTTGAACAGGTAGTGGTGGATCAGGTCGGCAAAAATCACCCCCAGCACGACGGCCGGCAGGAACGCGATCAGCAGGTTGATCGTGAAGCGCTGGGCGTTGCGCTGGGTCGGCAACCCGGTGACCACATCGAGGATCTTGCGCCGGAACTCCCAGACCACCGCCAGGATGGCGCCCAGCTGGATGATGATGTTGAACGCCATGGCGCGCTCGCCGCCGAAGTCGAGCAAGTCGGCGACGATAATCTGGTGGCCGGTACTGGAGATCGGCAGGAACTCCGTAAGCCCCTCCACTACGCCAAGAATCAATGCCTGAATGGCGGTCCAAAAATCCATGTTTCCCCCAAAGGTCATGCGCCGTGGCATGCCTTGTTAGTCTTTTTTAATGGTTCACTGACGACGAGCACACTGAAGGCCCAGTGTTGATAATGGTCAACGCCGGACTGCAAAAATTCTGTGAAAATCAAGCAGCACTCAGGTTTTGCGATTTCAGGCCGAAAGCCTATCAGACAAGGCGTAAAAGTCGATGCGACGCCCACAATTATAAAAAGCCCGGAGTGACAGGACGATGAACAGTTTGCGCAATATGTCGATCAGCCGACGCCTCTGGCTGATCCTGATAGTCGCCGTGCTGATGCTGCTGGCCTTGGGTTTATTGATGCTCAAGCAGATCCATGACGACCTCTACCAGGCCAAGCGCCAACAGACCCAGCACGTGGTCCAGACCGCCAGCGGGATCCTGACGTTTTATCACAGCCTCGAAACAACTGGCGTGATGACCCGCGACGCCGCGCAAAAACAAGCCCTGAGCGCGGTGCGCGGCTTGCGCTATGACCACGACGACTATTTCTGGATCAACGACCTCACGCCCGTGATGATCATGCACCCGGCCAACCCCAAGCTGGACGGCCAGAACCTCTCGGCCATCCGCGACCCCGACGGGTTTGCCGTGTTCAACGAGTTCGTGAGCCTGGCCAAGGCCAAGGGCGCCGGCATCATCAATTACCGTTGGCCGAAACCGGGTGCCGAGGCGCCGGTGGCGAAAACCTCGTATATCCAACTGTTCGAACCCTGGGGCTGGATCATCGGCTCCGGCGTGTACGTGGACGATGTGCAGGCCGAGTTCAACGGCCAGGTATGGAAAACCTCATTTATCGGCCTGGGCATTGCGCTGGTGATGGCCTTGCTGGTGTCGCTGATTGCCCGCAGTATCGTGCGCCCCTTGCAGGATGCGGTAAACGCCATGGGCAATATCGCCAGCGGCGAAAGCGACCTGACCCGCAGCCTCGACACCCACGGCCGCGACGAAGTCACCCAGCTGGCCCAACACTTCAATACCTTCACCGCCAAGCTGCGCCAGGTGGTGAGCCAGTTGCAGGCGTGCGCCAACGCCTTGGGCCAGTCGTCCACGGAGCTGGGCAACAACGCCAGCCAGGCCCATGACCGCAGCCAGCAGCAGTCGCAGCAGATGGAACTGGTGGCCACCGCCATCAACGAGGTCACCTACGGCGTGCAGGACGTGGCCAAGAACGCCGAACACGCCGCCAGCGAAATGCGCGACGCCCAGGCCCAGGCGCAGCAAGGCCAGGTCAATATCGACGGCAGCCTGCAGCGGATCGATCAGCTCTCCACCACCATCAGCCAGGCGGTGGAAGTGATCCGCACCCTGTCCAGCGAAAGCACGCAAATCGGTGGCGTGTTGGAAGTGATCCGCTCCATCGCCGACCAGACCAACCTGCTGGCCCTGAACGCCGCCATCGAAGCCGCGCGCGCCGGGGAACAAGGCCGTGGTTTTGCCGTGGTGGCCGACGAGGTGCGCCTGCTGGCCCAGCGCACGCAAAAATCCACCGCCGAGATCCAGGCGATGATCGAGCGCCTGCAAGGCCACTCGGAAGCGGCGGTCAAGGTGATCAGCGACAGCCACAGCGCCTCGCAACTGACCATCGAACAAGCCGGCCAGGCCGGTGCCAGCCTGACAGCCATCGGCCAGGCCCTGCACAACCTCAACGGCCTGAACGCGTCGATTGCCAGCGCCACCCTGCAACAGGCCCATGTGGTGGAAGACATCAACCAGAACGTCACCCAGGCCGCCGGCTTGTCCCACAGCACCGCATTGGCAGCGGAACAATCCAGCGTCGCCAGCGTGCATTTGCGCGGGCTGAGCGAACAGCTCGACGGCCTGCTACGCCAATTCAAGGTCTAGCGCAGGCCAACCTGTGGGAGGGGGCTAGCCCTTCCCACATTTACCCTCCAGTGTTTTGAAGATTGCTTACCTCTGGTTACAATCCCCGCCCTCTCTCATTTCCCAAGGAACCGCCATGTCCGGGCTTGAACTGTTCGCCGCCGCCCTGGGGGTGATCGCTGTCTGGCTGACGGTCAAACAAAACCCCTGGTGCTGGCCCATCGGCCTGGTGATGGTGTTGCTGTACACCTGGGTGTTCTATGACGTGAAACTCTATTCCGACATGCTGCTGCAGGTGGTCTACGCCGCCTTGCAAGTCTATGGCTGGTGGCAGTGGACCCGCGCCGGCGAGGTCAAGCAAGGCCGCCAGGTCACCAGCCTGGGAGTGCCGGCGATCATGACCAGCCTGGCGGTCGGCGCGGTCGGCAGCCTGCTGCTGGGCGCTGCGATGGCGCACTGGACCGACGCCGCGCAACCCTGGCTCGATGCCGCCCTCACCGGTTTCAGCCTGGTGGCGCAACTGTGGATGGCGCAGAAACGCGTGCAATGCTGGCCGCTGTGGATTGCCGTGGACGTGATTTTCGTCGGACTGTTCCTCTACAAAGGCCTCTATCTCACCGCCGTCCTTTATGCACTGTTCACCGTGATCGCTGTGCAAGGCTGGCGTGAATGGCGCGCCGACCCGGCGTTGCAACCATGAAGGTGGTGGTACTGGCCGGCCCCGAATCCAGCGGTAAAAGCTGGCTGGCCGCCGAGTTGCACGCGCATTTCGGCGGGCTGATGGTGCGTGAATACGTGCGCGATTTCATGGACCACCACCAGCGCGACACCAGTCTGGCGGATATTCCGGCCATCGCCCACGGCCAACTGGCCTGGGAAGATGCCGCCCGCGCCCAGCAGCCGCACCTGCTGGTCCTCGACACGCACCTGCTGACCAACAAACTGTGGAGCCAGACCCTGTTCGGTGACTACCCGGCGTGGCTGGACGACGAACTGCTGGCGCGGCACTACGACCTGCACCTGCTGCTATCGCCGGACGATGTGGAATGGACTGCCGATGGCCAACGCTGCCAGCCGGAACTGGCCGACCGCCAGGCGTTTTTCCAAGGCAGCCTGGCGTGGATGCAGCAGCATCGACAGGCGGTTGTGGTGATTCGGGGGGATTGGGAAGCGCGCAAACAGGCGGCGTTTTCAGCAGTGGAACACCTGCTTCAACCATAACACTGTCCTCACTGTGGGAGGGGGCTTGCCCTAATGCCAGTCAGTTAAGGAGGAACACTGTAACTGTTTGCCCGTTCTATCTCTTAACTGACTGGCATTAGGGCAAGCCCCCTCCCACATTTTTGACCGTGTCAGGCTTTAGTAGCCCAGCGACAGGCCGGTATTACGACGCGGGTCATTCGCGCCATAGAAGCGGTTGCTGCCCACCGGTTTACCGTCCAGGGAGGGGGCGCCCACCAGGATCGCCGCCAAGTGGTTGGCGTCCTGCGGCCCGGCAAACTTATGACCCCAGCTTTCCAGAATCTTCTGGGTGTCCGGGCTGACGGCGAAGGTCTCAAGGTTGGTGGTTTCCGGCATCCACTGCTGGTGGAAACGCGGCGCGTCCACGGCTTCCTGGATGTTCATCTTGTAGTCGATGACATTCAGGATGGTCAGCAAGGTGGCGGTAATGATGCGGCTGCCGCCCGGCGTACCCACGACCATCACGGCCTTGCCGTCCTTGGTCACGATGGTCGGGCTCATCGACGACAGCGGCGCCTTGCCCGGTGCGATGGCGTTGGCTTCACCCTGGACCAGGCCGTACATGTTCGGCACGCCGACCTTGACGGTGAAGTCGTCCATTTCATCGTTGAGAATCACCCCGGTCTTGCTGGCCATCACCCCTGCACCGAACCAGTCGTTGAGGGTGTAGGTCACCGAGACCGCGTTGCCCCACTTGTCGACGATGGAATAGTGAGTGGTGTTGTTGCCCTCGTGGGGCGACACGCCCGGCTTGATCGCCTGGGAATCCCCGGCCTTGTGCGGCTCGATGGCGTCACGCAGTTTGGCCGCGTAGTTCTTGTCCAGCAGATGCTCGATCGGGTTCTTGACGAAATCCGGATCGCCCAGGTAGCTGTTACGGTCCACGTAGGCGTGGCGCATGGCTTCGATCTGGTAGTGCAGGCCCTGGGCCGAGTGATAGCCCAGGTCGGCCATCGGGTAGCCTTCGAGGATGTTCATGATCTGGCAGATCACCACACCGCCCGAGCTTGGCGGCGGTGCCGAGACCACGTGGTAGCCACGGTAATCGCACTCGATGGGCGCCAGTTCGCGGGTCTTGTATTTGTCGAGGTCGGCCTGGGTGATGATGCCCTTGCCGGCCTGGCTGGAGTCCACCAGGGCCTTGGCGACCCAACCTTTATAGAAACCGTCGGTGCCCTTGGCGGAGATTTCCTTCAGGGTCTTGGCCAGGTCTTTCTGCACCAGCTTCTGGCCGACCTGCATCGGCTGGCCGTTGTGCAGGAAAATCCCGCGCATGTCCTTGTCTTTTTCGAACTCACCAGTGGCGGTGTGCAGCAGGTCGATATCCCCCTGCTCCAGGGCAAAGCCGTTTTCCGCCAGCTTGATCGCCGGGGCAATCACCTGGGCGCGCTTGAGGGTGCCGTACTTGCTCAGGGCCAGCTCCATGCCGGACACGGTGCCGGGCACGCCGACGGCCAGGTGGCCCTTGGCACTCAGGCCTTCGACAACATTGCCGGCCTTGTCCAGGTACATGTCAGCGGTGGCTGCCAACGGGGCTTTTTCGCGGAAGTCGAGGAAGGTCTTGCGCCCGTCCGCCAGTTGCACGGTCATGAACCCGCCGCCGCCCAGGTTCCCTGCCGCCGGGTACACCACTGCCAGCGCGTAGCCGACCGCCACCGCGGCATCGACCGCATTACCGCCGGCCTTGAGTACATCCACGCCGACATGCGTGGCCAAATGCTGGGCGGTCACCACCATGCCATTTTCACCGGCCACCGGCGCCTGGGAAGCGGCTTGCACGCCGCTGACCGTCAGCACCAAGGCGGTGGCAATTAATGTGCGGCTGAAGGGTTGGTATTTCATCCATGGCTACTCTAGTTATTGAGATGCACCAAAATAGCCCGGCCTGAATTTAATCCCCAGCGCAATGGCGTTTTTATTACAGAACCTGTCGGTCATAGAACGGAGCGGAAAAAGCCCATGCTATATTTCGCGCCCAAACTGTCCTGCAAGGCGTTTTGACATGGCGATCAAGAAGACCGGAATTCGTGCCCAACAGGCCGACCAGACGCGTTCGCGCATCTTGCAGGCGGCGGTCAAGGTGTTCACCCGCGACGGCTATTCCGGGGGGCGCGTCGACACCATTTCCAAGGAGGCCGACTCCAACGACCGTATGCTCTATTACTATTTCGGCAGCAAGGAACACCTGTTCGTCTGCGTGCTGGAACACACCTACGAGCAGTTCAACCGGGCCGAAAGCAAACTCAAACTGGACCTGGCTGCGCCGGTGCAGGCCCTGCGCGAGCTGGTCGCGTTTATCTGGACCTACTACGTCAAGCACCCGGAGTTCGTGGCGATCCTGAGCATCGAGAACCTGCACCAGGGCAAGCACGCCAAGCAGTCCGGCGAACTGCGCAGGCTGTCGGGGGAAGCGGTCGGCGTGCTGCGCCCGATCATCGAAGCCGGCCAAGCCCAAGGCGTGTTCCGCGAGGATGTCGACCTCAAGCACGTGTACTTGATGATCGCCTCGCTGTGCTACTTCTATAACTCCAACCGCCACACCCTCAGCTCATTCCTCGGGGAAGACCTGTCGAACAAGACCCCGCAGCAGGACTGGCTGGCCTTTATCAGCGACCTGGTGGTACGCGGCGTCACCCCCCTCCCACACTAATGAGTGCCAGGGTTGGCGCGCAGGTGCGCAACCTTCTGTTCCAACCCATTCCACGTCGGCGCATTCGGCGCAAACCGCCCGCGCAGGTACGCCACCAGATCCGCCACCTGGCTATTCGACAAACTGTCCTTGAAGCCCGGCATGTAGCCCAGATCCTCGGTCGCCGGATTGCTGATGCCTTGCAGGATTACCTTGATCAAATTGTCCGGCTGGTCGCTGTGCACGTTGGTATTGGTCGCCAGCGACGGGCTCACCCCGAACAACGTCGGCCCCAGCCCGTCGGCGTGGCAGGCCTTGCACGCCCCTTCGAACACGCGCCGGCCATTGGGATTTGGCAGCGTGGTCGCCACCTGTACTTGCGCAACGGCTTCGCCCTTCAGCGACGCCAGGTACACCGCCATGGCGCGGATATCCGCCTTGGGCAGTTTCGACAACTCACTCACCACCGGCCCCATCGGGCCTGCCGCTACGCCGTGTGCATCGGAATAGCCGGTGCTCAGGTAAGTGAATAGCTGGTCCTCGGTCCACGGCGTCGGCGCCTTGGACAACCCTGTCAACGCCGGCGCTTCCCAACCATCGACCGTACCGCCGGCCAGGAACGCCTTGCCGCCCTTCTCGGCCCCCATCAGGTTGCGTGGCGAATGGCACGCGGCGCAGTGGCCCAAGCCGTTCACCAGATAATTGCCGCGATTCCACTGCTCACCACGTTCAGGCTGCAAAGTGATTTCACCGCGCCGCAGATTCAGGGCATTCCACCCCGCCATCAGCGGCCGGAGATTGAACGGAAAAACCATGGCATTCGGCGTCGGCGCCTGGCTGACCGGTGCCTGTGACATCAGGTAGGCGTACAGCGCCTGCATATCCGCATCGTTGATATTGCGAAACGCCGTGTAGGGAAACGCCGGGTACAGGTTGCGCCCGTCGCGGCCAATGCCATCGCGCATCGCCCGCTCAAAGGCCGGGTACGACCAGGCGCCGATGCCGGTGTTTACATCCGGGGTGATATTGCTGCTGTACAGCGTGCCGAACGGTGTCTCCATCGCCAGCCCGCCCGCGTTGGTCGCACCACCCGGCGCCGTATGGCACACCGCGCAATCACCCACCGCCGCCAGCAGGCGTCCACGTTCCAGGGTGGCCTTGGACCAGGTGCCGGCGCTGGGCGGCGCGATGGGCGCGATTTCATTGTGAAATGGCCAGGCCGTGGCCAGCAGCGCGCCCAACGTCGCGAACAGCGCACCGAACCACCACTTGCGGCGTTTTTCCGGCGATTTGGCCGGCTCACCCGAGGCCCCGGCATTCAGCGCCGCCAGCACCCGCTCCGGGGTGATCGGCAGTTCGCGAAAACGAATCCCGGTGGCGTCGTAGATCGCATTGGCAATCGCCGCCGCGCTGGGCACCGACGCCGACTCACCCGCGCCCATGGGCGGCTGGTCCTGGCGCGGCATCATCAGCACATCGATCTGCGGCACCTCAGGGAAGGTCAGGATCGGGTACCCGCCCCACTCCTTGCTCGCTACCGTCGACTCTTCGAAGGTCACGCGCTCCTTGAGCACGCGACTGGTGGACTGGATCACATTGCCGTGGATCTGATGCTGCACGCCCGCCGGGTTGATCATCATCCCCGAGTCATGCCCGATCACCACCCGCGTCACCGACACATCGCCGGTGTGTTTGTCGATCGCCACATCCGCCACCCAGGCGGCCCACGCCGCGCCGAAGCCGGGGAACTTGCTGTGGATGTAACGCGCGTAGGCAAAGCCGCGGCCGCGCAACAGGTGATCGTCACTGGCGGTTTGCATCGGCGCGGTGCGCGGTGACCAGTTGGCGCGTTCGGCGGTGGACTTCACCAGGTCGATGGCGCGCTCGTCCTTGAGATAGCGCAGGCGGTATTCCACCGGATCGACGCCGGCAGCGAAGGCCAGTTCATCGATATAGGATTCATGGGCAAAGGTGTTGGGCAACGCCGACACGCCGCGCATCCACGAAGCGCGCACGATGGGCGCCATGTCGTTGATGGTCACGCGCAGGTTGTCGATGTCGTAGGGCGGAATCGAAGTGCGGTCGCCCATCTCGAACATCGCCGCCACCGGTTCGACGCGGCCGGTGAGCAAGAGTGCCAGGGTCGGTGCCCCGTTGGAGGGGTAGCTGGTTTCGAAGTCGTAGGCGGCGATGCTGCCGTCGGCATTGAGGCCGCCGTCCACCTCCATCAACTGCGCGGTGCCCTTGGGCTCCCACAGATGCTCCTGTTCGCGGCTCAGCTGTACGCGCACCGGCTTGCCCACCGCGCGGGACAGCAGCAAGGCGTCGGCGCACACATCATCAGCGCAATTGCGGCCATAACAGCCGGAAGCCTCCATGCGGATGACGTCGATCAGCGCCTCATCGCACTCCAGCAACCACGCCAGGTCGGCGCGCAGCAGGTGCGGGTTCTGGCTGCCGGACCACACGCGACTGCCTGTCGGCGCGTAGTCGGCCAGCCCGCAGGAGGGGCCGATGGAGCCATGCATCTGGTACGGCCACAGGTACGTGCGCGGCATGCGTTGGCTGGCATTGGCCAGGGCTGCGTCGACATTGCCTTGGTCGAGCACCGTGCGGCGTACCCGTGGGTTGTCGCGGATGGCCTGCTCCACATCGCTCATGTCCGGCAGCGCGGTGTTCCAGGGTTTCCAATGCACCTGCAACGTCTGCGCGGCCTTGATCGCCTGCTCTTCGCGCAGCGCCACCACGCCGACAAAATCACCGATCACCACCACCGCGACGATACCGGGGATATGCGCGATGGAGTCTTCATCCACGCGCAGCAGGCTGTTGCCGACAAAGTCACCGCAATCGAGCCCGGCATACGGCGGGCGAATCACCCGGCCGTGAAGCATGCCGGGCACGCGCATATCGTGAACATAAGTCAGTTCGCCGGTGGCCTTGCCCGGGATGTCCACCCGCGCGGCGCCCTTGCCCACCAGACGGTAATCCGGGCTGGCCTTGAGGGGCGCATCACCACTGATGCGCAACTGATGATGCTGGCCGCTGACCAGTTCCGCGTAGGTGCTGGTACGCCCGTCGGCGCTGTGAATCACGCCACCTTCCACCTTGAGGCTGGCCGTGCTCACGCCCCAGCGCCCCGCCGCCCGCGCCAGTAAGCAGCGCCGCGCTTGCGCCGCCGCGTTACGCAGAGGGATCGCGGAAATCTGCAACGTGGCACTGGCAATGGTCGCGCCCTGGTTCGGCACGCGCTCGGTGTCGCCGAGCACCATCTTCACCTGCTCCATGCTCAGGTCGAGTTCCTCGGCGACGATCTGCGCCAGCGCGGTACGGATGCCGGTGCCCAGGTCGACATGGCCGTTGAACGCATACACCAGGCCGTCATCGTTGACGGCGATAAACAGCCCCAGTTCCTTGGGCTTCACGCTCGGCGTACCGCCCTTGGCCACCGGCCCCGAAGGCGGTAGCACGTCATCGACGATCAACAAAACGCCAGTTTTGGCCAGCCACTGGTCACGGGAAAGCGGGGTGTCGGTCATGGTCATCAATCCACGTTCATCAGGCGCGCGGCACGCAGCACCGCGCGAAGGATTTCGATATGGGTGCCGCAGCGGCAAAGGTTGCCCGACAGCTCAAGGCGCACCTGGGCTTCGCTGGGGCTGGGGTTGCGGTCGAGCAAGGCCTTGGTGGTCATGATCATGCCGTTGAGGCAGTAGCCGCATTGCGCGGCCTGTTCATCGATAAACGCTTGCTGCACCGGGTGCAGCGCCTGGCGGGTGCCGAGGCCTTCGAGGGTGACGATCTCACGCCCCACCGCGCCCGACAGCGGAAACACACACGAGCGCGCAGCGACGCCATCGATGATCACGGTGCATGCACCGCATTCGCCCAGGCCGCAGCCGTACTTGGGGCCGTTGAGTTGCAGGTCATTGCGCAGTACCAGCAACAGCGGCGTATCCGCCATGGCGCTGACTTCGCTGGTTTGCCCGTTGACCTCAAGCGCTACCGTGATGTGCTGGCTGATCATTTGCTTCGCCCAAGCCCATTGATGAAGTAGACACTACATGAAACAGTCAAAAAAAAGCGTCGCGGACCTGGGGTCTCGCGACACACTTGACTGATGAAGTGCCCGCTACATCAACAGAGAGCAAAAACGATGCCAAAAGGCTCGGCACATCCACTGTGGCGAGCGGGCTTGCCACAATAGGTACGACTCCAGGCGGCTATCAGTCCTGGGGATCGTCGATCATCTTGCGCAACAGAAACAGCACCGCCACCCGTTCGGCGGGGTTGAGGTTGCTCATGGTCAGTTCGCTGATCTGTGCGGCGCGGGGGGTGGTTTGCGCGACCAACTCGGCACCGGCGGCGGACAGGTCGACCACTACCTTGCGCTTGTCCTGCGGGTCGGGCTCCAGGGTGATCAGTTCCTTGGCCTTGAGCCGCTCGACGATACCGCGAATGGTCGCCTGGTCCACGGCCGTGGCCTTGACCAGCTCGGTGAGGGAACTTGCACCGTGATCGCGCAACGCACACAGGGTGACGAACTGCACGGCGGTGAGCTGGGAGTCGCCGACATTCTGCTGAAAGATCGCCAGGTGGCGCTGGTAGGCCTTGCGCAACAGGTGGCCAACTTGTTCAGAAAAAACGTAGGAATCAGGCACGGCGGGCTCGGTGGGTGGTTGGCGATGGGGAGGCATGATGGCGGGGATGCCGAAATGACTCAAGGATCTCATTGCCTGAATGCGGTCAAAATGTGGGAGAGAGCTTGCCCAAATACCGGTCAGTTAAGGAGGAACACCGTAACTGTGGCGAGCGGGCTTGCCCCCGATGGCCATGGGTATCTACACAACGTTGTAGCCGCCAACGCTAACCACGATGCGAAGCGAGCCGCCCTTGATCTTGCTGTTGATCTTGATCTCAGGCGC
>NZ_JBFMHW010000034.1:0-57884 GCF_040754745.1 Pseudomonas sp. SB113
CGATAGCGGTGGATCAGCCCGCCAATAGGGTGCCTGACACACCGCTATCGGGAGCAAGCCCCCTCCCACACCGGGACAGTGCATATCCTTAGATAGTCATACTCCGGGGCTATGCTTGAAAAACCGGCGCAGCAAAATCCGCCGGCTAACCTTTCGATTCGATCCAAGTGCGGGCACAATGCGTGTCCTTTTTTGGCAGGCACCGCCGCAGGCTCTCAAAAATGATCAAAACGCCGTACTACCTCATCGATAAACAGAAGCTTCTGGTCAACATGCAGAAGATTGCTTACGTGCGCGAGCAGTCCGGCGCCAAGGCCCTGCTGGCGCTCAAGTGCTTTGCCACCTGGTCGGTGTTCGACCTGATGCAGGAATACATGGACGGCACCACCTCGTCGTCGCTGTATGAGTTGAAGCTCGGTCGCCAGAAGTTCGAAGGCGAGGCGCACGCCTACAGCGTGGCCTGGGCCGACGATGAAATCGAAGAGATGCTCGCTAACTGCGACAAGATCATCTTCAACTCCATCAGCCAGCTGCAGCGTTTTGCCGAACGCAGCGAAGGCAAGACCCGCGGCCTGCGCGTCAACCCGCAGGTGAGCAGCTCCGACTACCTGCTGGCCGACCCGGCGCGCCCGTTCAGCCGCCTCGGCGAATGGGACCCGGTGAAGATCGAAGGCGTGATCGAACAGATCTCCGGCTTCATGTTCCACAACAACTGCGAGAACGGCGATTTCAACCTGTTCGACCAGATGCTCAACACCATCGAAGAACGCTTCGGCGCGCTGCTGCACAAGGTCAACTGGGTCAGCCTCGGCGGCGGCATCCACTTCACCGGTGAAGGCTATGCCATCGACGCCTTCTGCCAGCGCCTCAAGGCGTTCTCGCAGAAGTACGACGTGCAGGTCTACCTGGAACCCGGCGAAGCGGCGATCACCAACAGCGCCTCCCTGGAAGTCACCGTGCTCGACACCCTCTACAACGGCAAAAACCTCGCCGTCGTGGACAGCTCCATCGAAGCCCACCTGCTGGACCTGCTGATCTACCGCCTCAATGCCAAGCTGGCGCCGAGCGAGGGTGAACACACCTACATGGTGTGCGGCAAATCCTGCCTGGCCGGGGACATCTTCGGCGAGTATCAATTTGATCGTCCGCTGGCCATCGGCGATCGGCTGTCGTTCATCGACACCGCGGGCTACACCATGGTCAAGAAAAATTGGTTCAACGGCCTGAAAATGCCGTCCATCGTAGTGAAACAACTCGACGGTACAGTCGAAGTGGTTCGTGAATTTGGTTACGACGACTACCTGTCCAGCCTTTCGTAAGCTGGCGGATATAGGAGAAATAAAGCAATTGAAAAAGAACGTTCTTATCATTGGTGCAGGAGGTGTCGCCAAGGTGGTGGCCCACAAGTGCGCGCAGCACAACGACGAACTCGGTCGTATTGCTATCGCGTCGCGCAACATCTCCAAATGCCAGGCCATCATCGACAGCGTCAAGGCCAAGGGTAGCCTCAAGGTTCCCGCCGACATCCAGGCCTTCGCGCTGAACGCCCTGGACGTGGAAGCGACCAAGGCCCTGATCCGCGAGACCGAATCGCAGATCGTCATCAACGTGGGTTCCGCGTTCCTCAACATGTCGGTACTGCGTGCCTGCATCGACACGGGCGTTGCGTACCTCGATACCGCCATCCACGAAGAGCCGGGCAAGGTCTGCGAGACCCCGCCGTGGTACGGCAACTACGAATGGAACCACCTGGAAGAGTGCAAACAGAAGAACATCACCGCCATCCTTGGCGTGGGCTTCGACCCGGGTGTCGTCAACGCGTATGCCGCGCTGGCGCAGCAACAGCATTTCGACCGCATTGATTCGATCGACATCCTCGACGTCAATGCCGGCTCCCATGGCAAATACTTCGCCACCAATTTCGATCCGGAAATCAACTTCCGCGAATTCACCGGGCAGGTGTGGAGCTGGCAGAACAGCCAGTGGACCAGCAACACCATGTTCGAAGTCAAACGCACCGACGACCTGCCGGTCGTGGGTTCGCAGAACCTCTACCTCACCGGCCACGATGAAGTGCACTCGCTGTCGAAAAACCTCGACGTGCCCAACGTGCGGTTCTGGATGAGCTTCGGCGAACACTACATCAACGTGTTCACCGTGCTGAAAAACCTCGGCCTGCTCTCCGAGAAGCCGGTCACCACCGCCGAAGGCCTGGAAGTGGTGCCGTTGAAAGTGGTCAAGGCCGTGCTGCCCGACCCGTCTTCGCTCGCCCCGGGCTACACCGGCAAGACCTGCATCGGCGACCTGGTCAAAGGCACCAAGGATGGCCAGCCACGCGAGATGTTCATCTACAACGTGGCGTGCCACGAAGAAGCCTTTGCCGAGACGGACAGCCAGGGCATCTCCTACACCGCAGGCGTTCCACCGGTAGCCGCAGCGCTGCTGGTAGCCCGTGGCGAGTGGGATGTGAAACACATGGCCAACGTCGAGGAACTGCCGGCTGAACCGTTCCTCAAGGCGCTGGACGTAATGGGCTTGCCGACTCGGATCAAGGACGAGCACGGTGATCGAGCCTGGGATGCAATGGCCTGATAGGCGATAGCCGACCGAACAAAAAATGCGCCCTCAGGGGCGCATTTTTTGTTTGGGCGGATACGTATCTCCAAGACACTCAAAATCCAATGTAGGTGGGGCAGTGTTCGTTACTCCAGGTTCCGGGCCAAATGAGTCTAAGCCTGCGAGCAGTTCAAACCCGTCAGCATCAAACAACGGATTACCTACGGCTCAACGGCCCGGCTTGATTCAACGTGCTGCGGAGGTAGTAGCCAGTGACGTGTAGTGGTCCATCCCAGAAATACCCTCGCACCATCGGCTGTTGGACCCTGCTGAGGCAATACTTCGCCTGCAACGGCCTTGCGCAAGCCACTCATCAACGGTAGAAATTTTTCTCGGAAAGCCACAGGCTGCGTGGCGAAATAAGCCTCGACAGACCTCAACGTATCTTGGCATTCATATTCGTCAAGCATCGCAAGGTAAAACACCATCTGACGCCAGGCATAGGCCGTGTTCTTCAGCATTATCAACCGAGCATGATAGTGCTCAGTCTGCATCTGGTGCCGTTTGCAGATCCACTCAAAACACGCCTGGACCATGCTCCCTAGTCGAGGCTTCAGTAAAACGTTCAATCCAAGCTCATCGAAAAGAAGTGCAAGGTTTTGAGTGGTTAAAATCTGCTGCTGCTCAAGGATGGTGCCATTGATTGCAGGGTGCCACGCGCCCAACCTAGCCTCCGCGCGCTTCGCGCATAAGGCGGCGAAGGCATCGCTTGAAACTCGCGCATGTCGTCGCCCTGTGGTGGCCAGACGGGCCAGTTCATCAGTATCAATCGCGTAGTAACGTGCGTATAGGGTGCCTGCGATCACCCCTCCCGCTCGCCGGGCATTGTCAGCGAACTTACGTGAAAACTGCCCCATGAAGATATCTGCAGCGACCTCCTCCACGAAGGGAAGATCTAGCCCCGCAGTGTCCGCCAGCGCTCCAAACTCCTGGAGAAGCTTGTTAGGAAGGATGGCATAAGGAAAGGCATGAATCGTCAATGCCGATGATTCAACAAGAGATTGCCTGGCGGCACTCGCTGCACCAACGCCTGACTGCCGGTCACCTTCAATTGCACTAACCCATGGCAACTCACTGAAGCCGACCTGACGCTGAAGGTTCAATAGCAATAACGAACGCCGTCGACGGAAAGCCTGGTAGGTCGAGGCGTAGACCATCCTCAGTGCTTCGTCGCGTAACCCCGAGCTACTGAGCTGAGCTGTCATCGCGGGCAGCAGCCGTGCGACTGTGTCACCCGAAGTGATGAGCCCATGCTCGATCAATTCGCTGATTGTCCCACTGCGACAGCGTTGAACTCGCCGCAGGATTGCCGCGGGTATCGCGACACATTTGCCTTGCGCGCACTCCAAGGCCTCCTCAGCAGTGAGCGGAACAACCAAATCGACAAAATCCGAAATACCACTTTGCGCCGGATACTTGGAGAAGCGCTTTGCCACGGCATGCGCAATCAGGTGATGCTCTGGCCCCGCAACCTGGCGAAGCTGATTCGCACGGAACGCAAGGTGAGAGACCGAATCCGGCACGCCATACTTGCGCACGAAGTCACCGACAATTCGCCTGATGCGACCTACCTGACGCCCTGTGAGCGATTCCGCATCGCGGGCGCATTGCTCGAGCAGAAGAAACAATTCCTCCACACGATCGGGGGTGCGTTTGTTGAGTCCAAGGCTTTTATAACGTGCATCTAATTCGGCTGCCTGCTCGTGCCACTGAACCGGGTAACTGCGGCACGGCCATCCAGCCTGATAAGTCAGGAGGAAATGCGCAACGGCTGAATCATATAGGGGCAGACGAGCTTCAATACTCTGTTTTTGAGCAACGATCTGAGCCTGAGGCGGCAAGGTTGAAAGCAATTCCTTGACCTCACCGGCATCAACTATATGAACCTGTGTGGCTGAAATCGGGAGCTGCGCGGAGATTGACGGAAAGAAACGCAATCGATCGAAGAACGGAACAATCAGGTCTATCAGTGCCCTGGCTTCATCGTTGCGCTGCTGGCCTGACAGCCAGGCCACTGTCAGTAACGCGGCCTCTTCCGGTACCTCAACGCTATAGTCACAAGCGGTCAGACGCTGGTGCAACGCGTCAAGGCCATCATCCGTCAGGTGCCAGGCATTGATGTCCAACCGCTCGAACCCCGGGCGGACACCCGGAATAGAGACGGCCAATTCACGCTCATAGTCGGTCAGTTCGCCACCGGCCAAAAGGTTGCCGGTAGCAAAGCCCCCCGTAACGACTTCCAGCGTAACCCAGGCGGGAAGCCCGGTAATCGGAGCGCGCGAGCCGTACTCAGCGGTGCCTTGCAGCATGTGAGCAATTACCTGCTGCCACTGTGAAATACGTCTGCTGGCTTTAAAGCGAGCGAGGTGAGCGCAATTTTTATCGTGCGCTATCAGCGCTTTGGACAGGTGGAAAACCGCATAACCCTCGCCCATACCGGTCACTCCGTGTGTTCTGGGGATGTGTCCAGATTGCCTTGTGATGTGATGGGTCCGGAGGCTGGATTCGAACCAGCGCCCACCCGGTTAAGAGCCGAGTGTTCTACCGCTGAACTACTCCGGAACAGGGCGCACATTGTCTGGCAAATGCTGAAGGATGTGAAGGTGCGAGGTCATCATTAAGTAATGGCTTACGCCAACGTACTTCATTTTTGTAGAACCATCGGCGATCTCTGCGCGCTATTCGGGGAATGCCGTATGACTTGCCAATCGGCCCACTATCAGCTGAATCCTACTGCCCGCAACGCTGAGAGCTGTCCATTCTCCCAGCTTACCGCGCACGCAAAACGCGCTAGGCTTAGCCATGGCCCAGTCACCCTGTGGGAAAGGCACGCTCATGCTCCTCGACAATAACCGCACCGCCCGTGCCATCGGGCTGGTGTACAGCGCCTGCTGCTACGTGGTGTTCCTCATCACGTGCTTATATTTGATCGGCTTCGTCGGCAGCGTGGCGGTGCCCAAGAACATCAACGATGGCCCCCTCGTCGCGTGGCCAATCGCCGTGCTGATCAACTGCGCGCTGATCCTGCTGTTCGGCGTCCAGCACACGGTCATGGCACGTAGAGGCTTTAAGCAGTGGCTGGCGGCATTCATGCCTGCGCCGGTTGAACGCTCCACGTATGTAGTGCTCAGCAGCCTGGTGCTTGGGTTGATCTTCTGGCTATGGCAACCCATCACGCTCACGGTGTGGGAGGTCGAAGGGACCTGGGCCAAGACCCTGTTGATCGGCTTGTTCTGGATGGGCTGGGGCATTGCGCTGCTGTCGACCTTTCTGATCAATCACTTCGAGCTGTTCGGACTCAAGCAAGCCCTTGACCGTTGGCGCGACACTGCACAACAAGCACCCGTCTTCACAACACCGCTGTTTTACAGGATCGTGCGCCACCCGCTGTACCTGGGCTTCCTGATCGCCTTTTGGGCAACGCCGTCCATGACTGCTGGGCACCTGTTGTTTGCGACAGGGATGACGGTTTACCTCTTCATTGGCGCCAGCTTTGAAGAAAAGGACCTGGTGGCGTTGTTTGGTGAACGGTATCGGCGATACCAGCAGGAGGTGGGCATGATTTTGCCGTGGTCGAAGTCACGCAAAAAAGACGCTGAATAGGCCTTTGTGGCGAGCGGGCTTGTCGAATCGTCGCACCGCCTGCGTTGGGGTGCGCAGCAGCCCCAAAATCAGGCGCAGAGGAGTGCCTGATACACCGCATTCGTCTTCATCAGGGGCGCTTCGCCCCCCAACGCGGGGCAAGCCCGCTCGCCACAGAGATCCTAGTTTGCTGCACGACAGCGCTACGTCGAAGAAGTAGTGGGACCTCCCTCGCCACAGGATGTAGCGTCTGGCCATGAGATCCCTAGGAGTTTTCCCACGACTGTTTCAGGTAGTCGCTCGGAACGCGGCTGACTAATCTCTCCGCCGTCGCTGCCAATTCAGCGACCGGATTTGACCGTCCGGCCTTGTTAACGAACTGCTACGCCCTGCACCTATCCCAGGCGTTTTTTTTGTGCCTGAGGTATCGTGTCGCGGCAGTTGTGCGCGGGATACCTTCGGGTATGCCGGGTTCGTTGACAACCGGTCGGTCAACCCGCGTACAGCTGCCACCCTCTTCGTTTGACCGCGAACGCTGACGGCTCCACTTGTCGACGGAGCTTCACCATGATTAAAGACAGCCCCAATCCCCCAGATAAACTCTTCACCGTACGCCCCAACCTGGGCACCGAAACCCTGCTGGTCAACGCATCCCAGGATCTATCCTCCATCACCGACATCGCCACTCACCTGGCCTTTGAAATCGACGGTGCGCAACGCAATGTGGCGTTGGGCATCTGCCGAATGCTTGAAGGTGTGCAACTGTTGGTGGACAAAGCATTGGATGACGCCCATCCAGCGGCATGACACCCAGATCATCGTTCCCACGCGCGTGGGAACGAGCTCAAAACACCGACCACCCAATCCGCTCACTCAACAACTCCAACGCCTTGATCCCCGCCAGCGAGTTGCCCGCCGCGTTCAACTCCGGCGACCACACGCACACCGTAAACTGCCCCGGCACCACCGCGACAATGCCGCCGCCCACACCGCTCTTGCCCGGCAAGCCCACCCGATAGGCAAAATTGCCCGCCTCGTCATACAGCCCACTGGTGGCCATGATCGAGTTGACTTGCTTGGTCTGCCGCGCGCTCAGGATCTGCTCGCCGCTGTGGGCGCTGGTGCCCTCGTTGGCGAGGAAGCTGAACGCCTTGGCCAAGTCCAGGCAGCTCATCTGCAAGGCGCAGTAGTTGAAGTAGCTGTGCAGCACCGCATCCACGTCGTTGTGGAAGTTACCGAAGGATTTCATCAGGTAGGCCATGGCCGCATTGCGCGCGCCGTGCTGGGCTTCGGAGTCGGCGACGACGCTGTTGACCAGGATCTGCGGGTTGCCCGACAGGCGCCGCACGAAGTCGCGCATCGACAGGATCGGCACGGCAAAGCGTGACTGGTTGATGTCGCAGATCACCAGCGCGCCGGCATTGATGAAGGGGTTACGCGGGCGGCCGCGTTCGAATTCCAGTTGCACCAACGAGTTGAACGGCTGCCCCGAAGGCTCGTGCCCCAGGCGTTCCCAGATGGTTTCACCACCGTGGTCGATGGCCTGCACCAGGCTGAACACCTTGGAAATACTTTGCACCGAGAACAGCGTATCGGCGTCACCGGCGCGGTAGGCCGAGCCGTCATTGCCGTATACCGCGATGCCCAGTTGGTTGGCCGGCACATCGGCCAGCGCGGGAATGTAGTCGGCGACTTTGCCGAGGCCGATCAGGGGGCGTACTTCGTCGAGGATCGACTCCAGCAGCGCCTGCATATCTTGTCCTGTCATCTGTGTTTGAATCAGTGGAAAGCGGGGGGCGGAGGATACTTCAATGGGCGCGGAAGCCCCACACAATCTCCACCACCCGCTCGGCCACCACCAGATAAACCAGGATCAGCAACAGTTGCAATGCCAGGTGATAACGCAGCTTGGCCAGCCGGCGAATGCCATCGCTGACGTTCAACAGCATCAGCACCGTCGAGAGAATGATCAGCCCCCACCCTGCCACGCTGGAGGCAAACACCCCAATAAACAGGTCCTGCTGCCCCACGAGGGTATTGGTGCCCGCCGCAAACAGCAGCGCGCACACCAGCAGGTTTTTGACGTTGTCGAAGATCTGCGTGCTCAGGTCGTTTTCCAGCAGGGCTAAATATCGCGTCCATAACGTGCGCATAGGTCAGTACCGGGTAGGGATCGCTCGTCAATCAAAGTAGTTCAATTGCCCCTGCACCGCTCCCCAACCGGCGAGAAAAGCCTGCCCCCCTCACCACAGGTCGACGTTGTCCCCCTTCAAAAATGCGCCACATCCGACACCCGCTCATCCAGCACATCCCGCGCCAGCGCCCATGCCTGCTCCTTGGATTCCACCACCAGCAACGGGTAGCCCCAGGCCTTGCTAAACATCAGCGCAAACGGTTTGAGTGCCAGGCGTTTGGCCGCGCTGGGCTCGACCTGGATCATGCCTTTGACGAACGTGTGCAACGCCTGTCGGTGCTTCTTCATCCAGATCGAGGCTTGCTTGCGCTGTTCATGGGAATGTTCGTGGTTGTTCTCGTCCGCGGCTTTTTCGTGCAGCAGCAGGAAGGATTGCTGCCGTGCCAACAGGTCTTCAAAGACCCGGAAGGCATCCTCCGGCCCGTCTTGGTTCGGCGCATCGAAGACGATTTTCACCACAGGGAACGTTGTACTGTCGAGTCGCATGGCAAAGCTCCTTAATGAGAGTGGATCTCAATATAAAGCTCGATCCACTGGACGGCATTGCACAGAATAGCCAGACTGTTTCGCAATCCGGCCAACCTGCGATCCCCACCATGAAGCGCCACCGTCTTGACCTGCTCGACCCGCTGATGGCCAAGGACGCCGATCTGTTCCCCCGCGCCGTGGTGGCCGTGGGCGCCACCAGTACGTCGGACACCTGGGAACATGCCCAGCACGCCCACCGCAAGGGCCAGTTGATGTACACCCTGCGCGGGGTCATCCACTGTGAAATCGAAGCGGGGATCTGGATCGTGCCGCCCCAGTGTGCACTGTGGATTCCTGGCGGCACGCCACATTCGGCACGCGGGTCAGGCGAAGCGGAGGTGTATTGCCTGTTGATCGAGCCCGACGCCGCCCACGCCCTGCCCCCAAAATGCTGCACCCTGGCCGTGTCCGGGTTGCTGCATGAGCTGATCAGCAAGGCAGTAAGCTTCCCGCAACTCTATGACGAGGCCGGCGCCCAAGGCCGCTTGATCAACACGTTGCTGGATGAACTGGCCGCCGCGCCGGTCGAAGCCCTGCACCTGCCCATGCCCCAGGACGCACGCTTACGACGCCTGGCCAATAGCCTGCTGGCCGACCCGACCGACAAAGCCACCCTCGGCCAATGGGCAGTGCGCATCGGCATGAGCGAACGCAGCATGACCCGCCTGCTACTGGAGGAACTGGGCCTGAGTTTCGGCCGCTGGCGCCGGCAGTTGCATGTGATCCTGTCCCTGCAACGACTGGCCAAGGGGGAAAGTGTGCAGCGGGTGGCGCTGGACCTGGGTTATGAAAACGCCAGCGGCTTCATCACCATGTTCCGCAAGGCGGTGGGCCAGCCGCCGGCGCGTTACCTGGCGGACCGTGCGGGGGTGCTCAGCGCGACCACCCAAACCATCGCGCTGAAAGACGCCCACTGACTACCAGTTTTCGCCCAACCCCAGCAGCCCCAGTATCTGCCGTCGCAGGTCCACCAAGTAAGGATCATCCCGGTGCCGTGGATAGGGCCTGTCGATGCTCAACTGCGCCTGGATCTTCGCCGGGCGGTCGCTGAACACAATCACCCGGTTGGCCAGCAGCAAGGCTTCTTCCACATCGTGGGTCACCAGCAGCGCCGTGTAGCCCTGGCGCTGCCACAGGTCGATCAGTTCCTTTTGCATGGTGATGCGGGTCAGGGAGTCGAGTTTGCCCAAGGGTTCGTCGAGGATCAGCAATCGCGGCTGATTGACCAGTGCACGGGCCAACGCCACACGCTGGGCCATGCCGCCGGACAACTGCCGGGGATAGGCGCGGGCGAACTGACCGAGGCCGACCTTGTCCAGGGCCTCATCGACCTTCGCCGAATGGCGCTTGAGCAGGCCCTGGGCTTCGAGGCCGAGGGCAACGTTGTCCCACACGCGGCGCCATGGGTACAGGGTCGGGTCCTGGAACACCACCACGCGGCTCGGGTCCGGCCCGGTGATGGGCACGCCATCGGCCAGCAGTCGGCCGGCGTCCGCCGGTTCCAGCCCCGCCACCAGGCGCAGCAAGGTGGACTTGCCGCAACCCGAAGGCCCGAGCAAAGCAACAAACTCTCCCGGCGCCACGTCCAGGGACACCCGCTCCAACACCGGCAAATGCTGGCCGTCCAGAGCAAAACCATGGCTGAGGTTTTCTATGCGCAGCGCCAATCCTTCCGAAGCTGATACCGCGTGTGCCAGGGCTACCATTTCATCGCTCCTTTCTGCCAGGCCAGCAGCCGATCACGCACCAGGAATAGCCCGGTGATCAACCCCGAACAGGCCAGCGCCATGATCAGCAGTGCGGCGTACATGTTCGCGTAGGCGGCCCAGCCCTGGGCCCATTGCAGGTACCAGCCGATGCCGGATTTGACCCCCATCATTTCCGCCACCACCAAAGTGGAAAACGACGCGCCCAGGCCCATGAACAGGCCGACGAATACGTGGGGCAACGCGGCGGGAATCGCCACTTTGAAAATCAGAAAACCTTGCCGGGCGCCGAGGGTGCGCGCCACGTCGTAATAGGCTTTATCGACGCTGGCCACGCCGGACCAGGTGAGCACCGTGACCGGAAACCAGGTGGCCAGGGCGATCAAAAATACACTCGCACTCCAACTGCTGGGAAACAGGAAAAAGCACAGCGGCAACAACGCCGTCGACGGCACCGGGCCGAGGATGCGCAGCACCGGGTGCAGCCAGTAGCCGATACGCGTGGACCAGCCAATGGCGACGCCGGCGACAAACCCGGTGGCCGCGCCCAGCGCCACCCCCGAGCCCAGCAGCAGCGCCGAATGCAGCAGGCTGTCGGCCAGGCGTGCGTAGTCTTCGATATACACCGCGAGCAAGGCTTGGGGTGGTGCGAAGAACGGCACCGGCAACAGCGCAAGCTTGGCGGTGAGCAATTCCCAGATGCCCAGCAATACCGGCAAGGCGATCAGCCAGGGTGCGGCCGTACGCAAGCGCAGCCCGAGTTTCGACAGCCTGCGGCCCAGCAGGCTCAGCACGATGAACAACGCCGCCACGCCCACACAGAGATTGGCCAAGCCTTGGGTCATCGGCCAGTTGCGCACCGCGTTGGGCCAATAACTGATCAGCAGCGCGACGGCCACCCAGGCCGCCACCACCGCGGCGCCCTGCCATCCGACCTTGAGCGCCACGGGCGGGTTGAGGGTGGTTGCGTCAGCTGAAGACATCGGCGGTGATCTCCTTGGCAAACGCTATCGGGTCGGTGCCTTTGCTGATCACTTCCACGGTTTTCAGGTCGGTGACGTAGGTGGTGATCTCCTGGGTCAGCGCCGCGCCTACCGCGTGGTGGCCGTGGGTGTGGTCGTGGAGGATCGCCTGGACTTCTTCGGTGGAGGTGTTCAGTGCGTAGGCTTGGAAGCCTTTGGCGACTTCCTCCGGGTGCTGCACGCAATAGTCATGGGCTTCGAGGATCGCCTGGGTCAGCGCCGCGACCACGCGCTTGTCTTCACGTACCAATTTGCCGGTGACGCCGACCACGCAGCAACTGAGATTGGCGTATTCCTCCACCAGGTTGGTGGACAATTCCCGCGCCACGCCGGACTTGATCAGGCGGTACATGAACGGGTCACTGCCGCTCACCGCCTGCACTTCACCACGCTCCAGCGCCGTGCCGAGCAGGTCGGCCGGGTACAGGCGCCACTCCACATCGCGCACCGGGTCGACGCCGTGTTTTTTCAGCAGGATCGAGAAGAAATTGCGGTCCGGGCTGGCCATGTCGGTGACGCCGATGGCCTTGCCCTTGAGATCCTCCAGCTTGCTCACGCCGCCGTTTGCAGCACTGAGCAAACGCAGGCAACCGCCATGGGTGCCGGCGGTGAGCTTCACGTCAAAGCCCTGCTCCAGAGCCTTGAGCCAGCGCAAGGCCATGCCCACGCCCGCGTCGGCCTTGCCGGTGGCGATGGCTTCCAGCAGGACCTCGGTGGAGTTGCCGAAGTTGACCAACTCCACGTCCAGGTTGTGCTTGGTGAAAAAGCCCTGCCCATGGGCGATCACCACCGGCGCCAGGCACACGGCGTTGAGGTTGACCGCCAGCTTGAGTTTGCGCGGCGCGTCGAGGCGGATGAACTCACCGGTGCCAGCAGGCTCCTGGGCGGTGTTATGGCCGGCGTGGGCGTCGGCGGAAAAACCCAGGCGCGGCAGCGACAGGCTGGCCAGGGTAAGGCCGGCCAGGCCCAGGAGGCGACGACGGGTCAGGTGATCAAAAGTAGCCATGCGAAGTATCCCTATTTAATTGATCAGCTCGCTCCAGAGAAAGGCCGAAAGCGTCAAAAATGCCATTTTGATTATATTAACGACTGACTTTTATGAAAGAACCGTATAATTCTATGGTTATGCCCGATGGGCAGGGACCGGATAAAAGCGTCCTAAGCTCAGATCGAAAGAGTATTTATCGAATGATTTTTAGATCATTAAGCTTGGGTCTATTTCGTTGAAGATCGAGCCCACCATGTCCCTTCGTCGTCCCCTCGCCGCTGTATTAGGATTGCTGGCCTTTTCCGTTGCCGTCAGTGCGCAAGCCCAGGAAACCGTACGCATTGGTTACCAGAAATCCTCCACGCTGATCACCCTGCTGAAGACCCAGGGCACCCTGGAGAAAGCCCTCAAGGCCGACAACATCGAGGTGAGCTGGCACGAATTCCCCAGCGGCCTGCCGCTGCTGGAAGCGCTGAACGTCGGCAACGTCGACATCAGCGCCGACGTGGCCGACACCGTGCCGATCTTCGCCCAGGCCGCCCAGGCCAAACTCACCTACTTCGCCCAGGAAGCGCCCTCGCCTTCGGCCCAGGCCATCGTGGTGCGCAAGGACTCGCCGATCCAACAGTTGGCGGACTTGAAGGGCAAGAAGATCGCGGTGACCAAGGCCGCCGGCACCCACTACCTGTTGATCGCCGCGTTGGCCAAGGCCGGGCTGGCGTTCTCGGATATCGAGCCGGCGTACCTGTCGCCTGCCGATGGCCGTGCGGCGTTCGAGAACAACAAGGTGGATGCCTGGGTCACCTGGGAACCCTTCCTCACCAGCGTGCAGCGCCAACTGCCGACGCGCACCCTGGCGGACGGCGCCGGGCTGGCCAGCTACAAGCGCTACTACCTGACCGGCACGCCTTACGCCAAGGCGCATCCGCAGGTATTGAAAGTGGTGTATGCGCAGCTGGAAAAAGCCGGCCACTGGATAAAAACCAACCCGCAGGACGCGGCGAAAGTGCTCGGCCCGCTGTGGGGCAACCTGGATGTAGCCACGGTGGAAGCGGCGAACGCGCACCGAAGTTATCAGGTGCAGCCAGTGACGGTGGATCAGCTGGGTGAGCAGCAGAAGATTGCCGATGCGTTCTTCAAGGCGGGGTTATTGCCGAAGGCGGTGGATGCCAAGGATGTGCAGACGTGGAGGCCTTGAAGGCTGGTGTGATCTAAATGTGGGAGGGGCGGTGGGCGATTCGACTTGCCCCCGATGGCCATGGGTATCTACACAACTTGAGCGTCTTCCGCATAGATACCGTCTTATCCAACCGCGCAAATCCGTAGCAGCTGCCGAGCGCAAGCGAGGCTGCGTCAGGCGCGCTGCCGATTCAAGCTCGAGTCGCGGCCGACGCAGCCTCGCCAAGGCTCGACAGCTGCTACGCACTATTCTATTGAAGTTGTGTAGACACTCATGTTCATCGAGGGCAAGTCGAATCGTCGCATCGCCCCTCCCACAGTTGATTTGCATGTGACATTAGAGAAGTGTGCGGGCTAAAGCCTTTTTCCACTCTGCGTAACGCCCTGCCATCGCCGGATCCTCCTGCGGCTCAAACCGCTCGCGCTGGCGCTCCAACTGCCCCAGCGCCGTATCACTCGCCCATACACCCAACGCCCGCCCCGCCAGGTGCGCTGCGCCCAGTGCCGAGACTTCCGGCGACAGGCTGCGCACCACCGGGCGTTGCAGCAGGTTGGCCAGAAACTGCATCAGCCAGCGGTTGCGCGTGGCGCCGCCATCCACCCACAGTTCCTTGAGCGGGCTGCCGATGTCTTGCTGCATGGCCTCGAACACATCGCGAATCTGGTAGCCGATGGACTCCAGCGACGCGCGCAGGATGTGCGCGCCGGACGTGGCTTCGGTCAACCCGCAGATCAGCCCACGGGCGTCGGCCTTCCAGTGGGGTGCGCCGAGGCCGGACAGCGCCGGGACAAAATACACGCCGCCGTTATCCGGCAGTTGCGCGGCCTGTTCGGTCAGCGTATCCAGGGATTCTCCCGCCACCAGCTTCGACGCCCACTGCACGGCAGCGCCGGTATGGACGATATTGCCTTCCATGCCGAAAGTAGGTTGGCTGCCGTCGTGCCAGGCCAGGGTGGTCGACAGGCCATGGGTGGAGGCAATCGGCCCGCTCATGGGCGTCATCAAGGACGAACCGGTGCCGAGGGTGGCCTTGACCAGCCCCGGGGCAAAACCGCCCTGCCCGTACAGCGCCGCATGGGAGTCGCCGATCATCGACATCACCGGGATACCGGCGGGCAAGCCGCCCAACGCGACGGTTTCGGCGAAGAAACCGGCGCTCGGCTGGATCGGCGCCAAGGCCGCAGCAGGAATGCCGAACAGCGCCAACAGCTCAGGATCCCAGGCGCAGGTGTGCAGGTTGAACAGTTGGGTGCGCGCGGCGTTGGAATAGTCGGTGGCGAACACCTGGCCGCCGCTGAGTTGCCACAACAGCCAGCTATCGACCGTGCCCAGGCAGATCTCCCCGGCAGCGGCGCGGGCATGGCCATCCTCAAGGTGATCGAGAATCCAGCGGAACTTGCCCGCCGAGAACATCGGGTCCAACGCCAGCCCGGTCTTTTCCAGGATCAGCGCCTCATGGCCCTGCTCATGCAGTTGCGTGCACAACGCCGTAGAGCGTCGGCATTGCCAACTGATGCACGGCGACAATGGCTCACCGGTATGCCTATCCCAAGCCACCACCGATTCACGCTGGTTGCTGATCGCGAGCGCAGTAATCGGACGATCCACCTGGGCCAGGCATTCTTCAATCGCCGCCAACGTGTTTTGCCAGATCAGCAGCGGGTCCTGCTCGGAAAACCCGGCCTGGGGATGGCTGATGCTCAAGGGCCGCGAACCGCGCGCAATCACCTGGCCAAGTTCGTTGACCAGGACTGCCTTGGCGTTGCTGGTGCCTTCATCTATCGCCAGGATCAGCGGGGTGTTGTTATTCATTGAGTTCACCGCAACCGAGTGGCAGCCGCCACGATCCCAGCCGCGTCGATGTTATGCAAGGCGCGGGTCGGTTCGCGGGCCCCGGCGGCGGCGTACTCGCCATCGCCGATACCCAGGCGGATCAGGGCAATGCCCAACCCGGCTTCGGCCAGCACTTCGGCGACCAGGCTGCCGACGCCGCCATTGATGTTGTGTTCTTCCACGCTGATAACCGCGCGCGTGCCGCTCAAGGCGCTGAGCAACACATCACGCTGCAAGGGCCGGATCGACGACAGGTTGATCACCTGCGCCTGGATGCCCTGCTCCGCCAGCAACGCCGCCGCATCCACCGCCTCATGCACCACCGAGCCCAGGGCCACGATGCTCACATCGGCGCCCTGGCGCAGGATGTCGACCTGACCGGGCACAAACTGATAGTCGGCGCCGTGCACGTCGGGCAAGGCTTTGCCGTCGAGGCGGATATACACCGGGCCGTGGTAGCGCAGCGCGTAATCGACAATCTGACGGCACTCGACGGCATCGGCGGGGGCGAAGATCTGCACATTGCCAAACCCGCGCATCACCGCAATATCGTCGAGGCTGTGGTGGGTGCTGGCGAGCGGGCCATAACTGGTGCCGGCATTCAGGCCGAACATCTTCACGTTGGCCTGGTTGTAGCAGACGTCCACCTTGATCTGCTCATTGGCCCGCGAGATCAGGAACGGCGCCGCGTTGCAGGTGGCGGCGATCTTGCCGCCCAGGGCCAGGCCCGCCGCGACGCTGACCAAGGATTGCTCGGCAATGCCGACGTTGATCAGGCGTTCGGGGAAACGCTGGGCAAACGGGCCGATCTTGGCCGTGGAGGTGGAGTCGCTGACCACCGGCACTACGTCCAGCCCGGCATCGACGGCAGCGATAAACGCTTGCACCATGACGCTCGCCAAATGTTCACTCGCCATGGTTCAACTCCTCCAGTGCTGCGTTGATTTCATCACCCTTGGGCACGCGGTGGTGCCATTCGGGGCGGGCTTCGATAAACGACACGCCCTTGCCTTTAATGGTGTGGGCGATCAGCACCTGGGGCACGCCGGTCTTGGTCTGCATGCTTTCCAGGGCTTCGATCAATTGGCCGACATCGTTACCGTCGCACTCGCTGACACGGAAGCCGAAGGCCGCCCATTTCACGTCCAGCGGGTCCAGCGGCATGATGTCGGCGGTCAACCCCGCCAGTTGCAGCTTGTTCTTGTCGACGATCACAAACAGGTTATCCAGGCCGTACTTGGCCGCCGCCATCGCCGCCTCCCAGTTGGAGCCTTCGGCCAGTTCGCCGTCGCCGGTCAGCACGTAGATGCGTTTTTTGCTGCCGGACATCTTCGCCGCCAAGGCCAGCCCGACCGCCACCGGCAAACCGTGGCCGAGGGCGCCGGTGTTCAGTTCGATGCCAGGGGTTTTCTGGCGTACCGGGTGGCCGGGCAAATGCGAGTTGAAGTGCTGGTAGGTGGGCAGCCACTCGGTGGGGATGTAGCCCGCCTGCGCCAGGCAGCAGTACAAACCGCCGACGCCATGGCCCTTGCTCTGGATATAAATATCGCGCTCGGGGTCTTCGGTGCGTTCCGGGCCGGTGTTGAGGATGCGGAAATACAGGGTGGCGAGGATGTCGGTTTCGGAAAGATCCGCCCCGGTGTGGCCGCCGGCCGGTGAGTCGGCGTTCAGGCGGATCACATGGCGACGGATCAGGCGGGCCTGTTCCTTGATCTGGTGGGCGTCGTACTGGAAGGCATTCATGCAGCGGCTCCTTTGAGGCTGACCACGCGGGGTAAAAGTGTCCAAAGCTGTCTTTGAATATTTATTCAGCAGTGACAATATATTTCTATTTAGACGCCGATCCTCCAGCAGGTCAAGTGAGCGAACCGCCGAAAAATCAAATAAACCCCGGAAAAACCCCTCGGACAAACGGCCAAAATCCTACGCCGGCTTATCTAGCCCGTGGCTTTGCGCCGTGCAAAAACATCGGATAAGAGGCACACAAGAAAAATTAAGCGCTTGACTTTGACACGGTGTCACTGGAATCTGAATTAACAGTCAGGCACGCATAAATATTCAAGACGCCTGAAAGCACTCCAAAAAAAATAACTCAGGAGAACACTGTGGACGCCAAAGCTATTGTCCAGCACCCGGCCGAACTCAAGCCGCCACCCCGCCCACGTATTGTGAAACTGCTGCCCAGCAACATTGGCGGCCCGTTGATCGGGCTGGTGCTACTGGTGCTGGTCTTCTCCTTCAGTTCCGAATTCTTCTTCTCATTGCGCAATGGCCTGAACATCCTTGATCAGGTCACGGTGCTGGGCATCCTGGCGATCGGCATGACAGCGGTGATCGTGATCGGCGGCATCGACCTGTCGGTTGGTTCGGTGCTGGCCTTCTCGATGATGATGCTCGGCTGGCTGTATCAGGATCAGGCGGTGCCGCTGGGCTTTGCGATTCCGATCTCGATTGCCAGCGGCATGCTCGCAGGGCTGGTCTCCGGCGCGTTGATCACCTACGCCAAGCTGCCACCCTTTATTGCCACGCTGACCATGATGTCGGTGGCCCGTGGCCTGGCGAATATCCTTACCGAAGGCCGGCAGATAGTCGGCTACCCGGACTGGTTCACCAGCCTGGCCACGGTGCGCCACTTTGGTTTCCTCTCGGCCACCGTGGGCCTGTTCCTGGTGATGCTGGTGGTGGCCTGGGTGTTCCTGCGCTTTCGTGCCGGTGGCCGCAACCTCTACGCCATGGGCGGCAGCCCGGAAGTGGCGCGGTTGTCGGGCATCAAGGTGCGTGCGATTACCTTGTGGGTGTACGCCATCAGCGGTGCGCTGGCCGGCATCGCCGCCGTGACCCTGGCCGCGCGCCTGGACTCCTCGCAACCGAGCGCCGGGCTGAGCCTGGAGCTGGACGCCATCGCCGCCGTGGTGATTGGCGGCGCCAGCCTCAGTGGTGGCGTCGGCAGCATCGGCGGCACCCTGGTGGGCGTGCTGATCATTGGCGTATTGCGCAATGGCCTCAACCTGCTGGGAGTTTCGCCCTTTATTCAACAAGTGGTAATCGGTGTGGTCATCGCCCTCGCCGTCACCATCGACACCCTGCGACGCCGCTCCAGCACTGCCCGTTAAACCTGTTCGACAGTTGACACCCTCCAACAATAAAACCAGGAGTCACCGACATGTTCAGCCCCAAGAAATTGCTGTTGGCCACCGCTCTCGCCGCCGCCACCCTCACCGCTGCCGGCACCACCTGGGCCAAGGATTTGACCATCGGCCTGGCCGTGGCCAACCTGCAGGCCGACTTCTTCAACCAGATCAAGCAATCGGTGGAAGCCGAGGGCAAGGCCAAGGGGGTCAAGGTGATCACCGTGGACGCCCAGGGCAACTCGTCCACCCAGGTCAGCCAGATTGAAGACCTGATCACCCGCCAGATCGATGTGCTGATCTACATCCCGGCCGGTGCCACCGCCGCCGGTGTGCCGGTGAAAGCCGCCAAGGCTGCGGGTATCCCGGTGATCGCCGTGGACCGCAACGCCCCCGACGCACCGGGCGACACCTTTATCGCCAGCGACAGCGTGGCTGGCGCCAAGACCCTGGCCGAGTACGTGGGCAAGATCACCGACGGCAAGGGCCGCATTGCGATCCTGCAAGGCCAGATCGGCACCACGCCGGAGAATGATCGCGCCAAGGGGTTTGAGGAGGGCCTGAAAGCCTTCCCGGACCTCAAGGTCGTCGCCCAGCAACCGGCCGAATGGGCCCAGGACAAAGGCTTCGCGGTGGCCCAGGACCTGCTCCAGCGTGACCCGAACATCACCGTGTTCTTCGGCCGTGCGGACGCCATGGCCTTGGGCGCTGCCCAGGCGGTGAAAGTCGGCAACCTCGATCACAAGGTGGTCGTGGTCGGTTTCGACGGTGACGTGGCCGGGCTCAAGGCCGTGCAAAGCGGTGTGCTGAACGCAACCATGACCCAGCAGACGCAGAAAATGGGGCGCCTGGCCGTGGCCTCGGCCATCGACCTCAAAGCCGGCAAGACCTTGCCCAAGGAGCAGTTGTTGCCCACCGTGCTGACCACCAAAGAAAACGTCGCGCCGTTCCTGCAACAGCACCCGTAA
This sequence comes from Pseudomonas sp. SB113, assembly GCF_040754745.1. Taxonomy (NCBI): domain Bacteria; kingdom Pseudomonadati; phylum Pseudomonadota; class Gammaproteobacteria; order Pseudomonadales; family Pseudomonadaceae; genus Pseudomonas; species Pseudomonas sp. SB113. Next base: position 19,746 of record NZ_JBFMHW010000034.1, read on the forward strand.
GCCTTGGAGGTCGTCATGCAAGCAGCAGCCGTGGACACCGCTCAATCTGACGCGGTGCTGTGCCTGCGCAATATCAGCAAAGCCTACGGGCCGGTGCAGGTGTTGTCGCAGGTCAACGTGGACATTCGCCCCGGTGAAGTACTGGCCTTGCTCGGTGAAAACGGCGCGGGCAAGTCGACCTTGTCGTCGATCATCGCCGGGCTGGTGCAACCGGAAGCCGGGGGCAGCATGACCTGGCTCGGCGCGCCCTACGCACCCGCTTCACCGGGGGCCGCGCTGGGGGCCGGGATCGGCCTGATCCACCAGGAAATCCGCCTGCTGCCGCAATTGTCGATCGCCGAGAATATCTTCGTCGGCCGCCTGCCCATGCGTCGTGGGCGGGTGGACCGCGAGTACATGGAGGCCCAGGCGCAGATCCAACTTGAACGCCTGGGGCTCAGGGTGCCGGCCTCGCGCAAGGTCGAAGGCCTGAGCGTGGCGGCCCAGCAACTGGTGGAGATCGCCAAGGCGCTGACGCTGAAGGCCAGCCTGTTGATCCTCGATGAACCCACCGCCGCATTGGGTGGCGAGGAAACCGAACTGCTGTTCAAGCAGGTGGAACGGCTGAAAGCCGAGGGCGTGTCGTTTATCTATATCAGCCACCGCCTGGAAGAAATCGCACGCATCGCCGACCGCGTACTGGTGCTGCGCGACGGTCGCCAGATCGCCCTGCACGCCACGGCCCAGGTGCCGGTGCGTGAGTTGGTGGAGCAGATGGTCGGGCGCAGCCTGGAGCGGATCTTCCCGGCGTTGCAGGCGCCGCAGGACCACGTGATGTTGCAGGTCAAAGACTTGAGTTGTCGCGAATTTGCCCTGCATGGCATCGACTTCAACGTGCGCGCCGGCGAGGTATTCGGCATTGCCGGGGTGGTCGGCGCCGGGCGAACCGAGCTGGTGCGCACCATTGCCGGTGCGGCCCAGGATATTCGCGGCCATATGGTGTTGGATGGCGAGGTCCGCCAGTTGCGCTCGCCCTTCGAGGCGATCCAGGCCGGCGTAGTGCTGGTGCCGGAAGACCGCAAGCAGCAAGGCGTGGTGGTGGAACATCGCATCGAAGACAACCTGATTTATGGCAACACCGATTTGCTCGATAAGCGCGGTTGGGTGTTCCCTGCCCCACTGCGCGAATTTGCACGCACGGCGGTGGCGCGGCTGGGGGTGAAAGGTGCACCGCAGTCGCGGATTTCCAGCCTGTCTGGCGGTAACCAGCAGAAGGTGATCATCGCCAAGTGGCTGGCGCGCAACCCCAAGGTGTTCATCCTCGATGAGCCGACACGCGGCATCGACGTGGGCGCCCGGGCGGCGATTTATGAAGTGATCGCGGATCTGGCGGCCAAGGGCATGGCGGTGATTGTGGTCAGTTCCGACCTGGATGAAGTGCTGGGGTTGTCCCATCGGGTGATGGTGATGAGCCGAGGGCGGCAGATGGGGATTCTGGAGCGTGGCGAGGCGACGCCGGTGTCGGTGATGGAAATGGCCACCGCATAAGCAAAGACCTACAAAGATCCAACTGTGGGAGGGGGCTTGCCCCCGATGAGGGAGTGTCAGTAGATGTATCTGTAACTGAACCACTGCTATCGGGAGCAAGCCGAGTCGTCGCACCGCCCCTCCCACGGGGTCCACTGTGATTTCAAATAACGGAGTTATCCATGCAACTTTTCAGTCTTCAGGGCCAAGTGGCCTTTGTCACCGGCGCCGGCAGCGGCATTGGCCAGGCTATCGCCGTCGGGCTCGCCGAAGCGGGCGCGGATGTAGCCTGCTTTGATCTTCCGGGCAGCCCCGGCATTGCCAGCACGGTAGAACGCATCCAGGCGCTGGGCCGTCGCGCCTTGGCGTTGAGCGGTACCGTCACCGAGCGCGCCGCCCTGGATGCAGCGGTCGCGCAAACCGAACAAGAACTTGGTCCACTCAGCGTCGCCGTCAACTGCGCCGGCATCGCCAATGCCCAGGCCGCCGAAGACCTGGAGCTGCAACGCTGGCAAACCACCCTGGACATCAACCTCACCGGCATCTTCCTCAGTTGCCAGGCCCAGGCTGCGGTGATGTTGCCGCGTGGCAAAGGCGCCATCGTCAATATCGCCTCCATGTCCGGCAGCATCGTCAACCGCGGCCTGTTACAGGCGCACTACAACACCTCCAAGGCCGGGGTGATCCACCTGAGCAAAAGCCTGGCGATGGAATGGGCCGACAAGGGCCTGCGCGTCAACTGCATCAGCCCCGGCTACACCGCCACGCCGATGAACTCACGCCCGGAAGTCGCCGACCAGGTGAAGATCTTTGAACAGACCACGCCCATGGGCCGCATGGCCAGCGTGGAAGAAATGGTCGGCCCGGCGATTTTCCTGGTCAGCCAGGCGTCGTCTTTCTGCACAGGTGTCGACCTGTTGGTCGATGGTGGTTTTGTCTGCTGGTAAGGAGTTTTGTCATGTCGCAACGTTTCAGCGGTAAAACCATCGTGATCACCGGTGCCTGCCGTGGCATTGGTGCCGGCATTGCCGAGCGCTTCGCCCAGGAAGGCGCCAACCTGGTGCTGGCCTCCAACGACCTGGAGCGCGTGACGTTCACCGCCGACCAATTGGCCCGGGAATATAAAGTCGACGCCCTGGCCCTGGGCATCGACGTGACCAGCGAAGACGACATCGAAACGCTCTACCGCGAAGGCCACGCGCGCTTCGGCAGCATCGACGTGTCGGTACAGAATGCCGGCATCATCACCATCGACCACTACGACAAAATGCCCCGCGCCGACTTCGACAAGGTGCTGCAGGTCAACACCACCGGCGTGTGGCTGGGCTGCCGGGAAGCGGCCAAGTACATGGTCAAACAAGGCAGTGGGCGCTTGATCAACACCTCGTCCGGCCAGGGCCGCCAGGGGTTTATCTACACCCCGCACTACGCCGCGAGCAAAATGGGCGTGATCGGCATTACCCAGAGCCTGGCGCTGGAACTGGCGCGGCATAACATCACCGTCAACGCATTCTGCCCCGGCATCATCGAAAGCGAGATGTGGGACTACAACGACCGCGTGTGGGGCGAGATCCTCAGCACCGACGAAAAACGCTACGGCAAGGGTGAATTGATGGCCGAATGGGTCAAGAACATCCCCCTGCGCCGGGCCGGCAAGCCCTCGGATGTGGCGGGCCTGGTGGCGTTCCTGGCCTCGGATGACGCGGCCTACCTGACCGGCCAGGCGATCAATATCGACGGCGGCCTGATCATGTCGTAAGGGTTTGGTATCCTCACGGCCATTGTGTCAACAACCGAGGCTTTCATGAGCCAGATCGAAGAACAGCGCCTGATCACCAAGATCGCGAGCCTCTATTACGAAGAAGGGCTCAAGCAGTCCGAGATTTCCGCCCAGCTGGACCTGTCCCAATCCTTTATCAGCCGCGCCCTGCGCCGGGCACTGCAGGAAGGCGTGGTGAAGATCAGCGTGATGCGCCTGCAAGGCCTGCACCTGGAGCTGGAAAACCAATTGCAACGCCGCTACGACGTGCGCCAGGTGATCGTGGTGGAAGCCACCGAGCCCGGCAACGATGAAAGCATCAAGCAAGCCATCGGCTCGGCAGCTGCGCATTACCTGGAGACCAGCCTGTCGCCCCAGGACCATATCGGCATTTCGTCGTGGAGCAGCACCATTCGCGCCATGGTCGGCCACTTGCATGCCCAACCGGGCAAACAAGGTGCCCAGGAAGTGGTACAACTGTTGGGCGGCGTCGGCAACAAAGGCGCGTTTGAAGCCACCCTCCTCACCCAACGCCTGGCCACCCTGCTCAACTGCCCGGCGTATTTGCTGCCGTCGCAAAGCATCGAGCAATCGGTGCAGAGCAAGCAACGCATCGTGCAGATGGAAGAGGTCAAGGAGGTGCTGCAACGCTTTGACAGCATCACCCTGGCGATCGTCGGCATCGGCGACCTGGAACCCTCGCAGCTGCTGCGCAACAGCGGCAACTACTACACCGAGGACATGCTGCGCCTGCTGGCCGAGCGTGGCGCGGTGGGCGACATCTGCCTGCGCTACTTCGATGCCCAGGGCAAGCCGGTGCTGGAAGAAGATGAAGAATTCGTGGTCTCGGTGGCGCTGCCCAAGCTGCGCGGTATCCACCGCGTGCTCGGCCTGGCCGGCGGGCTGAACAAGGTCCAGGCCATTCGTGGCGCGCTCAAGGGCGGTTACCTGGACATCCTGATCACCGACCTGGACACCGCACAGGCCCTGAACCACTAACCCTATTTCTGGAGACTGCCGCTCATGACGTCCAAGCTCGAACAACTCAAGCAATTCACCACCGTGGTCTGCGACACCGGCGACCTCGAAGCCATCAGCCGCCTGCGCCCGGTGGACGCCACCACCAACCCGTCGCTGCTGCTCAAGGCCGCCGCCATCCCGGAATACGCCGAGCTGCTGCGCAATGCCGTCAACATAGCCAAAGGCGACGTCGGCCTGGCCTGCGACCACTTCGCGGTGTCCGTCGGTGCCGGCATTTTGAAGGTCATCCCCGGGCGTATTTCCACCGAAGTCGACGCGCGCCTGTCCTTCGATGAAGACGCGCTGTGGGCCAAGGCCAACCAGTTGATCGCCCTGTACGACCAGGCCGGTATCAGCCGCGACCGCGTGCTGATCAAACTGGCCTCCACCTGGGAAGGCATCCGCACCGCCGAGCGCCTGGAAAAAGCCGGCATCCAGACCAACCTCACCCTGCTGTTCTCCTTCGCCCAGGCCGCCGCGTGCGCCGATGCAGGGGTGTTCCTGATCTCGCCATTCGTGGGCCGCATCTACGACTGGTACCGCAAGAACACTGGCCTGGACTACACCGGCGTTGATGACCCAGGCGTGCAATCGGTGACGCGCATCTACAACTACTACAAGGCCAACCAGATCAACACCGTGGTGATGGGCGCGAGCTTCCGCACCCTCAGCCAGATCGAACAGCTGGCGGGTTGTGATCGCCTGACCATCAGCCCGGAACTGCTGCAGAAGCTCGACGAAGACCAGGGCACGTTGGCGCGCAAATTGGTACCGGTGACCGAAGGCGAAGCGCGCCAGCCAATGAACGAAGCGCAGTTCCGCTGGGCGTCGAATGAAGATGCGATGGCCACGGAGAAGCTGGCGGAAGGGATTCGACAGTTTGCGCGGGACCAGGAAAAACTCGAGGCAGTGTTGTCGGCGCTATGACCCCCGTCCAGCCGCTCGGCCAGTCGCGCACCTTGGTGTTCCTGGCCTACCCGCAAATGGGCCTGCTCGACCTGACCGGTGCCCAGACCGTGTTCTGGGCTGCCACCAAGGCCATGGTCGAGCGTGGCCTGCCAGGCTATGTGGTGCACACCGCCAGCCTGCCGGGCGGCTTGATGCCAACGGCCGAAGGATTGAGCGTCGACACCCTGCCATTGGCGCAATTTGACCCCGCCGCCCTGGACACCTTGATCGTACCCGGCGCCCCCGCCATTCAACAGGCGCTGGCCGCCAACACCGACCTGGTGGACTGGCTGCGTCACGCCTCCACTCGGGCCCGGCGCACGGCCTCGGTGTGCAGCGGCACCTTCCTGCTGGCCCAGGCCGGCTTGCTCCAGGGACGACGTGCTGCCACGCACTGGGCGATGTGCGACATGCTCAAGCGCGGGTTCCCCAGCATCGATGTGGACATGGACGCGATCTTTGTCCAGCAAGGCAATGTGTGGACATCGGCAGGCGTGAGTGCCGGCATCGACCTTGCGCTGGCGTTGGTAGAGGCCGATTGCGGGCGTCACGTCGCCCTGCAAGTGGCGCGGGAACTGGTGGTGTTTCTCAAAAGGCCCGGCGGCCAGGCCCAGTTCAGCCAACTGCTGCAAGCCCAGACCGACGACACTGCCGGTTTCGACGCCTTGCACCTGTGGATCGCCGACAACCTCAGCGACAGCGAGCTTACGGTGGAGCGCCTGGCGGAACAAAGTCGCATGAGCCCACGCAACTTCGCCCGGGTCTACAAGCAAAAAACCGGGCGCACCCCGGCCAAAGCCATCGAGTTGTTTCGCGTGGAAGCCGCACGGCGCCTGCTGGAAGACTCCCAGCGCAACATCGACCAGGTGGCGCACCTGTGTGGCTTTGGCGATGAAGAACGCATGCGCTACACCTTCCATCGCCACCTTGCGATTTCCCCTCGCGACTACCGCGCGCGCTTTTCCCGCTGACGGCAGGCCGCTTGGCAGTTATTCAGGGTTTTCTGTCCTACCCGCCAAACCGCGGCGCTCTTAGAGTAGGCCGGTAACGCATTGCGCCTTGAGCAATCGTATCGACCTGGTCCCTGGAGCATCCCCATGAAGCAGCACATCCTTATCATCGGCGCCGGGTTCGGCGGTGTCTGGAGCGCCTTGAGCGCCGCGCGCCTGCTGGATAAACATGATCGCCATGACGTGCAGATCAGCGTCCTGGCCCCACAGCCGGCGCTACGTATTCGCCCACGTTTCTACGAGGCCGACGTGCATGCCATGCAGGCACCGCTGGGCCCACTGTTTGCGGCAGTCGGCGTGGACTTCATCGAGGGCGCCGCCGACCGCATCGATGAACACGGCAAGCAGGTGACCTACCGCAACGCAGCAGGCATCCCCACCACCCTCAAGTACGACCGCCTGGTGCTGGCCGCCGGCAGTCGTCTCAATCGCCCGCAGATGGAAGGCCTCCAGCACGTGTTCGATGTGGACCAGATCGAAGACGCCACGCGCCTCGAAGCCCATATCAAGGGTTTGAAAAACCTGCCCGACAGCCCGGCACGCAACACCGTGGTGGTGGCCGGCGGCGGGTTTACCGGGATCGAGACCGCCACCGAAATGCCGGTACGCCTGCGCGCAGCACTGGGTGACGACGCCACTATCCGTGTGATCGTGGTGGACCGTGGCCCGCAGATCGGGGCATCCATGGGCGATGGCATTCGCCCGTCCATCGTCGAAGCCAGCCAACACCTGGGCCTCGAATGGCGATTGAACACCTCCGTGGCCGCGGTGGATGCCGGCGGCGTGACCCTGGCCGATGGGCAGCGCATCGAGTCCAGCACCGTGATCTGGACCATCGGCTTTCGCGCCAACCCGCTGACCGAACAAGTCAGCGGCACCCTTGACCCCCAGGGCCGCCTGCATGTGGACGGCAACCTCAAGGTGAAGGGCCAGGCCGATGTCTTTGCCGCCGGTGATGTGGCCTACGCCGCCACCGACGATCTCGGTCACTTCGCCGGCATGTCCTGCCAGCACGCCATCGCCCTGGGCCGCTACGCCGGCAACAACGTCGCCGCCGACCTGATCGGCGTGGCCCCGATGACCTACAGCCAGCCCAAATACGTCACCTGCCTCGACCTCGGGGCCTGGGGCGCGGTGTACACCGAGGGCTGGGATCGTCAACTCAAGCTGGTGGGCCAGGAAGCCAAGGAGCTCAAGCAGCAGATCAACACGGTGTGGATCTACCCGCCAGCCGCCGAACGGGCCACCGCCCTGGCGGCGGCTGACCCGCTGATTCCGGTGGCCTGACGCCCCACACCCGGTGCCCGCCAGCCCACTGTTTGCTGGCGAGCATAAATGCCAGGAGCGATCAGGCTCGCTCCTGCCTCAGCTTTGCGCGACACCCGTCCCAAACTTGCGAATCGCCAGGCAATACCCGATCAATGCCAGCGCCGCCAGCAACCCGCCCGCCACGCCGACCCAGGCGAAGCCGAAGTGGCTGCCGACCCAACTGCCCATCAGGGCGCCACCGCCAATGCCGATGTTGTAGATACCGGAGAACATCGCCATGGCCACGTCGGTGGCGTCCGGGGCCAGCACCAGCACCTTGGATTGCATGGCGAGGCCGAAGCCCATGATCGCCATGCCCCAGAACACGCTGAGGATCACCAGGTACGACTCGGCGCCGCTCAAGGGCAGCATCAGCGCCAGGCACGCGGCCAGGATAAACACCGCGCCGACCACGAACAGGTGGGGGTTGAAGCGGTGCACCAGGCTGAACAACAGCGAGCCGATGATGCCCGCGCCGCCGAACACCAGCAGGATCAGGGTCACCGCGCTGCCGCTCATGCCGGCCACGCCTTCGACGAAAGGTTCGATGTAGCTGTAGGCGGTGAATTGCGCGGTCACAGTCATGGCGGTGAGCACATACAACGCCACCAGCGCCGGACGCTTGAACAGCAGTGGCAGGCTGCGCAGGGAGCCGGAGTTCTGGCTCGGCAGCAACGGCAAGGTGCGCGCCAGCCAGAACACCAGGGCGGCGGCGAACGCGCCGATCACCAGGAACGTGGTGCGCCAGCCCATGGCTTCGCCGAGCAGACGCCCCAGGGGAATACCCAGCACCATCGCCAGGGACGTACCGGTGGCGAGCAGGCCGAGGGCTTGCACCTGCTTGCCTTCCGGCGCCAGGCGCACCGCCAGGGAGGCGGTGATCGACCAGAACAGTGCATGGGACAAGGCAATGCCGACGCGACTGACCATCAACAGGCCGAAGCTGGTGGCGACGCTGGACAAGATGTGGCTGGCGATAAACAGGCAGAACAGCACGATCAGCAGCTTGCGTCGCTCGACGTTACGCGTCAGCAGCATCACCGGCAGCGAGGTCAGGGACACGATCCAGGCATAAATGGTGAGCATCAGGCCGACGCTGGACACGGGCATGTCGAAGCTGGCGCCAATGGCGCTGAGCAGCCCGACGGGGACGAATTCAGTGGTATTGAACACAAACGCGGCCAACGCGAGGGCGATGACCGGTTGCCAGTTGGCTTGGGGGGTTGCGGCTGAAATGCTCATTTACAGGTCGTCGTACTCGGTTTCCGCGCGGGTCAAGGCGGCCCAATGCCAGCCCTTGAGCAGCGCGGAAAAATAGTAACACGGACCTTCAAGGATCCACCTGTGCCATCAGTTCCGGGATTGACTCCGGCCGCTTGGCATAACGCTGCGCCAACGCCGCACAGACCATCAACTGGATCTGGTGAAACAGCATCAACGGCAAAATCAGCACGCCCATGCTCGCCCCGGCGAACAGCACCTGGGCCATCGGCACGCCAGTGGCCAGGCTTTTCTTCGAACCGCAGAACAGGATGGTGATGCGGTCTTCCTGGTTAAAACCAAAGGCCTTGCCCAGCACGGTGGACGCCACCAACACCAGCGCCAGCAACACGCAGCAGGCCACCACCAGACCGCCCAGTTCCCACAGCGGGATCTGGTGCCAGATGCCTTCGTTGACCGCTTCACTGAACGCGCCGTACACCACCAGCAGGATCGAGCCCTGGTCGACGAACTTCAGCCAGGCTTTATTGCGCCCCACCCACGCACCGATCCAGCGGCGGGCGATCTGCCCGGCAATGAACGGCAGCAGCAGTTGCACGCTGATTTTCAGGATCGCATCGACCGTGGAGCTGCCTTCGCCGTGCACATTGAGCAACAGCGTCACCAGCAACGGCGTCAGGAAGATGCCGAACAGGCTGGAGGCCGCCGCGCTGCAGATCGCCGCCGGGATGTTGCCGCGCGCCAGCGAGGTGAAGGCAATTGCCGATTGCACCGTGGCCGGCAAGGCGCAGAGGTAGAGCATGCCCATGTACAGGTCTTTACCGATCAGCGGCGACAACAGCGGTTTGAGCGCCAGGCCCAGTAGTGGGAACAGCACAAAGGTCAGGCTGAACACCAGCAGGTGCAGGCGCCAGTGGCCAGCACCGGCGACGATGGCCTGGCGCGACAGCTTGGCGCCGTGCAGGAAAAACAGCAGCGCGATGGCCAGGTTGGTGACCCAGCCGAAGGCCACGGCGGTCTGGCCGCTGGCGGGCAGCAGGGAGGCGAGGATCACCGTGGCGATCAGGGTCAGGGTGAAGTTGTCGGGCAGAAAACGGGGGCGAGTCATAAGCGAATCTTCCGGGGTTGCCAAGAGCGTCATCGCGACTCTAACGTAACGGCTTGTTACCGACTAACGCCAATGAGCCAGTAAATGCCGCCTAAAGGACATGCCAATACCGTGCGCCGCAGTGTGCCTGGGCTTTCCAGCCTGCCACGGCCGGTGTATGGGCGCACTGAATCGCTGCCCAACCGCGCGCTGACCCGTCGGCACAGCCACCCGTGGGTGCAATTGTCCTACGCGATTTCCGGGGTGCTGGAGATCCAGACCAGCGCCGGCCGCTTCGTCGCGCCGCCCCAGCGGGCGGTGTGGATCCCGGCGGGCATGCCGCATCGGGTGTACAGCTCGCCCCATACCGAGATGCGCAGCCTGTACCTTGATTGCAGCGTCACCGCCTGGGCCGCAGAGCGCTGCCAGGTGCTGGAGGTAAGCAGCCTGCTGCGCGAGTTGATCCGCAGTTTCAGCGAGCTGCCGGTGGAATATGCCGAGGATGGCCCGGATGGGCGCTTGGCCCAGGTGGTGCTGGACCAGTTAGCGGCAGCGCCCCAGGTGGACCTGATGCTGCCCTTGCCGCTGGACCCGCGCCTGCGGCAAATCTATCGCAGCCTGAACCTGCACCCGGAACAGCAGACCACCCTGGGGCACTGGAGCCAGAAGCTGGGGGTGAGTGAGAAGACGCTGAGCCGGTTGTTCTTGCGTGACACCGGCCTGACGTTTCGGGCCTGGCGCCAGCGTTTAAGGTTACTGAGCGCCCTGCCCGCCCTGGAGCAAGGCGAGCGGGTCACGGATGTGGCGTTGAACTGTGGCTATGAGTCCACCTCGGCGTTTATCAACGCGTTTCGGCAGCAGTTCGATGCCACGCCGGGTGAGTTCTTCCGCTGACACTTCAAACGCTGAACGCGCCACAGTTACAGTGTTCCTCCTTAACTGACCGGTATTAGGGCAAGCCCCCTCCCACAAAGTTGAGCGTATTTCCAATGGGGATCGACGTTCAGCTGCCGTTACCGCCATGAGCCTCTTCGAAAAAGTAGTCCTTCCAGCTCGCCGCCTTGTTTTTCAGTACGCCCAATTCCTGCAATTTCTCGGCATAGATATAGGTACGCTGCGGCACGATGGTGAAGTCGATTTCCGGGTCCTGGACGATTTTTTCCACCAGGTCCAATGGCAGCTTCGACTGTTCTACGCGGATGTACGCCTTGGCCGCTGCGGGCTTGTCGGCCTTGATGATCTGCTCGGCTTCGGCCAACGCGGCGTAGAACGCCTGGTAGGTCTTGGGGTTTTCGTCGTGGAATTTCTGCGTGGTGTACAGCACGTTGAACGTCGCCGGGCCGCCGAGGATGTCGTAGGAACTGAGCACCTTGTGCACGTTGGGGTTCAACAGTTCCTGGTACTGGAACGGCGGGCTGGAGAAGTGCGCGTTGATCTCCGAACCACCGGCAATCAACGCGGCGGTGGCGTCGGGGTGCGCCAGGCTGATGGAGATGTCATCGAACTTCTTGTAGTTGGCATCGCCGAACTGCTTGGCGGTTTCGATCTGCAAAGTGCGCGACTGGAAACCCACGCCAGCGGCGGGCACGGCGATGCGGTCTTTCTCGCTGAAGTCCTTGAGGGTCTTCACCTTGGGGTTGTTGGTCAGCAGGTAGTTGGGCATTGAGCCTAAGGAGGCGATGGCCTTGACGTTCTGCTTGCCCTTGGTACGGTCCCACAGGGTGAGCATCGGCGGCACACCGGCCGACACCACATCCAGGGCACCGGCCAGCAGCGATTCATTCATGGCGGTGGCGCCGGAAATGCTGTTCCATTCGACCTGGATGTCCAGGCTCTGGGCCTTGCCGTGTTTTTCGATCAGGTGCTGGTCACGCACCACATCGAGGATCAGGTAGCCGATACCGAATTGCTGGGCGATGCTGATCTTGCCCTCGGCCTGGGCGCCGTGGCTGAGCAACGCGCTGGCGGCGGCCAAAAGAGTCAGGGAGGAACGCTTGAAAGTCATGGGGAATCTGCCGCGTTTTCGAGAAGGTGATGGAGCGTAGCTGCGGTTTTTTAGACAGCAAAAGAATATCGGGGTCTATTGTTATGCAAATACCCCCAAAACGGCGCGCGGCTGGTATTGTGCCGCGCTTTGAAAAAACAGCCGCACACTGCGAGGAAATGCACGTTGAACACTGACGAAAAAATGACCGGGGACCTGTTCGAGGTGGATAAGCGCCTGTCACTCAAGCCCGTGGTGGACTTCAACAGCTACCTGCGCAGCGCCTTCGGCGATGGCGCGTGCACCTGCATACGTTGCGTCGCCAGTGGTGGTGACGAAGCCGGTTACGCGTTCCAGCACACGTTCAGCTTCGACGGCAAACCGACCCAGCGCCGCTTTGCCTCCACGGCGGGCAGTGATGTGTTGATGGCACTGAAAAAGGCCTGGTTGTCGTACACCAAGGCCGAGCTGCCTTCGAGTGGCGCGCTGGCGCTGGAGACGGTGAAGGAGTTTGTCGAACCGCAATTGCACAAGCGCCTGGCGCCACTGTTTCTGGCCAGTGGTTTGGCCAAGGACGTGGACGGCGAGTTGCACCTGCAGCCACAAGCCACGGCCTGACGCCTTCTCCCTGAATCAAATCGTCGCGTAGCAGCTGTCGAGCCCAAGCGAGGCTGCGTCGGCCGCGACTAGAACCTGAATCGGCAGCGCGCCTGACACAGCCTCGCTTGCGCTCGGCAGCTGCTACGGGGGATAGATGAGCGTCAGCGCAAACGGGTGACGGTGAGTGCCACCACTGCGATCCGCTCCACACGCTCATAGCCGGGCTTGGCCAGTTCTTCGCCGAACACATCGGGGTCCAGCTCGCGGTAGGTCCAACCAAACGCATCGCTGCCCAGCAACGGCTTGACGGCGGCCAGGAACGGGTCTTCCCCGGCGACAATCGCCACGCCGGTGTAGAGCACCAGGCTGCCGCCCAGGGCCAGGCGCCCAAGGGATTCGGCGGTGATGCGCACCGACAGTTGCTCGCCCAGTGCCCCGCCACCATGCCGGTAGGCACGCTGGCGATCGTCATTCATATAAGGCGGGTTGGCGACGATCAGGTCGAACGTCCCTTCGACGCTGCCCAGCACATCGCTGTGGTACGCGGTGACGTTCGCCAGTCCGGCCAGCTCTGCATTCACCGCCGTCAGGCGCAGGGCGCGCGGGTTGATGTCCACCGCCAGCACCTCGGCGTCAGGCCGCGCCCGGGCGACCACCAACGCGCCTACACCGGCGCCGCAGCCGATGTCGACGGCGCGCTTGATCGGCTCGAAGCGCTGTTGCAAATGGGCTTCGATCAGGTGCGCAAACCGATAGCTGTCAGGCCCGAAAAACACCGCGTCCGCTTGGGTGGTGGGGTACGCCGAGTGGGCAAACAGCAGGTCGTCCAGGCTCGACCAACGCACCGCACTGCGCCACAGCGCAGCGTGTTTTTCGACTACATCGGCCTGCTGCAGCTCCTCACGAAACGCCTCGGGCAACAGCTCGCCGTCAAACGGCAACGACCAGCCGAATACATCGCGCAGGTCCCTCGCCAGCGGCGTCCCCATACGCTGAAAAAACCGTTCATGGGTCAAGGGCGTTGGCGTAATGAACCGGTAGCGACTTTCCTTCAAGCCTCGCCCCAGGTTCAGCAGGGCGCGGTCGGCGAGTTGTTGTGCAGACATGGGCGAATTCCTTAGCGCAGGCGCGCACGCAGTTGGATAAAGCGGCGAGTGGCATACAGCCCGGCGGGCGTACAGTGACGTCGCGCCGACAGCCACGGGATCAGCCCATTGAGCTGCTGCTCATCGGGCAGGTTCCACAGCGAATCCACCAACGCCTGGGTGTCCGGGTCGACCGGGCGGTGCTGCTCGCGGGAGAAGCGGCTGCCGCGTCCTGGCCTTACTGGCGCCACGCGTTGAGCGCTGATCCACTCGCCCGCGATCCAATCGCGCAGCAGCTGTTTCTCATAACCGCTGAACACGCCGAACATCGCCGCGCCCGCGCCTTCGATCAATTGCCAGAAGCGACTCTCGGCCGGATCCTGGTTGCGCTTGATCCAGCCCTTGTCTTCCAGGGCCTGGAGAAACGCGCCGATCTGCCCTGGCTGGGCCAGCCATTGGTTGACGGTCTTGCCTTCAAAGCGGCAGTAGTCCGAATGCATGTGCTGGCCGAAGGTGCGCTTGCGCTCAAGCATGGCAACCACTTCGTCCTGCAGGTTGAAGGGGTGGATAACGGCGTTGGTCCCCGGGCCGAGGTCATTCAGGCGATAACCCTCGGCCACCCGGCGGTAGAAGTCTTCCCTGCCCTCGCCCAATGGCAGCAGGTTCAACACCGATTGCGCGGCCTTGCAGGCGTGGCCGCTGCTGGCGTTGTCGATGGTGACGTGGAGGGTGAAGTAATACGGGTCGATGCCCAGTTCGCTCAACTCATACGCGGTGATGAGCAGGTGCAACGGCAGCTGCTCATAGCCCAGGTTGTAGCCGATGACCTCCGGCAGGAAGTCGTCGGCGCACAGGCCCAGCGCCAGTTGCAGGGCACCTTGCAGGTAATGGTCGTCCTCAAGGCCGGCGTCGCTGTCGGCATCATGCTCGCTGAGTAATTTGCGGTAGATCACCACATGGTTTTGCGCCGCTTCACCATCGCCCAACTCCTCGAGATAGGTGGTGAGCAAGCCGTCGAAGCGTGGGTCGTACCAATAGCGCAGCAGGCCATTGAGCCAGGCACCGTCGACCTGTTTGGTCGGCGCCACACGCTGGAGGAAATACAACGCATGGGCTTTATTCTGGAAGTAGCGACGCGGCCGGCCCTGCTGGCGTTGCTCAAGGTAATCGGCATAGGCCTGGGCAACGTCGGCGCAGCGCTGTTCGATCCAGGCAGGCAGTTGTTCAGGTATCGGGGGCAGCTCACTGGGTGCGGCGCGCACGTGCGCCAATTGCGCGCGAACAAATGCCCGCGCAGCCTCTTCAGCGCCGGCGGTTTCGCCATACAGTTGTTGGTACAACCGCTGGTACTGACCCGGTTGTGTGATGGAGGCCGGCTGGCCCGACAGCGCTGTAAGAAGCGTCATGATGGCAGTTTCCGCAAAGTCCGATACAACCAGGCCTCCCGACATGGAGGCCCCGCAAGCGCGCTCAACACCACACGCGTCTAAAATGCAGAACCTGCGGGCATGCGGAAAATTCAATCGGGGTTGTGCGGGTGCGGATCAGTGGTCGCTGGTAGCCCACGCCACCCGAGGCACGGATAACCCAAGGTTCAAGGTCTAGACGCCCACCGGCACTGCCTGGAGGTTAGAAATCGAGGATGCGGGTGCCTGCAATCGTCTGGGCAAAGCCCACGCCAAACAGGTGTGCGGGGCTTTCAAAGCCGCTACGGCGCTCGCCGCCAAGCACCCGTCGCGCGGCTTCTACTGCGGCGAGGGGCGTGTAGCTGTAGCCATTGACGGTCTCGATCACCGAGCGCGCCACGCTGCCATCCGCGCCGGTCACTTCGGCGATGGCGCGGGCGCGATGGGCGTCACGCTCGCCCTGCGTGGGGCCGTCGGGCAGTTGCGACAGGTCACCCTCGGGGAAGGCGTCGCCACTGATGTGCACGAACATCGCAATATCCGGGATCGCGGTGGAATGCCAGGCGGTCACCAGGTCGCCGAAGGACAGCGGCGCGCACAGCACCGGGCCATCGCCAAAGTCCAATAGCTGGGGCTGGGCGTCCGGGGTCGCGATCAGTTGGCCGTCGACCCTTGCCATAACGCCCGCGCCGATGATTTCGCCAACGCTCAGCGCCGAGCCTCGAGACATCGAGCCCGGCACTTGCAGGGCGATGCGCAGCGATTGGGGCTGCCGTACGCGCTGGGCGACGTGCATGGCCAGGCAGTCGGTGGGCACGACGTCCCAGCCAACACCGGGCAGCAACATGACGCCGGCTGCGGCGGCGTCGGTGCCGAGTTGTTCGGCCAAGCGATAGACGTTGATCTCGGCGGTGATATCCAGGTAATCGACCCCGGCCTTGATACAGGCCTGCATCAATGTGCCCGCCGTGTGCGCGAAGGGCCCGGCGACATTGAGCAGCACATCGATACCGTCCAGGGCCTCAGCGGTAGGTGCCTGCGCGGTGAAGACGCGGTATTGCACGTCGAGTTGGGCCGCGAGTGGCGCCAGTCTTTCCGCATTGCGCCCGGCGATCACCAGGTCCAGGCCCAGTTTTTTGGCGTGTTCGGCGGCCATGCGCCCGGTATAGCCGGTGGCGCCGTAGATCATCAAGGTCTTCATAGGGTGTGCTGCCAGTTCTTGTAGACGAATTCGAGGCTGTACCCGTCCGGGTCCAGTACGTTGGCGGCGTAGTAATTGGGGTCGTAGTGCAAGCGTGCGCCGGGCGCGCCGTTATCGCGGGCGCCATGGGCCAGGGCGGCGGCATAGGCGGCGTCGACCTCGGCACGGCTGCTGGCGACGAACCCCACATGCACCGAACGGCCTTCAACGACACCCTCGCGCAGCCAGAAAAACATGCGGCCATGGGCTCCGAACCCTTTGAGATCCGGGTGACCGGCAGGCCCGTCCTTGCCATCGAAGTCATGACGAGCGGTGATGCCCAGGGGCGTCAGCGCGGCGGTGTAGAAACCCACGGAACGCGGGATGTCGCTGACTGAAAGAAAGAGATGATCAAGCATGCTGTAGCCTCGCGATTCAAATGATGTAGCCGCCCGCGACCTCAATTGTCTGGGCATTGATCCAGCGACCTTCTTCCGACAGCAGCATGGCGATAACCCGTGCCACGTCTTCCGGTTCGCCTACACGGCCGAGGGCGGTTTGCCCGGCCAGCAGCGCTTCGAACTCATCGTTCAAGCCACCGCCCAGTTCGGTGCGGATGGCGCCGGGTGACACCGCGTTGGCACGGATACGGCGTTCGCCGAATTCCTTGGCCATGTAGCGGGTGAGCACGTCAAGGCCACCCTTGAACGCGGCATACGGCGCCACGCCGGCGGTAGCGACGCGGGTGGTGGCGCTGGTGAGGTTGACGATGCTGGCGTGTTCTTCCAGCAGCGGCAGCAGGGTCTGGGTGAGGAAGAACGGGCCCTTGAGATGGACGTTGAACAGGCCGTCGAATTGCGCTTCGGTCACGCTTTCAAGCGGGTTGAACAGGCCATAGCCGGCATTGTTGACCAGCCCGCCCAGGGTGTTCGCGCCCCAGGTGGTACGCAGGGTCTGCACCACGGCGTCACGGAACGCTGCGAATGTGCCGGTAGCGCTGACGTCCAGTTGCAGCGCCGCCGCTTTGCCGCCGGCCGACTCGATGCGCCTGACCACCGCACGTGCCGCCTCGGGGTTGCGGTTGTAAGTGAGGATCACGCCGTGACCTTGGCGGGCACACAGTTCGGCGGTGCTGGCGCCGATACCACGGCTGCCTCCGGTAATCACGATAACGCTCATGGCTTGCTCCACTGTCGAAAAGTCGAGTGACCACAATAGCCACCGCCCTCCCCTGTGACGCAGCCGTTCCTACTCCAATCCTGCCTGTTTCTGCTTTTTGCTTGCGCAAGGTCTGCAGGAAGGCACAGCATGGCCAGCATGAATACTCAATTGATCGAACTGCGCACCCTGGCCGCCAAGGCCGAAAACCGCCGCACCGAGACCGGTATCCCGCGGGTGGCGATGGTTCAGGGCGAGATTCCTGAGCATATGCTCGCGGCGGTGTATGACCCGATGATCAACCTGATCCTGCAGGGCAGCAAATCCCTGACGGTGGGTGACCGCACGCTCCATTACGACCCGGCGACGTATTTTGTGATGTCCATCGAGTTGCCCGCCGTGGGCGTGGTCAACCCGGCGAGTACGGGCGAACCCTACCTGGCGGTCAGCCTGACCCTGGACCCGGCGGTGCTCACCACCTTGCTCAATGACCTGCCCGCGCCAAGCGGTCGCGGAAAACAGGACGCGGGGTTTTCAGTGGCGACGGTGACGCCTGCGTTGATGGACGCCTGGGTGCGCATGCTGCGCCTGATGGGCGACCCGGTGGCCATCGCGGCCTTGGCGCCGGTGTATGAGCGGGAAATTCTCTACCACGTGCTGCAAGGTCCCCATGGCTGGATGCTGCGGGAAATCGCCGCGCCGGATACCGCCCTGGCGCGGGTCAGCCAGGCGATCCAGTGGATACGCCGGGACTATGCCGAACCGATCCGGGTGGAGGCCTTGGCACAGAAGGCGGTGATGAGTGTTTCGGCCTTTCACCGGCACTTCAAGGCGGTGACCAACTTGAGCCCGTTGCAGTACCAGAAACGCGTGCGCCTGTTAAACGCGCGCATGTTGATGTTGGCCAGCGCGAGCAGCGTGACCAAGGCTGCGTTTGAAGTGGGGTATGAAAGCGCGACCCAGTTCAGCCGTGATTATGCGCGCGTGTTCGGGCTGCCACCGGCGCGGGACACGGCGCGGATCCTGGCACAGAGCAAAGGACAGTGAACACCGGCCAGCGCTCAACTTCACTTATACAAGATCGCCTGATGGATATCCTCCAGCGCCATGATGCGCTGGGCCGCGTTGAGCTTGATGGCTTCCTTGGGCATGCCGAACACCACGCAACTGGCCTCGTCCTGGGCCACCGTGGCGGCTCCGGCCTCGAGCATCTCCTTGAGTCCGCGCGCGCCGTCGTCGCCCATGCCGGTCATGATAATGCCGGTGGCGTTCCTGCCGGCGAACTTGGCCACCGAGCGAAACAGCACATCCACTGATGGCCGGTGCCGGTTGACCAACGGTCCATCAATGACCTGGGCGTGATAATAGGCGCCGCTGCGGGTGACCATCAGGTGCTTACCGCCTGGGGCGATCAGCGCCAGGCCTGGCAGGATGCGGTCGTTGTTGCGCGCTTCGCGCACCTCGATCTCGCACACGCTGTTGAGGCGCTCGGCAAACGAGGCGGTGAATTTTTCTGGCATGTGCTGCACGATCACCATGCCTGGGCACACCCTCGGCAATGCCGTCAGTACTGCCTCCAACGCTTGCGTACCGCCGGTAGACGTGCCGATGGCGACGATACGCTCGGTGGTCTGCGCCATGGCATGGCCATTGGCGGCGGGCAGGATCGCATCGGCGGTGAGCTTGCTGGCCGGTGCCAGTGACGGCGCCGGGCTGGCGCTGCGCTTGCCCAGGTTCCTGACGTTGGAGTTCGCTGCGGCGCGGATCGCTGCCACCAACTCGGCCGCCGACTCGATCAGGAAACTCTTCAACCCGGTGGAGGGCTTGGTGATGATTTCCACAGCGCCCGCCGACAGCGCCTGCAGGGAGGTTTCCGCGCCTTTCTGGGTCAGCGAGGAACAGATCACCACCGGCGTCGGCCGCTCGCTCATGATTTTCTTGAGAAAGGTGATGCCGTCCATGCGCGGCATTTCTACGTCCAGCACGATCACATCCGGCCATTCCCGGGCGAGCTTGTCCATGGCGAAAATCGGGTCGGAGGCGGCGCCCATGACGTGGATATCCGGCGTATCGCTGAGAATCGCCAGCAGTACCTGGCGCACCACGGCCGAATCATCGACGAGCAGCACACTGATTTTTTTGGTAGGCATCTTGTTGAAGTATTCCCATTGGTTGGTGCCGGACCCAGACGTTGCCGTTCCACAGGTCGAACATGATCGTGCGGTAACCGGTACTGCCCATGTCCTGGGCCGTCAGGTGCAGGTGATAGTGCTCAGCCAGGTCCAGCGCCGCGCGAATATTCAGGCTGGCCACGTCCTGCGTTGGCAGGCGGCGCTGCTGCTCGGGAAACATCTTGCCGCCGCCGAACAACTTGACCTGGTAATCCCGTGCATGCGTGCCATTGCCCTCGGCGTGGCGCAGCAGCAGTTCCAGGGCTTCGTCGGCATATCGGCCATCCAGGGGCTGATGGTCGCGCAGGCGCCCCGGCAGCATGAAGTGACACATGCCGCCGATCAGCCGTTGCGGGTGCCAAAACGTGATCGCCACGCAGGAACCGAGCAAGGTGCGCAGGCGCGTCGACCGCGTCGCAAAGCTGACCTGCCCAGGTGCCAAGACCACTTCGGCCGTACCGACAGGCTTTTTCATGGCTTGCGATAAATCGACGGCGCCACCAGTTTCAAGGTGTCATTGACGCCGTGGAGGCTTTCCGAGTGACTGATGATCAAGTAGCCGCCGGGCTTGAGCAGCGGCAGCAGGCGCGCGACCACCTGGCTCTTGGTTTGCTGATCGAAATAAATCATCACGTTGCGCAGGAAGATCACCTCGAATTCCCCCAGGGCGGGCAGCGCTTCGTTGAGGTTGACCTGGACAAATTTGACGCGGTTACGCAAGGCCTTGTCGATCAGGAAGGTGCCCTCCTGGCGGCCAATGCCCTTGAGGCAGTATTTGGTCAGCAGCGGCTGGGGCAATGTCTCGGTGCGTTCCATGGAGTAATGGCCAGTGCGCGCCTTGGCCAGCACTTGGGTGCTGATGTCCGAGCCGGTCACTTCCCAGGGCGTGCTGCCAAGGCTTTCGGCCAGGGTCATCGCCAGGCTGTAGGGCTCTTCGCCCGAGGAACTGGCCGCGCTCCACACGCGAAACACCTTGCCCGGCGCGGCATGGGGCAGCACCTGCTGACGCAGGAACTCGAAGTGCTTGGGCTCGCGAAAAAAATAGGTTTCGTTGGTGGTCAGCAAATCCAGCGCAACCTGCAGTTCGCCCTTGCGCTCACCATTCATGATCAGCTTGAAATACTCACCATAGCTCTGCAGCTCATAGTGCTTGAGGCGTTTGAACAGGCGCCCGGCCACCAGGGCTTTCTTGGCCGGCGACAGGTTGATACCGGCCGCGCGGTACAGCCAGGTCTGGAACTGACCGAATTCACGATCATCGATGGAGGCGGTGTCTGGCATGGTCTGGCCTCAACGCGGGTCGAGGTCGAGGGCCGGCGCCTGGCCACCCTCGGCGAGGCTGGACATCTCATCGATGGACAGCACCTTGTCCACCTCCAGCACGATCACGAACTTGCCGTCGACCTTGGCCATGCCGCTGATGAAATCAGCGCGAATGCGCGCGCCGAAACTGGGCGGCGGCTCGATTTGCGTGGCCGGGATTTCTTGCACGGCAGACACCGTATCGACCAGCAGCCCGATGTCCTGGGGCTGGCCATTTTCGCTACGCGCTTCGATGATGACCACGCAGGAGCGCCGAGTGATCGCCGAGTTGGCCCGCCCAAAGCGTGCCGACAGGTCCACCACCGGCACCACCGCGCCGCGCAGGTTGATCACCCCGCGCACGAAAGCGGGCATCATCGGCACCACGGTCAGGCTGCCGTATTCGATAATTTCCTTGATCCCCAGAATGCCGATGGCGAACATTTCGCCGCCGAGCATGAAGGTCAGGTACTGCGCATCCTCATCTACCGCCACCGCGGTCTGCCGAGTCGTCATTACTGCGCCCATGTCACTCTCCCTAGTAGGCCGTATTGATCGTGCGATCAGAAGCGGGTGAAATCCGCTTCGTCCGGGGCACTGGCCATGGTGTAGGCGAACGCCTTGCGCTGCGCCGGTGGTTTTGGACGTGGCACCTGACGGTTGGGCTTGCTGCCAGGGCTGTCCACGCTGCTGTTTTGAACCGCGGCCTTGGGCGCTGAATCCAGCACGAAGAAGCTCATGGCCTGTTGCAGTTGCTCGGCCTGGCTGCTCATTTCTTCGGCCGTGGCCGCCAGTTCCTCGCTGCTCGAGGCATTTTGCTGGGTCACCTGGTTGAGCTGGGTCATCGCCGTGTTGATCTGCGCGACACCGGCGGCCTGTTCCTCGGACGCGGCGCTGATTTCCTGCACAAGGTCGGACGTCTTGTTGATGGAAGGCACCATTTCGTCGAGCAACTTGCCGGCTTTCTCGGCCATGTCCACGCTGCTGGAGGACAGTTCACCGATTTCCTGGGCGGCTACCTGGCTGCGTTCGGCCAGCTTGCGCACTTCGGCGGCTACCACGGCGAACCCCTTGCCGTGCTCGCCGGCCCGAGCGGCCTCGATGGCGGCATTGAGCGCGAGCAGATTGGTCTGGTAGGCGATGTCATCGATGATGCTGATGCGCTGGGCGATTTTCTTCATCGCCACCACCGTCTGCTGGACCGATTCGCCGCCCTCGGTGGCTTCCTTGGCGGCCTTGCTGGCCATGCCATCGGTGACCTTGGCGTTTTCGGTGTTCTGGTTGATGCTGGCGCTCATCTGCTCGACCGACGCACTGGTTTCCTCGACGCTGGCGGCCTGTTCACTGGTGGCCTGGCTCATCGATTGCGCGGTGGCGCTGACCTCCTCGGAGGCACTGGCCAGGTTATCGGCGGCATTGCGCACTTCACCGATGATATGTGCCAGCTTGCCGACCATGTTGCGCATGGCGTTGAGCACCATGCCGGTTTCATCTTTCCCTCCGGGCTCGATGTGCGCGTTAAGGTTGCCTTCGGCCAATTGCTCGGCGGCGCTCGCGGCCTGGCGCAACGGACGGGAAATGATCCGTGCGATGAATATCGCCAGGCCCAGGCCGATCAACAGGGCCGCGACCAGTACCGCGATGATCGACAGGCGGGCGCTTTCATACAGCGCCGAGCCCTTGTCACCCGCAGCAGTCGCACCGGCGTCATTGAGCTCGACCATTTTCTGCAGGCGGGCGGTCATCTCATCGAAATGCCCCTTGGACTCTCCCCTGAGCAAACCGCGCGCCTGGTCTTCCTGGTTCTGCCGGGAAAACTCAAGCACCTGCTTGCTGCTTGCAAGGTAGGCGTCCCAAGCGCTTTTGACGCTGGTCAGGAGCTGCCGATCTTCATCATTCGACAGCAATTGCTCGTAGGTACCCATGCGGGTTTCGAACTGTTGGCGCACTTCGGCGGCTTCGCGTTCGGCCTGGGCCTTTTCCTCGGCAATATCGGTACCGATGTGGCGATTTTCTTTCAAGCGATAGCTGGCGGCAAAAAAACGCATGCCGGCTGCTGCGCGCATGGAGGGCATCCAGTTGCCCTTGATGTCCTGGGCGGCCTGGTTCACGGCACCGAGCTGAAGGATGGCGAAGCCGCCCATGCCCGCAGTGAGCGCCAAAACCACCAGGAATGAGCAGATCAACTTGGTGGAAATTTTTAGATCGTAGAACCATTTCATCGGGGGAACCTCCATGGAATTGCAAAGACGTCAGCGAGCGACGACCGACGGCGATTGAGGCGCCTGGGGCGTGCGGGCTTCCAGTTGTACGATTTGGTTGAGCAGTGCCGGTACATCCAGGATCAGGGCCACCGCGCCGCTGCCCAATATGGTCGAGCCGCTGATGCCACGCAGTGCGCCAAACAACTTGCCCAGGGGTTTGATCACGGTCTGGAACTCACCGAGCAGGTCATCCACCACCAGCCCGGCCTTATGCTCGGCGTAGCGCACCACCACCACATTCTGGCGTCGGGCCACGGGGCCCTCATGGCTGAAGTGGTCACGCAGGTGCACCAGCGGCAACACCTCGCCACGCAGGTCCAGATAGCCCGTGTCGCGGCTGGACTGGCGCTGGTGTTGATCCAGCTCGATACATTCCTGGACCATGTCCAGCGGAATCACGTAGGTGGATTGGTCGATGCCGACCAGGAACCCATTGATGATCGCCAGGGTCAGCGGCAGGCGAATGCGCACCACGGTGCCCTGGCCGGGACGGCTGTCGAGGTCGACGGTGCCGCGCAACAAGGTGATATTGCGCTTGACCACGTCCATGCCGACGCCGCGCCCGGACAGGTTGGTCACCGCCTCGGCGGTGGAGAACCCCGCCTCGAAGATCAGGTTATAGATCTCCTGGTCGGTGAGCACCGCGCCGCTGGCCACCAGCCCGCGTTCCTGGGCCTTTTGCAGGATGCGTTCGCGGTTGAGCCCGGCGCCGTCGTCGGCGATCTCGATGACGATGCTCCCCGAGTCATGGTAGGCATTGAGACTCAGATGGCCCTTGGCCGACTTGCCGGCCGCACGCCGCGCATCGGCGCTTTCGATACCGTGGTCCATGGCGTTGCGCAGCAGGTGCATCAGCGGATCGCCGATCTTCTCGACCACGGTCTTGTCCAGTTCGGTTTCCGCGCCGCTGATGATCAGTTCGATGTCCTTGCCCAGCTCCTGACTGATATCGCGCACCACGCGGCGGAAGCGGTTGAACGTGTCGCCGATGGGGATCATGCGCAAATGCAGGGCGCCATCGAGGATCTCTTCGACCAGCCCCGATACCGTCGAGGCGGCCTCTTGCAAGGGGTCGTTGTTACTGGAACGGGCCAGCAGGTTCGCGCCGGCGCTGGCGATGACCAGCTCGCCGACCAGGTTGATCAACTCGTCGAGCTTGTCGGCGTTGACGCGCACGTAATTGCCGTCGCGATTTTTCGCCTCGCTGGCTGCCGGACGCTGCGGTGCGGCGCTCACAAGGCCGGGCTCTGCCTGCGTGCCCCGGTCGTCAGCCATGGCCGCCGTGTTGTCGGGCGTTTCGTCGACAGCACTGATGTGCACTTCACAGTCGTCACGCACGAAGTCGAACACTTCGTTGAGGGTGGCGTGGCTGGCCGTGGAGCGCAGCTCGATCTCGAACCCCAGGTAGCAGCTTTCCGGGTCCCAGCTGTCGATTGGCGGGATGCTATCGGTCAGGGTGAGGACCTGCATCACCTGCCCCAAGGTCTCGAGGTAGCGCAGGAATGACAGTGGGTCCATGCCATTACGGAACACGTCCACGCCGAAGCGCAGGGAGATGTGCCAGAGCACTTCGACCGCCGCGTCGTCGGCCACCTCGACGGTTTCGACGCTGGCAGTGGCGGTTCGCATCGGCTGATAGGCACTCAGTGCCTCGCGCAATGCCTCACCGCGCTCCAGCGCGGCAGGCGTCGGCACCTCACCGCGGTTGGCGACCACTTCGACCAGTTCGAGCATGTGGTCGCCGCACTTGAGCAGCAGCGCGATCAATGCGGCGTCCACCGCCACATTGCCTTCGCGCAGGCGGTCAAGCACGTCTTCGACGATATGCGTGAACCCCACGATCGACGCCAGACCGAAAAGGCCCGCCGAACCCTTGATGGTGTGCGCGGCGCGGAAAATCGCGCCGATGGCATCCTGGTCGCCGGGCTCGCTTTCCAGTTGCAGCAGGGATTGCTCCATGGCCTGCAACAGCTCGCGCGCCTCTACGATAAATGTCTGCTGTGCCTGATCGAGATTGATGCTCACCGGGACTTTCCTTGTCGATCAAAAAACGTGGGAAGCGCTGACTATGAAGCCGCGCTGCGACACAGTTGGAGCGCCTGCATAACCACCTGGCTCTGGCCGGTCACGCTCAAGGCTGTACCGGCGATGCCGGCTTCACGCCCGATGACGGCGAGCAACTGCAGGCCGGCGCCATCCATTTCCGTGACCTGCGACAGGTCCAACTCCAGGCGGGGTGCCGCGCCTATCTGCGGCAGCAACGCACCCGCCAGTTCCGCTACGGTGTAGATCGTAAGCTCGCCGTCAATGCACACGCGGGCAGTGTCGTCGACTGTTTCAGTGCTTATCGGCATGGGAGCCTCCCTGGCGCCGGGGATCAGGGCAGGATCAGTTTAGACACCGCTGCCAACATCTGCGCCGGCTGGAACGGCTTGACCACCCACGCCTTGGCGCCGGCGGCCTGGCCCTCGGCCTTCTTCGACTCCTGGGATTCGGTGGTCAGCATGATGATCGGGGTGAACTTGTAGTTGGCCAGCTTCTTGACCTCCTTGACGAAGGTGATGCCGTCCATGTTGGGCATGTTCACGTCGCTGATGATCAGGTGCACTTTCTGCCCGGTCAGCTTACCCAGGGCATCCTTGCCGTCGCTGGCCTCGATAACGTCGTAACCGGCGCTTTTCAAGGCAATGCCGACCACCTGCCGCACGCTGCTGGAGTCGTCGACCACTAATACATTCTTCGCCATGATGTGCTCCTAAAAGAAAGTAATGTCTTGAGAATTCTGCTGCACGGCCGCTTCGCCACGATGGAGGCGCCGTTGCTCGTCGGTGGCATAGGTGGCTTCCATGCGCGCCAGCCATTGGCGGGCGTCGACGGCCACCGCCTGGTCCGGGGCCTGGCTGGCCTGCAGGAGGTGGTCATGCAGGGCGTGCATGTTGTCTCGCACGTGGCTGAGGATCTGGCTGACCCGGTCCTGGAACTGCAGGTTGACCAACACCTCAGTCATCTCATCCCGGATGCCGTAGCTTTCCTGCTTGAGCAGGTCAGCGGATTCGGCCAAACGCCCGGTGATGTTCTGGAAGCGTTCGAGCACCACTTGAATACTGTTTTCGGACTCGGCCACTGAATGACTGTCCTGGTCGGCATTGCTGGACGCGGCCTGCACCAATTGAGTAATGGCGTTATTGATGATGTCGACCTTGGCCGACATCTGCTGGCCGGTTTCACTGGATTTGCTCGACAGGCTGCGCACCGCATCGGCCACCACCGCGAAGCCGCGCCCGGCCTCACCGGCCCGCGCCGCCTCGATGGCTGCGTTGAGGGCCAGCAGGTTGGTTTGTGCGGCAATCGCCGCCACATCGGCGGCCATGGTGCGCAGTTCGCCGGTGTAGGCGGTAAGGCTGCGGACCTGGGCCAGGGTCTGGTCACGGCTGGTTTGAGTGGCCTTGAGCGAATTGATCACCTGGCTCAGCTCGCTGTCACTGCGGGCCAGCACCTCGAGCGCGCCGTCGGCGGCCTGCCCATCCAGTTCGCCGGCCGCGTGCTGCGAGGCTTGTACCGTTTCCTGCAATCGTGCGGCGATCCCGGTGAAACGGTTGGCCAGGCTCACAATCGCTTCTTCGGTCTGATGCCGCGAGCTTTCCACCTGCTTGGCCCAGATCGGCATGGCGCCCAGCAATACCTCATCGAGCTGTGCACGAGAGGCCATGCCGTTGTGCGCCGCGTCCACCTCTGACTGATCCGCCTGCGCCCGCGCAATCGCTCGCAGCATGGCGTTGCGCTGCGAACCCGCGCTCCAGGCACAGGCACCGATGCCGATCAGCACCAGTACTGTGCAGGCCAACAGATTGGCCGGCGAGGTTGATTGCACGAGTATCCACAAAACGGCAGGCACGACCGGGATCAAAGCGAACCAGCGAAAACGTGGATAAACGGGAAGAGGCATGCTGCTGGAATGGCGCTGGGGCATGAGTTCGATCCTTGAACGTTGTTGCGGATGTAGGTGACTTAGTTATTATCTGCTCGGTACCTCGCAACTTGAGGCGACTTAGGTGCCTTCCGTCTGGTTTATGACCGGTGGGTGACAGGCTTGGCAGTCCTGGAGCCTTGTTGCTGAAGGATCAGCGGTGGTTTACGGAACAGGGGGTTGTTGCAGCGCTGGCTAGCGAGTCTGTCTTTCAGGCTGAAAAATCTCGCTGTGGTGAGGGAGGTTGGTTCCGTGGCGGCCTTTGGGCCGACCATGTCGTTGGGTTTTATCGAGTACATATCCGTTGCTGCGGTAACGGCTGATATTGGTTCCGCCCTTACGGCGGGTCACTTTGGAAAAGAGCCCCAAAGTAACCAAAGGGCTCTTGCCCCACCACTCGGTACCTCGCCTAGGCTCGGTATGCCCGAACGAAGGCTTGAATCCGTGGGCCGCCGTCATGGGCCATCCTTGGCCCAGGACGGCTAACCCGGCGTCCTGCCGGGTTACCCACGGATTCAAGCCTGCGTTCGGCCAGCGTGGTTAACGGGGCGCCTAGGATCAAGATCAAAAGCCAGAGCAAAAGCAGAGCAAAAGCAGGCTGAGGTCTACCTGCTGGATGGAGATCCAAATGTGGGAGGGGCGGTGCGACGATTCGACTTGCCCCCGATGAGGGTGGGTCAGTGATACTTGGGTTGACTGACTCATCGCTATCGGGGGCAAGCCCCCTCCCACATTTTTAACCCAGTACACCAGACCCAACTCCGGTCGGCTCTAAGGCCGCCGCGCTTTGGCTTTTGATCTCAAATCGCCCCGTCAAACACGCTGGCCGAACGCAGGCTTTGGAGCGTGGGTAACCCGGCAGGACGCCGGGTTAGCCGCGCTGGGCCATGGATGGCCCATCGCGGCGGCCCACGCTCCAAAGCCGGAGTGAGGGCACACCGAGCCTAGGCGAGGTGCCGAGTGTTGGGGCGAAGACCTTTTGGTTACTTTTGGGTCTTTCCAAAAGTGACCCGCTGTAAGAGCGGAACCATAGGCAGCCGTTACCGCAGCAACGGATATGTACTCGGTCAAAGCCAACGACATGGTCGGCCCGAAGGCCTCCACGAGAGTAAGCTACCCATACTCAGGATTGCCTGACTAACGCGCGCAGCAGCTTTATGTTTGCAACAAAACAAAACGGCACCTGGGTGCCGTTTTGTGTTCCACGCCCGGGGACGTTTACTTACGCGCTGCCTCCCACTGCTTGAGCAGGTCGCCGTAGGCCACGGTTTCGCCTTTTGGTTTCTCGTTGGCCAGTTTCGGTTTCGGCGCGCCCGGCTGGTCGAACCAGTATTGCGCGTCACGCTCGGGGTTCATTTTCGGGCCGCATACCGGCTGCACCTTGGAGCGTTCCAGGCGCGTCATGATCGCGTCCTGCTCCTTGGCCAGGTTGTCGAGGGCCTGTTGCGGGGTTTTCTCGCCGCTGGCGGCGGCGGCGATGTTGCTCCACCACAGTTGCGCCAGGCGCGGGTAGTCCGGCACGTTGGTGCCGGTCGGGGTCCACTCGACCCGCGCCGGGCTGCGGTAGAACTCCACCAGGCCACCGAGTTTCGGCGCCATGTCGGTCATGGCCTGTGAGTTGATGTCGGACTCACGAATCGGCGTCAGGCCGACGATGGTTTTCTTCAGCGACACGGTTTTCGAGGTCACGAACTGCGCATACAGCCAGGCCGCGAGTTTCTGCTTCTCCGGCGTCGACTTGAGGAACGTCCAGGAACCCACGTCCTGATACCCCTTCTTCATGCCCTTTTCCCAATACGGCCCGACCGGCGACGGCGCCATGCGCCACTTCGGCGTGCCGTCGGCGTTCACCACCGGCAGGCCCGGCTTGGTCATATCGGCGGTAAACGCGGTGTACCAGAAGATCTGCTGGGCGATGTTGCCCTGGGACGGCACCGGGCCGGATTCGGAGAAGGTCATGCCCGCCGCTTCCGGTGGCGCGTAGGCTTTCATCCAGTCCACGTATTTCTGCGTGGCGAACACCGCGGCAGGGCCGTTGGTGTCACCGCCACGGGTCACGCTGGAGCCCACCGGGTGGCAGTCCTCCACGCGGATGCCCCACTCGTCCACCGGCAAACCGTTGGGCAGGCCCTTGTCGCCGCCACCGGCCATGGAGAACCAGGCATCGGTGAAACGCCAGCCCAGGGACGGGTCTTTCTTGCCGTAGTCCATGTGCCCATAGATGCGCTTGCCGTCGATTTCCTTGACGTCTTCACTGAAGAATTTGGCGATGTCTTCGTAGGCCGACCAGTTCACCGGCACGCCCAGCTCATAGCCGTATTTTTCCTTGAACTTGGCTTTCAGCTCCGGACGCTCGAACCAGTCGGCGCGGAACCAATAGAGGTTGGCGAATTGCTGGTCGGGCAGTTGGTAGACCTTGCCGTCCGGCGCGGTGGTGAAGGAGATGCCGATAAAGTCCTTGATATCCAGGGTGGGCGAGGTGAAGGCCTTGCCTTCGTTGGCCATCAGGTCGGTAATGGATTCGGTCTTGCCATAGCGAAAGTGCGTACCGATCAAGTCGGAATCGTTGACCCAGCCGTCATAGATATTCTTGTCGGACTGCATCTGGGTCTGCAGCTTCTCCACCACGTCGCCTTCCTGCAGCAGGTCGTGGGTCAGCTTGATGCCGGTGATTTCACTGAAGGCCTTGGCCAGCACCTTGGACTCGTACTCGTGGGTGGTGAGGGTTTCCGACACCACGTTGATCTTCATCCCACGAAACGGTTCCGCCGCCTTGATAAACCACTTCAACTCTTCGAGCTGCTGGGCTTCGGTGAGCGTGGACGGTTTGAACTCGCTGCCGATCCATTTTTTCGCGGCATCTTCGTACGCATCGGCCCAGGCCGTGGCGCTCAAACCGCTGAGGGCCAGTACGGCGGCCAATGAAATGCTATGTCGCAGCTTATTGTTTTTATTCAACATAGAGACCTCCTGGTTGTTTATTCATAAGGGCACTAGCCCCAACGCATCACACTCAACAGCCATACCAGGGAGAGCGCGGACGCTACCCAGATGCTCCAGTCGGTAACGCCGATCACCAGCAAATGCAGGTAGGCGCTGCCGAGAAGACCGATAAACAAGCGATCACCACGGGTGGTGCTGATCGGTAGCAAGCCGCGCCGAGGGATGCTCGGCGAGCGCAGCTCCCAGGTGGTCATGCCCGCCAGAATCAGGGCAATGCCGCCAAAGAACAGTGCAGTGGGGGTGGTCCAGGCCATCCATTCCATCATCGACTCCTCAGACCCGGCCCAGGGCAAAGCCCTTGGCCACGTGGTTGCGAACAAACCAGATCACCAGCATGCCGGGCAGGATGGTCAACACCCCCGCCGCTGCCAGCACGCCCCAATCGATCCCCGACGCCGACACCGTGCGGGTCATCACCGCCGCGATAGGCTTGGCGTTGACCGAGGTCAGGGTACGCGCCAGCAGCAACTCGACCCAGGAAAACATGAAGCAGAAAAACGCCGTCACACCGATGCCGGAGCCGATCAACGGGATAAAAATCTTCACGAAGAACTTGGGAAAACTGTAGCCGTCGATGTAGGCAGTTTCGTCGATTTCCTTGGGCACCCCGGACATGAAGCCCTCCAGGATCCACACCGCCAGCGGTACGTTGAACAGGCAGTGGGCCAGGGCCACGGCGATGTGCGTATCGAACAGGCCGATGGACGAATACAGCTGGAAAAACGGCAGCAGGAACACTGCGGGTGGCGCCATGCGGTTGGTCAGCAGCCAGAAAAACAGGTGCTTGTCACCCAGGAAGCGGTAGCGCGAGAAGGCATAGGCTGCCGGCAACGCCACGCTCAGGGAAATCACCGTGTTCAGGCTCACGTAGTACAGCGAGTTGAGGTAACCGGTGTACCAGCTCGGGTCGGTGAAGATCACCTTGTAGTTGGCCAGGGTGAAATCCTGCGGAAACAGGGTCAGCCCGCCGAGGATTTCGGTGTTGCTCTTGAAGGACATGTTCAGCAGCCAGTAGATCGGCACCAGCAGGAACAGGATGTAGATCAGCAGCGGAATAACCTTGCGCTTGCTCATGTTGGCGGCCTCAGCGGTTGGCGTCGGAGTGGGTCATGGCGGTGTAGAACAGCCAGGACACCAACAGGATGATCAGGAAATACACCAGGGAAAACGCCGCCGCCGGGCCCAGGTCGAATTGGCCTACGGCCATCTGGGTCAGCGTCTGACTGAGGAAGGTGGTGGCATTACCCGGCCCCCCGCCCGTGAGGACGAAGGGTTCGGTGTAGATCATGAAGCTGTCCATGAAGCGCAGCATCACCGCGATCAGCAGCACGCTTTTCATCTTCGGCAACTGGATATGTCGGAACACCGCCCACGCCGAAGCCCGATCGATACGCGCCGCCTGGTAGTACACATCCGGGATGGCCCGCAGCCCGGAGTAGCACAGCAGCGCCACCAGCGAGGTCCAGTGCCACACATCCATCACCAGCACTGTGACCCAGGCGTCCATGGTGTTGGCCGCGTAGTTGTAGCTGATGCCCAGGGCGTTGAGGCTGTAGCCCAACAGGCCGATATCGGCGCGGCCGAAGATCTGCCAGATGGTGCCCACCACGTTCCACGGAATCAGCAGCGGAATGGCGAGGATGATCAGCACCAGCGACGACCAGCGGCCCTTGGTCGGCATGGTCAGGGCGATGGCGATGCCCAGGGGGATTTCGATCAGCAGCACGCAGGCCGAATAGATGAACTGGCGCAGCAGCGAGTCATGCAGGCGCGGGTCGAGCAGCACCTGTTTGTACCAGTCGGCGCCGACGAAGTAACGGCTGGACTGGTCGAAGATGTCCTGCACCGAATAGTTGACCACGGTCATCATCGGGATCACCGCGCTGAACGCCACCAGCAGGAACACCGGCAGCACCAGCCACCAGGCTTTGTTGTTCTGCACCTTGTTCATGGCAGCACCTCCAGCAGGTAGTCGTCGGCATACACCATCAGCCACTGCGCGGGGAAGCTGATACAGGCCTTGCCCTCCGGCACCGGTTTGTCTTCGGCCAGGCGTATCTTCAGCGTGGCGCCGTCGAGGTTGAGGGTCATGATCTTGTAGGTGCCGAGGTCTTCGAGGTGAGTGACATCGGCCTGCAGGGCGTCAGGGTTGTACTCGTCCCAGACGTGGATAAATTCCGGGCGGATGCCCACCTGCAGCTTCTTGTAGTCGGTGCCGGCGATGCGTTGTTGCAAAGCCTCGGATAACGGCAGAAGCGTGCTGGCAAACCGCACACCGCCGGCCTCGGCCTGCACTTCGATCAGATTCATCCCAGGGCTGCCGATGAAATAGCCGACAAAGGTGTGGCTTGGCCGTTCGAACAACTCACGGGGCGTGCCGAACTGCACGATCTGCCCGCCGTACATCACCGCGATCTTGTCGGCGAAGGTCGAGGCCTCGAGCTGGTCATGGGTGACGTAGACCATGGTGATATTGAACTGCTCGTGAATCTGCTTGAGCTTGCGCCGCAGCTTCCATTTCAGGTGCGGGTCGATCACCGTCAGCGGTTCGTCGAAAAGGATTGCCGACACATCGTCACGCACCAGGCCACGGCCCATGGAGACTTTCTGTTTTTCGTCGGCAGTAAGGTTGCGCGCCTTTTTGCTCAGCAGGGTTTGCAGGTCGAGGACTTCGGCAATTTCCTGCACCTTGCTGTGAATTTTCGCCTCGGCCATACCCTGGTTCCGCAGGGGAAAGGCCAGGTTATCGAACACGGTCATGGTGTCGTACACCACCGGGAACTGGAACACCTGGGCGATGTTGCGTTTTTCCGGGGTGAGGTCGTTGACCACCTGGGTGTCGAACAGCACCTGGCCTTCGGACGGGCTCAGCAGGCCGGAGATAATATTGAGCAGGGTCGACTTGCCGCAGCCCGACGGCCCGAGCAAGGCGTAGGCACCGCCCTGCTCCCAGATGTGGTTCATTTCCCGGATCGCGTAGTCCTCAGGCCCGTTCGGTGTAGGGCTGTAGCTGTGCGCCAGGTTCTGCAAATGGATCTCGGCCATCAGGCAACCCTCGCGACGCGACGCCCGGGGGCCTGGACCAAACGGCCCTGGCCATCGAACACAAACAGTTTATGGGTGGGGATATACACTCTGATCGGCGCGTCGACGTCGTACTCATGTACCCCCGGCAGGTGCAGCACCAGCAGGAAATGTTCGCTGCGCACATGCAGGAAGGTTTCCGAGCCGCTGATCTCGGCGACTTCCACGGTCACGGCCAGTTCCAGGTCGTCATCGTTGCTCGGCACCAGGCTGATATGGCTGGGGCGCACGCCGAAGCGGAACTCGCCTTCGCCGATGGGGCGCAGGTCGACGTTCAGCGGGAAGTGCACGAAATTGGCGAAGCTCACCTCGTTACCGCTGATACGCCCCGGCATCAAGTTGATCGGCGGCTCGGAAAACAGCTCGGCGGCCAACACGGTTTGTGGCTGGTGATAGACCTCGGCAGCCTTGCCGCTCTGGATCACCCGGCCTTCATGAAGAATGGTAGTGGTGCCGCCCAGGGCCAGGGCCTCGTTGGGCTCGGTGGTGGCGTAGATGGCAATGGTATGCCGCGCCTTGAACAGCTCGCGCATTTCCTGACGCAGCTCTTCGCGCAGTTTGTAGTCCAGGTTCACCAGCGGCTCGTCGAACAGGATCAGTTCGGCGTCTTTGACCAAGGCCCGGGCCATGGCCGTGCGTTGCTGCTGGCCACCGGACAATTCCAACGGGTGGCGCTGCAGGAATTTCTCGATGCGCAGCATCTTTGCGGTTTCCAGCACTTTGCTCTGGATCAGCTCGTTGGATACACCGGCCTGGCGCAACGGCGAGGCGATGTTTTCGAACACGGTCATGGTCGGGTAGTTGATGAACTGCTGATACACCATCGACACGTTGCGCAGGCGCACCGGCTTTTGCGTGACGTCCACGCCGTTCATCAGGATGCGGCCGCTGTCGGGCTTGTCCAGGCCAGCCATCAGGCGCATCAGGCTGGTCTTGCCGGACAGGGTGCGGCCAAGCAAGACGTTGAAGGAACCGGCTTCGAAGCGCAGGTTGGCATCGTCGATCCAGGTTTGGCCTTCGACGACGCGGGAGACATGTTCCAGGGTCAATGACATGACACGACCTTTTTATTATTGGAATGAATCTGGCCAGTCGTCAGAGCGAGTTTCGTGCCAAAAATGGCAGGTGCTTGATCCATAAGGCAATGAGCTGAACGGGATGTTCAGGAGCGAACAGAAATGAACAGGTCGGGCTGAACAACTGAACAATCCGGGGGTTGACAATGAACAGTTCTGAACAACACTCTTTGAACCCGATTGATCTGGTTACATCCGCTGGATTGTGCAAGACCCCAAAACAATAAAAAGAAGGTCGCCCCATGGCCGAACCCCTGGCTCACGACACCCTTATCCAGGAATCCTGGCGCCGTTGCCGCGCCTTCGGCCTGGACCACCAGAGCACGCCCAGCTTCGATCAACTGCCCGCCGAGGGCATCAGCCAATTGCTGGAAAGCCAGCATTCCCTGGTGCAGACCACGCACCAGGAAGTCCTGCCCTATTACGAAAATATCCTGAGCAATTCCAACTGCCTGATCATGCTCGCCGACAATCAGGGCCAGGTGTTGACCAGTTGGGGCACCCAGCGCTTTATCGAGCCCAAGCTGGCCCGTGGCTTCAGCGCCGGCGCCAGTTGGATGGAACGCTCCAGCGGCACCAACGCCATCGGCACCGCACTGGCCTGCGCCCAGGCGGTGCATATCGAGCATGACGAACACTTCCTCAAGGCCAACCGCTTCATGACCGGCTCGGCGGCGCCGATCTTCGATGCCCAGCGCGAAATCATCGCGGTGCTGGATGTGTCCAGCGACAGCTACCTGCCGCCCTCCCACACCTTGGGCATGGTCAAGATGATGAGCCAGACCGTGGAAAACCGGCTGATCCTCAACCTGTTTCGCGGTGAACACTTCCAACTGACGTTCAACACCGGCCTGAGCAACCTCGACAGCCAATGGGCCGGGCTGCTGATCTTTGACGAGAGCGGCCAGGTGCTCTCGGCCAACCGTCGGGCCGACAATTTGCTGGGCATCAGTCTGTCGCGGGTGATGATCGACAGTTTGTTCAAGGTGTCGCTGCTGGAGTTGCTCAATCAGCCGGAGGGCCTGCCCTTTTCGTTGCAGGCGGCGGGGCGCAATCGCTTCCAGTGCCTGCTGAAACGGCCGAAGCAGATGCCGGTGCAGGCGCGGGTGTTCAGTGAGCCCGTTGCGCCAAAGCCCGCTGCGATTGGCTTGAAGACCTTGCACTTTGGCGATGTGCGCGTGGAAAAAGCCGTGCGCCAGGCCGAGCGTTTGTTGGAAAAGGACATCCCGCTGCTGATCCACGGTGAAACCGGCGTGGGCAAGGAAGTCTTCGTCAAGGCCCTGCACCAGGCCAGTTCCCGCAGCCAGCAGGCCTTTATCGCAGTGAATTGTGCGGCGATTCCCGCGGAGCTGGTGGAATCGGAACTGTTCGGCTACGAAAAAGGCGCGTTTACCGGCGCCAACCAGAAAGGCAGCATCGGCCTGATCCGCAAGGCCGACAAGGGCACGCTGTTCCTCGATGAAATCGGCGATATGCCGCTGCCGACGCAAGCGCGCCTGCTACGGGTATTGCAGGAGCGTTGCGTGCAACCGGTGGGCAGCAGCGAGTTGTTCCCGGTGGATTTGCGCATCATCTCGGCCACTAACCGGGCCCTGCGCGAGCGGGTCCAGGCCGGGCGTTTTCGCGAGGATTTGTACTACCGCATCGGCGGCCTGACCCTTGAATTGCCGCCATTACGCGAACGCAGCGACAAGCGGGCGCTGTTCCAGCAGTTGTGGCAGCAACACCGTGAGCCAAGCCAATGGGCCGGGCTCAGTGCCGAGGTGCTGGCGCTGTTCGAACAGCACCCATGGCCGGGCAACCTGCGCCAGGTGAGCAGCGTGCTGCAGGTGGCGCTGGCGATGGCCGAGGAACAGCCGATTCGCCCGGAGCATCTGCCGGATGATTTTTTTGTCGATTTGAAAGTGACGGCACCGCTGCCCGCCAATGAGTACCCGGATGACAGCATCGACCTGAGCCAGCGATTGAAGGCGGCCGGTGGGAACATTTCCCACCTGGCGCGGGAGCTGGGGGTGAGCCGCAACACCCTGTACAAGCGCCTGCGCCAAGGCAATGACTGAACGCACGTAGCCACCCATCGCGCCCCCCGTAGCAGCTGCCGAGCGCAAGCGAGGCTGCGTTTGCGTTATGCCTGACACACCGCCAACGCAGCCTCGCTTGCGCTCGGCAGCTGCTACGGATTTGTGTGATGGTGGATATGCGGGGAGAGGCCTCAGCGTGGCTTGACCACCACCAGCAGGTCGGTGAAGTACTCCACCTGGATCGGCAGGTTATCCGCCAGGGTCGACAGCGCCGCCGCCGTGTCATCCAGCTTGAACACCCCCGTCACCCGCAGGTTCTGCAGGGCCTGGGGGTCGAAGCGCAGCAGGCCGTGGCGGTAGCTGGCCAGGGTTTGCAACACCTCGCTCAGCGGTTGGTCGTTGACCCTGAGCAGGCCACGGGTCCAGGCGTCCGGGTCGGCGTTGCCGATGGCCTCGGGTGGCTGGGCGCGGCCATGGTCGAGGATCGACCGCTGGCCGGCGCTGACCTTGACGCCTTCGCGGGCATCACCTTCGACCGCCACGGTGGACTCGATCACCGTCACCACCGTCGTGCCGTCTGGCGCACGCTTGACCAGGTAACGCGTGCCCAGGGCGGTCGCCGTGCCTTGGTCGGTGCGCACCACGAAGGGCCGTTGCACGTCCTTGGCCACGTCAACCCAGAGTTCGCCTTGCAGCAGTTCGATCACCCGTTGGTGACCGTCGAATTTCACGTCCACCGCCGAGTTGCTGTTGAGCTGCAACTGGCTGCCGTCTTCGAGGGCGATCTGACGGCGCTCGCCCACGCCGGTGCGTTGGTCGGCCATCCATACCGGCAGGTGCTCAAGGCCCAGCCAGCCGCACAGCACGATGCCGAGCACACCCATCACCTGTGCACCGCGTGCGCGTCGCGGCGCAAACGCGCGGTTCAGGGCAAGGCGTGCGGGTTGTGCGGGCAAGGTGTCGAGGCTGCCCCACAGCGAGCGCATGCGTTCGATAGCAACGCCGTGGCGAGGGTCTGCCTGGCACCAGGCGTTGAAGGCTTGGCGCTCGGCGTCGCTGACCTCTTCGTCGTGCAGGCGGGTCAGCCAATTCGCCGCTTGCTGGATGATCTGTTCAGAACTCATGCCAGCGGGTCTGCTGCGTGCAGGCTGTGGTAGCAGTGCACCAGGGCACTGGAGATGTAGTTTTTGACGGTACTGGCAGACACGTCCAGGCGCGTGGCGATTTCGCTGTAGGTCAGCCCGTCGAGGCGACTCAACAGGAAGGCTTCGCGGGCCTTGGCGGGCAAGCCGGCAAGCATTTCGGCGATGCGTTCCAGGGCTTGCAGGGCGACATGGATCGCGGCCGGGTCGGGCATGCCGGCGTCCTCGCTCTGGATCACCAGGGCTTCCATGTAGGCTTTCTCAATGCGTCGACGCCGGGCGCCATCGATCAGCAAACGCCCTGCCGTGGTGGCCAGGAAGGCCCGGGGTTCCTTGATATTTTGCGGCTCGGCGAGCATCAGCACACGGATGAAGGCATCGTGGGCCAGGTCGGCGGCGTGCTGGGAACACCCCAGTTTTCGGCGCAGCCAGCCATGCAACCAGCCGTGGTGCTCGCTGTACATCGCCGTAAGGGTCTGCTGACGCACTGAATCGCCCAGCGCGGCCGGAATGTCATGCATGCGCAAAAGAGTCTCAAATGGGAAGAATTACCAATTGCGCAAACAATGCCAGTAAAACGATAGTGGGGCAAGGGGCTCGCAAGCGCTGAAAGCACCACGAATCAACTGTGGGAGGGGGCTTGCTCGCGATAGAGGGTGGGTCAGTCAGCTTATCTGTCGCTGATACACCGCTATCGGGGCATGGGTATCTACACAACTTTTCAGCCCCTGACAAATCTCCCTGTGGCGAGCGGGCTTGTCCCGCGTTGGGCCGCGTAGCAGCCCCAGTAAAGCAGAATGCGGTGTATCAGAAACTCCATAGCGGCTGTTTTGGGGC
>NZ_JBFMHW010000035.1:0-56435 GCF_040754745.1 Pseudomonas sp. SB113
CCTGGGGCCGCGTGGGTGGGCGGTGGGACAGCGGCGCGGCTAACGCAGCCTCGCCAAGGCTCGACAGCTGCTACGCGTTATCCTACTGAAGTTGTGTAGATACTTATGGCCATCGGGGGCAAGCCCCCTCCCACATTTTTGATCTTCACTGGGCTCGGCTCAGCGTTTGCTGATGCTCCATTACTCCAGCCGTAACGATCCACCGCCCAGCTTGATTGATGGCCCCCCGAATCACTCCTAAGGTACAGCCCACGACAGCAACCCGTGGAGCGACCATGACAACAACAATAACCCCCGACTCGCGCTGGACGCGGCGGCGTGACGAGAAGCAGCGGCGGCTCGGGCTGGTCAAAAAATACGCAGATGGGGCCGTGTTGCCCAGCGACAGGATTGTCGAGGCGCTTGAGGCGCTGATCCTTCCCGGCGACCGCGTTGTACTGGAAGGCAACAACCAAAAGCAAGCCGACTTCCTCTCGCGCTCCCTGGCCAAGGCCGACCCGGCCAAGCTCCACGATTTGCACATGATCATGCCCAGCGTCGGGCGGTCCGAGCATCTGGACCTGTTTGAAAAGGGCATCGCGCGCAAACTCGACTTTTCCTTCGCCGGCACCCAATCCCTGCGCATCAGCCAGTTGCTCGAAGACGGCCTGCTGGAGATCGGTGCGATCCACACCTACATCGAACTCTATGCACGGCTGGTGGTGGACCTGATTCCCAACGTCGTACTTTCCGCCGGTTTCATGGCCGACCGTGCCGGCAATATCTACACTGGCGCCAGCACCGAAGACACTCCCGCGCTGATCGAACCCGCCGCGTTCAGCGATGGCATCGTAATCGTGCAGGTCAACCAGTTGGTGGACGACGTCACCGATTTGCCCCGCGTCGACATCCCCGCCAGTTGGGTGGATTTTGTGGTGGTGGCCGACAAGCCGTTCTACATCGAGCCGCTGTTCACCCGCGACCCGCGCCATATCAAGCCGGTGCATGTGTTGATGGCGATGATGGCGATCCGTGGCATTTACGAAAAACACAATGTGCAATCGCTCAACCACGGTATCGGCTTCAACACCGCCGCCATCGAATTGATCCTGCCCACCTACGGTGAATCCCTGGGCCTGAAGGGCAAGATCTGCCGCAACTGGACCCTCAACCCGCACCCCACGCTGATCCCCGCCATCGAAAGCGGTTGGGTGGAAAGCGTGCATTGCTTCGGCACCGAACTGGGCATGGAGAACTACATCGCCGCCCGCCCGGATGTGTTCTTCACCGGCCGCGACGGATCGATGCGTTCCAATCGGATGTTCTGCCAATTGGCCGGCCAATACGCGGTGGACCTGTTTATCGGCGCCACCCTGCAAGTCGACGGCGACGGCCATTCCAGCACCGTGACCCGTGGCCGCCTCGCCGGTTTCGGTGGTGCGCCGAACATGGGCCACGACCCGCGCGGTCGCCGCCATGGCACGCCGGCGTGGCTGGATATGCGTCACGACGATGCGCCGGTCGCGCTGCTGGAGCGCGGCAAAAAGCTCGTGGTGCAGATGGTCGAGACCTTCCAGGAAGGCGGCAAGCCCACCTTCGTCGACACGCTCGACGCCGTGGAAGTGGCGCGTAAAAGCGGCATGCCCCTGGCGCCGATCATGATCTATGGCGACGATGTCACCCACCTGCTCACCGAAGAAGGCATCGCCTACCTGTACAAGGCGCGGTCCCTGGAAGAGCGCCAGGCGATGATCGCCGCCGTCGCCGGGGTGACCGCCATCGGCATGCGCCATAACCCCAAGGACACCGCGCGCATGCGCCGCGAAGGCCTGATCGCCTTGCCCGAAGATTTGGGCATTCGCCGCACCGACGCCACCCGCGAGTTGTTGGCCGCCAAAAGCGTGGCCGACCTGGTGGAGTGGTCCGGTGGCCTGTACAACCCGCCCGCCAAATTCAGGAGCTGGTAAATGCGCGCCCTCAAACTGCACGAACTCAGCCTCGCGGATCGCCTGGCGGATATGGCCGTCGATGCGCTGATCGATGAAGCCGACCTGTCGCCCAAGCCTGCCCTGGTGGACCGTCGCGGCAACGGCGCCCACACTGATTTGCACCTGGGGCTGATGCACGCGTCGGCGCTGTCGCTGTGGCCGATGTTCAAGGAAATGGCGGAGGCCGCGCTTGAATTCGGTGAAGTCGGCTTGCCCCTGCGCGAAGCCCTCGGCCGTATCGGGCGCGAAGGTGAACAAGCGATGCTCGCCACCACCCACGGCGTGAACACCCATCGCGGTGCGATCTGGGCCCTCGGCCTGTTGACCGCAGCGGCCGCGCTGGAGCCCGGCGCCATACCACTGAACGCCGCCAGACTCGCCCTGCTCAACGACCGCTACGCCCCGCAACCCCTGAGCCACGGCGCCCAGGTCGCCCAGCGCTATGGCGCGCGCGGTGCCCGTGAAGAAGCGCAACTGGGCTTCCCGTCGGTGCTGCAACGCGGCCTGCCGCAACTGCATAAAAGCCGCCAGCAAAACGTCGGTGAACAGAACGCGCGCCTGGACGCCTTGCTCGCGATCATGACCGACCTGGCCGACACCTGCGTGCTCTACCGCGCCGGCCTGGAAGGCCTGCATGCCATGCAGCGCGGCGCCCAGGCCGTGCTCGACGCGGGCGGCAGTGCAAGCCTCGCCGGGCGCCGCCAATTGCATGAGCTGGACCACCAACTGTTGGCCCTGAATGCCTCCCCCGGTGGCGCCGCCGACCTGTTGGCCGCCTGCCTGTTTATCGACCGCCTCGACGGAGCGTTGTGATGGAAACCTTATCCTTTGAATTCCCCGCCGGGCAGCCGCCAAAAGGCCGTGCG
Organism: Pseudomonas sp. SB113; assembly: GCF_040754745.1. Classification (NCBI taxonomy): domain Bacteria; kingdom Pseudomonadati; phylum Pseudomonadota; class Gammaproteobacteria; order Pseudomonadales; family Pseudomonadaceae; genus Pseudomonas; species Pseudomonas sp. SB113. The sequence continues at coordinate 2,834 of NZ_JBFMHW010000035.1, forward strand.
CTGGTGGGTTGCGTCGGCTCTGGCGACCTGGAAGTGCTGCTGGAGCCGGGCACGGCCGGCACGTTGAGCATCCAGGTACAGACCTCGGTGAATGGCGCCGAACAACGCTGGCAGCACCTGTTCGAACGCATCTTCCAAGAGCAGACACCACCGGCCCTGAACATTGATATTCACGATTTCGGCGCCACCCCCGGCGTGGTGCGCCTGCGCCTGGAGCAGGGTTTCGAGGAGATCGGCCATGACTGACTTGCTCGCCAAACACAGCTTCGTGGAACTGGGTGCGCGGCAGCGGGCCAAGGCCTTGTTGGATGCCGGCACCTTTCGCGAACTGATCGACCCGTTCCAGCGCGTCATGTCGCCCTGGCTCAGCCGCCAGGGTGTGGTGCCTCAGGCCGATGACGGCGTGGTGATCGCCAAGGGCAGCATCGGCGACTTGCCTGTGGTGATTGCAGCCATTGAAGGCAACTTCCAGGGCGGCAGCCTCGGTGAAGTGGGCGGCGCGAAAATCGCCGGTGCCCTGGAGCTGGCGGCCGAAGACAACCGCATGGGCATCCCGACCCGCGCGGTGCTGCTGCTGGAAACCGGCGGCGTGCGCTTGCAGGAAGCCAACCTCGGCCTGGCCGCGATTGCCGATATACACGCGGCGATTGTCGACCTGCGCCAGTACCAGCCGGTGATCGGCGTGGTGGCGGGCAGCGTGGGTTGCTTCGGCGGCATGTCCATCGCGGCCGGGCTGTGCAGTTACCTCGTCGTCACCCGTGAAGCGCGCCTGGGACTCAACGGCCCGCAAGTGATCGAGCAGGAAGCCGGCCTGGAAGAATACGACTCCCGCGACCGTCCCTTTATCTGGAGCCTCACGGGCGGAGAGCAACGCTTCAACAGCGGCCTGGCCGACCGTTACGTGGCCGACGATGTGGCGCAGATCCAGCAGACTGTCAGCGCGTTGTTGCAGCAAGGCGTGCCCGCCCAACAACGCAGTCGCCAGGCTGATTATTACCTCACACGCTTGGCCGAGTTGGACGCCGTACCGCAAATCGACCCGGCGACGGTGCGCGAGCTGTATCAAGGAGAACGCTCATGAGAGGCTTGCAGTGGTTCAACGCCTTGAGCGCCGGCGCTCCCCCTGTAGACGGTTTGCCCGCGTCGCTGAGGGTTGCCGACGGTGTGTTGGGTGAGCAAACGGTGCGCTTTGTCGCCGTGGTCACCGACGCGCAAAACCGCTTCCCTCGGGCGCGCAATGGTGAAGTCGGCCTGCTCGAAGGCTGGGGCCTGGCCAAGGCCGTCGATGAGGCCATCGCCCGAGGCGACAAGCGCCCCATCATCGCCATCGTTGATGTGCCGAGCCAAGCCTACGGTCGTCGCGAAGAAGCCCTCGGCATCCACCAGGCCCTGGCCGCTGCCGCCGACAGCTATGCGCGGGCGCGCCTCGCCGGCCACCCGGTGATTGCGCTGCTGGTGGGCAAGGCCATGTCCGGTGCGTTCCTGGCCCACGGTTACCAGGCCAACCGTCTGATTGCCTTGCGCGATCCCGGCGTAATGGTGCACGCCATGGGCAAGGCTTCCGCCGCGCGGGTGACCCTGCGCAGCGTTGAAGAGCTGGAAGCCCTGGCCGCCAGCGTGCCGCCCATGGCCTATGACATCGACAGCTATGCCAGCCTCGGTTTGCTGTGGGAGACCTTGTCGGTCAGCCAGATAGAACAGCCCACCGCGGACGATGTAGCGCGGGTCAGTGATTGCCTGGTGAATGCGATCAAGGATGTTGGCTGCACCGATTTGCGCGAGCGCCTCGGCGCGCCTAATCGCGCTGCTTCCAGCCATGTTCGCCAACTGCTGCGGGAACAATGGTGAACGCCCACGACTTGCTCTGGGGCATGACCCCGGCGCATGTGCCCGCCGACGCACCGGCCTGGGTGCTGGAGGCGCTCGGCGCCGGCCACCCGGTGGTGGTGCGCCGCGCCATTGCCGAACCGGGTTATGTGGCGGTCGGCGTGCGCGGGCGTTTGCGTGAGCAACGCTTTGCCGCGCGGATGCCACTGGCGGCGGTGCAGCGGCGGGTGATACCGGAAGCGTTGCGCGGGGTGATCTCGCCGAGGGATTTACCCGCGTTGCGTACGCTCGACCAACTGCGGCCGGTGCTGGCGCAGGAGACGTGGGGCGTCACAGGCAGCGCGGGTTTCGAGTTGGCCAGTGGGATTGAAGCGCTGCATGCCGAGAGTGATCTGGATTTGATTTTGCGCACGCCCGAGCCTTTGGCCCGAGGTGAGGCTGAAGACCTCCTGGCGATGCTTGATAGGGCTGAGTGCGCCGTCGACCTGCAACTGCAAACCCCGTTCGGCGCCGTCGCCTTACGCGAATGGGCCAGCGGCTCACGCCGTGTGCTGCTGAAAACCGCCAGCGGCGCGCATCTTGTGCTCGACCCTTGGCAGGCCGTGGCATGAGCAGCCTTCTGGTGTTTCCGGGGCAGGGGGCGCAGCGACCCGGCATGCTCCAGTCGCTGCCCGAACCTGTGCTGGAAGAAGCCAGCGATGCCCTGGGCGAAGACGTGCGCCTGCTCGATTCCGCGCAAGCCCTGGCCAGTACCCGCGCCGTGCAGCTGTGCCTGTTGATCGCCGGCGTGGCCCACGCCCGTCTGTTGGAGCGCACCCCGGATTACGTGGCGGGCCTGTCCATCGGCGCTTACCCGGCAGCCGTCATCGCTGGTGCCCTGGATTTTGCCGATGCGGTAAAACTGGTGAACCTGCGCGGCGAACTGATGCAAAGCGCTTATCCACACGGCTACGGCATGACCGCGATCATCGGCGTGGAGTTATCCACCGTCGAAAAAATCCTCGCCGACATCCACTGCCCCGAAACCCCGGTGTACCTGGCCAATATCAACGCCGATAACCAGAGCGTGATCGCCGGCAGCGACGAGGCCATGCAGCGTGTTGCCGCGCGCATCAAGGGCAACGGCATCGCCAAGCGCCTGGCTGTCAGTGTGCCATCCCATTGCGCGCTGCTGGAGCGTCCGGCCGAGGCCCTGGCCCAGGCATTTGTCCCGCTCAAGGTGCCGCGCATCACCTACCTGAGCAGCACCCGCGCGCGGCCGATCCACAATCCCGAACAATTGCGCGACGACCTGGCCTTCAACATGTGCCGCGTCGTTGACTGGCGCGGCACTGTGCAAAGCGCCTACGAGCGCGGTGTGCGCCTGCAAATCGAACTGCCCCCGGGCGCCGTGCTCACCGGCCTGTCACGCCGGGTGTTCGAACAAGGCACGGTGATCGCCTGCGAAGGCGCACGCCTGGATACCTTGCAGGCCCTGCTGGAAGAGGAGGAGCGCCGCCACCGATAAAGCACCACCCAAGGCTGTCGAAGCACAAAAACAACAATTTCGATCGAGCACTTCGAGGACAACAACAATGATTATTTACGGTGTGGCATTGCTGGCGATCTGCACGCTTGCAGGCGTGATCATGGGCGACATGCTCGGCGTGTTGCTCGGCGTCAAATCCAACGTGGGCGGGGTAGGGATCGCCATGATCCTGCTGATCTGCGCCCGCCTGTGGATGCAAAAACGCGGCGGCATGACCAAGGAATGCGAGATGGGCGTGGGCTTTTGGGGCGCCATGTATATCCCCGTGGTGGTGGCGATGGCGGCGCAACAAAACGTGGTGACCGCCTTGCACGGCGGCCCGGTCGCGGTGCTGGCGGCGATTGGTTCGGTGGTGGTCTGTGGTTGCACCATCGCCCTGATCAGCCGTACGCACAAGGGCGAGCCTCTGCCTGCCGAAGAGCCGCTGATCGTGCCTGCGGGAGGTCGCTGATATGTGGGATCTCATCGAAAAAGGCTTGGAACATAATGGCCTGATCACCGCGTTTGCCTTTGTTGGCGTGGTGATGTGGATTTCCGTGGTGCTGTCCAAGCGCCTGACGTTCGGGCGTATCCACGGCTCGGCGATTGCCATCGTCATCGGCCTGGTCCTGGCCTGGGTGGGCGGCACCATTACCGGCGGGCAAAAAGGCTTGGCCGACCTGGCACTGTTCTCCGGAATCGGCCTGATGGGCGGCGCGATGCTGCGTGACTTCGCTATCGTTGCCACGGCGTTTGAGGTGCAAGCCACCGAAGCGCGCAAAGCCGGGATGATCGGTGTGATTGCGCTGCTGCTGGGCACGATCCTGCCGTTTATCGTCGGCGCCAGCATGGCCTGGGTGTTTGGCTATCGCGACGCGATCAGCATGACCACCATCGGCGCGGGTGCCGTGACCTACATCGTCGGCCCGGTGACCGGTGCGGCGATTGGCGCGACCTCGGATGTGATGGCGCTGTCCATCGCGACCGGGTTGATCAAGGCGATCCTGGTGATGGTCGGCACACCGGTGGCGGCGCGTTGGATGGGCTTGGATAACCCGCGTTCGGCGATGGTGTTCGGTGGCTTGGCCGGCACCGTGAGCGGCGTGACGGCAGGGCTGGCGGCGACGGATCGGCGCTTGGTGCCGTATGGCGCGTTGACGGCGACCTTCCATACCGGGCTTGGATGTTTGCTTGGGCCTTCGTTGCTGTACTTTATTGTGCGTGGGTTGGTTGGCTAGCTTCGGAAGTTGTGTTGTCTGGTTTGGCCTCATCGGGGGCAAGCCCCCTCCCACATTTTGAATTGCGAACACATTCAAGTGTGGGAGGGGCGGTGCGACGATTCGACTTGCCTCCGATAGCGGTCTCAGGCCTGCCGATTGGCATACATCCGACACTCCGCCAGCAACGCCAGCAAGTTCGGATCGCGCTCCTTGGCCTTCAGAAACACCACCCCGATATGCTGCTGCAACCGATACCTGGGTTGCAGCGGTATCAGCTTCACGCGGTTCTCGTACACCGCCGCAATCCGCCCCGGCAACAACGCATAACCCACCCCCGAGCTGACCATGCTCAGCAGTGTGAAGATGTCATTCACCTGCATCGCCACCTTCGGCTCGAACCCCGCCTGTTTGAACACACGGTTGCCGTCCTGGTGAGTCGCGAAGCCTTGGGTGAGGGTGATGAAGGTGGCGTCGCGCACGTCGGCCAGGTCGATTTCCTGGTCGCGGTCGAAGGGCGAGTCGGCCGGGGTGGCGAGGAAGATGTCATCGGAGAACAGCGCAATCTGTTCGCAGTCGGGGTCGTTGGCGTGTTCGTCGAGGGAGATGAGGATCGCGTCGACTTCCATGTTCTTAAGCTTGTACAGCAGGTCGAAATTGGAGCCGAGGATCAGGTCGATATTAAGTTCGCTGCGTCTGATTTTCAGGCCCATGATCAGTTGCGGCACGGTCTTGACCGTCAGCGAATACAGCGAGCCGAGCTTGAAGCGTTCGGCGGAGAAACCGGCGGCTTCGCGGGTCAGGCGAACGCTGTCGACCACATCGGCGATCAGTTTCTGTGCGCGCTCTTCGAGGACATACGCGCTTTCCAGCGGGGTGAGGTTGCGGCCCTCGTGTTTGAACAGCGGGCAGCGCAGGGCATTTTCCAGGGAGTGGATGGCGCGGTGCACGCTGACATTGCTGGTTTGCAGTTCGGCGGCGGCGCGGGCCAGGTTGCCGGTGCGCATGAATGCCAGGAAGATTTCCAGCTTTTTGAGGGTGAACTCTTCGTCGATCAGCATGGCCGTGGGCTCTTGTTCGAATGCGTCCGATTGTGCCCGCAAAACCGTGTGGCGTCCTCGGAACGTCACAAGACGCTTGCACTCTTATGCGCAAGGCTGGACGCTTGCCAGCCAGTTCCAGCGGCTACAGGAGGTCAGTGACAGATGTATCACGGGGAACGATTCAACGCCTGGAGCCATTTGCTCGGTGCAGTCGCGGCGTGTATTGGCGCCGTGTGGATGTTGGTGGTGGCGAGCCTGGATGGCAGCCCCTGGAAGATCGTCAGCGTGGCGATTTATGGCTTTACGCTGATGGTGCTGTACAGCGCGTCGACCGTGTACCACAGCGTTCAGGGACGGCGAAAGGAGATCATGCAGAAGGTCGATCACTTTTCGATCTACCTCTTGATCGCCGGCAGCTACACGCCGTTTTGCCTGGTGACGCTGAGAGGCCCGTGGGGCTGGACGTTGTTCGGTATCGTGTGGGGGCTGGCGGTGATCGGCATCCTGCAAGAGATCAAGCCGCGCTCCGAGGCGCGCATCCTGTCCATCGTGATCTACGCGGTGATGGGCTGGATCGTGCTGGTGGCGGTCAAGCCGCTGATCGCCGCGCTGGGGACGGCGGGGTTTACCTGGCTGGCGTCGGGCGGGGTGCTGTACACCGTCGGCATCATCTTCTTTGCCCTGGAGGATCGCCTGCGGCATTCCCATGGGATCTGGCATTTGTTTGTGATCGGCGGCAGCTTGCTGCACTTTGTGGCGATCATGCATTACGTGCTTTGAAGGTGGAAGGGAGCTTCGGTGTCCTTAGATGCGCGCCAATAACTCGCATGCCCGCTTGCCCAGGATCTCCAGCAGATTGGCCAGCATATGCGGCGGCGGTTCATCGGCGCGGGTCAGGGCGTACAGGGTGATCGGCAGCGGCGGGGTGAGGGTGCGGATGCAGGTGGTGGCCGTTGAGGCGCCCAACGCCGTGAACGGATCGATCACCGTCAAGCCGGCGCCCGATTCCACCATCGCCCGCGCCAGGGAATAGGTTTGCACCGAGATCGTCACTCGAGGCGGTGGGTCGACGTTCTCCAGGTAGCTGTCCAGCTTGGCGGCCAGCGGATCAGCACTGGAAAGCCCAATCAACGGCGCACCTGCCAGATCGCTCAGCGGCAATGGCCGGCTGATTTCAGCCGCCGACCAATAGCCCGTGGACGCCAGGGCCACCAATACACCGTTGGCGAGCACCTGTGTGGTCAACCCGGGATGGCCGGAGAAGTTGAGGGTCAAGGCCAGGTCAATCTCGCGCATCAACAGCTTTTGCACCAGCTCGCGGCTATGGTCGCTGGACAGCTCGCACGCGATGTCCGGGTAGTCGCGTTTCCATTCCAGAATCGCCGGTGGCAGCAGCGACAGCGCCAACGCCGGGATCGCACCAATCCGCACGCTTTGCCCTGGGGCGCGACGCAAGCTCTTGGCCAGGCGCCGCACGCCTTGCAGGCTCTCGGTGACTTTTTCGACCTCGCTTTCCAGTGCCAGGGCCTCCGGCGTGGGCTGCAATTTGCCGCGCACCCGCAGGAACAGCGGAAAGCCCAGCTGCAGTTCGGCATGCTGCAACACCTTGGTCACCGCTGGTTGCGACACATGCAGCAACTGCGCAGCGGCGCTGACGGAGCCGGTCTGGCGGATGGCCTGGAAGATTTCGATATGACGCAAGCGCATGGCAAGTCCATAACCTTTGTTTATAGGTGATCCATCTTTATTCATTGTCGGTGGCCTGTCACCTGCGCCTACGCTTGAGCCTACTTATTCAAGGGCTCGGGGATTGGTATGGTCAGGCAGGTTTGCATCATTGGCGGTGGGGTTATCGGCCTGGCGAGCGCGTATGCGCTGGTGCGTGCCGGCCACGAAGTGACGGTGATCGATGCGCGCGACACCCTGGGCAGCGAAACCAGTTTCGCCAATGGCGGGCAATTGTCCTACCGCTACGTCGCGCCACTGGCTGATGCGGGGGTGCCGCTGCAGGCAATTGGCTGGTTGCTGCGTGGTGACTCGCCGTTGAAGCTGCGCCCACGCCTGGACCCTCAGCAATGGCGCTGGATGGCCGCCTTCATCGGCGCCTGCCGGGGCTCGGTGAACAAACGCAACGCCACCCATTTGCTGCGCCTGGCGAGCCTGAGTCAAAACACCTTGCAGCAATGGCGCGTCGACGACCGCCTGGATGCTTTCAACTGGCGGCGTAACGGCAAGCTGGTGACCTTTCGCGATGCCGATACCTTTGAGCGGGCACGCGGCAAGGTCACCGACATCCTGCAACAACAAGTGCTGTCGACGCTCGATTGTGCCCGCCTGGAGCCGGCGCTGGCGCAGGTGGCGGGTGAGTTTGTCGGTGGTATCTACACGCCCAATGAGGAAGTGGCGGACTGTCATGCCTTCTGCCAACAGCTGGCGGCACGCCTTGAATCGTCGGGGCGCTGCACCTTTTTGCTGGGGCGCAAAGTCACCGGGATTCGCCACGCCGACGGCGCGGTACAGGCCATCGAGTTGGGCGGCGAAGTGATGCCGGTGGAAGAACTGGTGCTGGCGGCCGGTCATCGCAGCGCCGAGTTGGCGTTGCCGGGCCTCTCTCTGTCGTTGTATCCACTCAAGGGCTACAGCCTCAGCGTACCGATTGGCGCGCAGCACCAGGCGCCGAATGTGAGCATCACCGACTACGACCGCAAGATTGTCTACGCGCGCATCGGCGAACAACTGCGGGTGGCGGCCATGGTGGATATTGTCGGCTTTGACGCCTGCCTTGAGCCCAAGCGCCTGGCGTTGATGAAGCGTCAGGCGGTCGAGACATTTCCTACGGCCGGTGACTACGCCCATGCCGTGGAATGGGCCGGTATGCGCCCGGCCACCCCGACCGGCGTGCCGCTGATTGGCGCCAGCGTCTATCGCAACCTGTGGCTGAACCTGGGCCACGGGGCCCTTGGCTTTACCCTGGCGTGCGGCAGCGGCCAATTGCTGGCCGAACTGATCGGTAACCACCTACCTTCCATTGATATGCAGGGCCTGGCGCCCCGCGCCGCGTGAGGACTCATCCATGACCATCAACCGAATCAGCAGCAACGACCGACTGTCCGGCGCCGTCACGTTCAAGGATCTGGTATTCCTGTCGGGCCAGGTGCCCGGCGAAGGCCTGGATGTGGCGACACAAACCCGCGAAGTGCTGGCCAAGATCGACGGGCTGCTGGCCCAGGCCGGCAGTGACAAGGACCATCTGCTGAACGCGACCATTTACTTGAAAGACATCGGCAGCGGTTTCGCGCCGATGAATGACGTATGGGCCGCCTGGCTATCGCCGGGGATGGCGCCGACGCGCACCACCTTGCAGGCGGAACTGGCGCGGCCGAGTGTGCTGGTGGAAATCAGCGTGATTGCTGTACGTAAATAACGTCAAAGACCAACGGAGAATAACAATGAAAAAAATCCTGTTGACCGGCTGCACCCTGGGCCTTTTGCTGGGGGCACACGCCCACGCCAACCAGGCGCCGCTGGACGGTACGCTGGGCAAGATCGCCAACGCCAAGTCCATCACCCTGGGCTATCGTGATGCGTCGGTGCCGTTTTCCTATGTGGGCGATCACAGTGGCAAGCCGATGGGCTATTCGGTAGACCTGGCCAGCAAGATCGTCGAGCGTATCCAGCAGAAAACCGGGGTGGCCGACCTTAAGGTGAAGTACAACCTGGTGACCTCTCAAACGCGCATTCCGCTGGTGCAGAACGGCACCGTCGACCTGGAATGCGGCTCCACTGGAGTCACGGCCGAGCGGCAGAAGCAGGTGGCATTTTCCTACGGGTTTATTTACGTGAAAGGCCAGTTGCTGACGGCTAAAGACAGCGGCATCAAGAGCTTCGCCGACCTGGCGGGCAAGAACGTGGTGACCACCGCCGGCACCACCAACGAGCGTTTTCTAAAGAGCTACAACGCCGAGCACAAGAGCAATATGTTCGTGATCAGCGCCAAGGACCACGGCGAGGCATTCAAGATGCTCGAGACGGGCCGCGCAGCCGCGTTCTACATGGACGATGCATTGCTCTACGGCGAACGCGCCAAGGCCCGCGACCCACACAACTGGGTGGTGGTCGGCGAGGAACAGTCGCGGGAGATCTACAGCTGCATGGTGCGCAAGGATGACCCGCAGTTTCTTGCGGTGGTCAACGAGACCCTCGGCGACCTGTACCGTTCGGGGGAGATCAACGGGATTTACCAGCGCTGGTTTGAACAGCCGATTCCGCCCAAGGGCTTGAACCTGGAATTCCCGATGACCAGTGAGTTGAAGGCGATCATTGCCAAGCCGATCAGCGATCCGGTGGAGTGATCACCTCCTCCAAATGTGGGAGGGTTAGAAGTCGCCCCAGAGTTGTTGTGCAACCGCCAGCGCGACGACGGGCGCAGTCTCGGTGCGCAACACACGCGGGCCGAGGCGGGCGGCGTGGAAGCCGGCGCCTTGGGCGGTGTCGACTTCGGAGTCGGTCAGCCCACCCTCCGGGCCGATCAGAAACGCCAGGCTCGCAGGCTTGGCATGGCTGACCATCGGCTCGGCCACCGGGTGCAGCACCAGCTTCAGGTCTGCTTCGGCCTGCTTTAACCAGTCTGCCAGCAGCAACGGCGGGTGAATCACTGGCACCGTCGAACGCCCGCATTGCTCGCACGCGCTGATCGCCACCTGGCGCCAGTGCAGCAGGCGTTTGTCGGCGCGTTCGTCCTTGAGGCGTACTTCGCAGCGGTCGCTGAAGATCGGCGTGATGGCGTTGACGCCCAGCTCGGTGGCTTTCTGGATCGCCCAATCCATGCGCTCGCCCCGGGACAGGCCCTGGCCGAGGTGGATGTGCAGCGGCGATTCGGCCTGGCCGGCGAAGCTTTCCGTCAGCTGCACGGTGACGCGTTTTTTACCGACTTCCAGCAGGCTGCCCAGGAACTCCTGACCGGAACCGTCGAACAATTGCACGGCGTCACCTTCGCCCATGCGCAGCACGCGACTGATGTAGTGCGCCTGGGCTTCGGGCAGCTCGTGATCGCCGAGGCTCAGCGGGGTGTCGGTGAAAAAGCGGGACAGTCTCATTTCTGTTCTCTGAAAAAAGGTGTAGGTGTGCCGGCAATCAACCCGGATCGCGGAAGCCGGGGTGGAAGTCCTTCGGCACCGCAACACTGACTTTGCTGTTGGTGGCGATGTCGATGCCTTCGCTGGCAACGTCGGCGAGGAAGTCGATCTGCTCCGGCGTAATCACATAGGGCGGCAGGAAATACACCACGCTGCCCAGCGGCCGCAACAGCGCGCCGCGTTCCAGGGCGTGTTCGAACACCTTCAGGCCACGGCGTTCCTGCCACGGGTAAGCGGTCTTGGTGGCCTTGTCCTGGACCATCTCGATGGCCAGCACCATGCCGGTCTGGCGTACTTCCGAGACATGCGGATGGTCGACCAGGTGCGCCGTTGCCGTGGCCATGCGCTGGGCCAGGGCCTGGTTGTTTTCGATGACGTTGTCTTCTTCGAAAATATCCAGGGTCGCCAGGGCCGCCGCGCACGCCAGCGGGTTGCCGGTGTAGCTGTGGGAGTGCAGGAAGGCGCGCAGGGTCGGGTAGTCGTCGTAGAACGCGTCGTAGACGTCATCGGTGGTGACCACGGCGGCCAACGGCAGGTAGCCGCCGGTGAGGGCCTTGGACAAGCACAGGAAATCCGGGCGGATGCCGGCCTGTTCACAGGCGAACATGGTCCCGGTGCGCCCGAAGCCCACGGCGATTTCATCGTGGATCAGGTGCACGCCATAGCGGTCGCAGGCTTCGCGCAGCAGCTTGAGGTACACCGGGTGGTACATGCGCATGCCGCCGGCGCCCTGGATCAGCGGTTCGACGATCACGGCGGCGACGGTATCGTGGTGCTCGGCCAGGGTCTGTTCCATGGCCAGGAACATGTTGCGCGAGTGTTCTTCCCAGCTCATGCCCTCGGGGCGCAGGTAGCAATCCGGGCTTGGCACCTTGAGGGTGTCCAGCAACAGCGCTTTGTAGGTCTCGGTGAACAGCGGCACGTCGCCTACCGACATCGCGGCGATGGTTTCGCCGTGGTAGCTGTTGGTCAGGGTGACGAAGCGTTTTTTATTCGGCAGGCCACGATTGAGCCAGTAGTGAAAGCTCATCTTCAGCGCGACTTCGATGCAGGACGAACCGTTATCGGCATAGAAGCAGCGGGTCAGGCCCTCGGGGGTCATCTTTACCAGGCGCTCGGACAGTTCGATCACCGGCTGGTGGCTGAAACCGGCGAGGATCACGTGTTCCAGTTGGTCGACCTGGTCCTTGATGCGCTGGTTGATGCGCGGGTTGGCGTGGCCGAACACGTTGACCCACCAGGAACTGACGGCGTCGAGGTAGCGCTTGCCTTCGAAGTCTTCCAGCCATACGCCTTCACCGCGCTTGATCGGGATCAGCGGCAGTTGCTGGTGGTCTTTCATCTGGGTGCAGGGATGCCACAGCACCGCGAGGTCGCGTTGCATCCACTGGTTGTTCAAGCCCATCGGTGATCTCCTCGAAGCGGTCCTGCGAGCGGCGCAGGCGAAACAATCGCGCAAGCCTATGCAATGGTGGCCCGGGTCACAAGCCATTGTGGGGAATTCGGGGTAAACGTAGGACGGACTGTCACGTTTCTTGGGAATAGTCCTTAATCCTTGGTTAACTTATTGTGCATACGCTCTTGATCGTATTTCTCGATATTTCAAAGCAAAATTTTCCGCTTTAATTCGATAGGTAAATCGCTAGTCTTGGGCGCAGCTCTTACGGGATTAAGTACATGCAGCTACGTAACTCACCGGTCCGTTATGGCTGGGTCAGTATGGTTTTGCACTGGGGCGTGGCCCTGGTGGTATTCGGTCTGTTCGCCCTGGGCTTGTGGATGGTCGGGCTCGACTATTACAGCGCCTGGCGCAAAGACGCGCCGGACCTGCACAAGAGCATTGGTATCACACTGTTCGCCATCATGCTGGTACGTATTGTCTGGCGCCTGATCAGCCCGCCGCCTCCGCCGCTGGCCAGTTACAGCCGCTTGACTCGCATCGGTGCCGCGTTCGGCCACGCGTTCCTTTATCTCGGGCTGTTTGCCGTGATGATCGCCGGTTACCTGATTTCCACCGCAGACGGTGTCGGTATCCCGGTGTTTGGCCTGTTTGAAATTCCTGCCGTGGTTTCCGGTCTACCGGACCAGGCAGACACCGCCGGCGTGGTGCACCTGTACCTCGCCTGGGTGTTGGTAGTCTTCGCCGGCTTGCACGGCGTGGCTGCGTTGAAACACCACTTTATCGATCGTGATGCGACCCTCACGCGAATGCTGGGGCGCAAAGCCTGATGTTCAACCTCGACTCACAAGGAATAGAAAGCATGTTGAAAAAGACACTCGCTGCTCTGGCAATCGGTACGGCCCTGCTGTCGGCAGGCCAGGTGATGGCCGCTGACTATGTGATCGACAAGGAAGGCCAGCACGCCTTCGTCGATTTCAAGATCAGCCACTTGGGCTACAGCTACATCACCGGTACCTTCAAGGATCTGGACGGCAAGTTCAGCTTTGACGCCGCCAAGCCAGAAGACGCCAAGATCGAAGTGAATGTTCGCACCGCCAGCGTGTTCTCTAACCACGCCGAACGCGACAAGCACGTCAACAGCAAGGACTTCCTGGATTCGGGCAAATTCCCTGACGCCAAGTTCGTCTCCACCAGCGTCAAGCCAACCGGCAAGAACGCTGATGGCAAGCAAACTGCTGATGTGGCTGGCGACCTGACCTTCCACGGCGTGACCAAGCCTATCGTGGTCAAGGCTACGTTCCTGGGCGAAGGCAAGGATCCATGGGGCGGCTACCGTGCCGGCTTTGAAGGCACCACCACGATCAGTCGCAAGGAATTCAACCCGGGTGGCATGGACGTAGGTCCACAGTCCGACGGCGTTCAGCTGTACATCACCTTTGAAGGTGTTAAAGCGAAGTAACTTTCGCCTCGCACACAAAAATGCCCCGCATCTTTCGATGCGGGGCATTTTTTATGGCGCTTTGAAACTCAGCGGTTGCGGGTCAGCAGTGCTGGTTTTTCACCACGAGGACGGCCTGGCAGTTGATCCAACTGCTCGGGTGTCGGGAAGCGATCAGCTTTCGACTCCTTGTGGATGATCTTTGGCGCCGGACCACCACGTGGGTTCTGCACGGCTGGCTCGGACAAACGCGGCTGGTCGTCACGGGCCGGGCGGCGGTTGTTGCTGCGCGAATCTTCGCGACGCGCCTGGCCGTCACGCGGTGCACCGTTACGCGGGCCGCTGCGCTTGGCCGGTGGGGTGCCGGTCGTGCCGCCGCTGCTGTTGCGTGGACCGTTCTGACGACCGCCCTGAGGCTGGCCGCCACGTGGAGCGCCAGTCCCGGCAGCTGCGCCCGGTGCCGGAGCACCTGGACGACGGCCACGACCCTGGGCCGGTTTGGCCTGGGGCACGTAGTCCACGCGGTTGCCGAAGTTATCCACGTCGTCGTCGAGGAACTCGTCCGGGGCGCGGTCGGCTGCGGCACGTGGCGGTTGGCTCGGTTGGCGCTGTTCGCGGGCCGGGGTGCCTTCACGGGGCTTCTGCTCGCGGGCCGGGCGTTCGCCACGACCGTTGGTTGGCGCTTTTTCCTTGCCGCCCTTGTCCTTGCCCTTGTCGCGACGACCACCACCGCCGCCGCCGCCGTTCGGGCCATCGCCCTTCGGACCGCGTGGGTTACGTGGGTTACGCACGTCCGGACGCTCGCGCACTTCAGGCTTCTCGGCCTCAACGGCGCTGGCATCGAAGCCCATCAGGTCGCCGTCGGCGATTTTCTGCTTGGTCATGCGTTCGATGCTTTTCAGCAGTTTCTCTTCATCCGGTGCGACCAGGGAAATGGCTTCGCCAGAACGCCCGGCACGGCCGGTACGGCCGATACGGTGCACGTAGTCTTCGTCGACGTTTGGCAGCTCGAAGTTGACCACGTGTGGCAGTTGGTCGATGTCCAGGCCGCGTGCGGCGATATCGGTGGCGACCAGGATGCGCACTTCACCGGCCTTGAAGTCGGCCAGGGCTTTGGTGCGCGCGTTCTGGCTCTTGTTACCGTGGATGGCGACGGCGGTGAGGCCGTGCTTGTCCAGGTACTCGGCCAGGCGGTTGGCGCCGTGCTTGGTGCGGGTGAACACCAGCACCTGTTCCCAGGCGCCGGCGGTGATCAGGTGCGCCAGCAATGAACGCTTGTGGCTCGCGGCCAGGCGGAATACGCGTTGCTCGATACGCTCGACCGTGGTGTTCGGCGGCGTGACTTCGATGCGCTCCGGGTTGTGCAGCAGCTTGCCGGCCAGGGCAGTGATGTCCTGGGAGAACGTCGCGGAGAACAGCAGGTTCTGGCGTTTGGCTGGCAGGCGGGCGAGGACCTTCTTCACGTCATGGACAAAGCCCATGTCGAGCATGCGGTCGGCTTCGTCCAGCACGAGGATTTCCACGTGGGACAAATCGACGCTGCCTTGGCCGCACAGGTCGAGCAAACGACCGGGGCACGCCACCAGCACGTCAACACCACGGGACATGGCCTGAACCTGTGGGTTCATGCCGACGCCGCCGAAGATGCAGGCGCTGACGAACTTGAGGTCGCGGGCATACAGCTTGAAGCTGTCGTGCACCTGGGCGGCGAGTTCGCGGGTAGGGGTCAGGACCAGTACGCGCGGTTGGCGCGGGCCGTGACGCTGGGATTTGTCCGGGTGACCGTTGGGGAACAACCGCTCCAGAATCGGGAGGGCGAAGCCGCCGGTTTTACCAGTACCTGTCTGAGCCGCAACCATCAGGTCGCGACCTTGCAACACGGCGGGAATAGCCCGCTGTTGCACCGGAGTAGGCTCGGTATAGCCCGCTGCCTCGATGGCGCGGACTAAAGCCTCGGAGAGACCGAGGGAAGCAAAGGACATGAGTAATCCTGTTTTAGTTAGGGCTTGGCCCAAAGGGATAATCTTGCCAGGCGTGAATGGCGCTTAGGGGAGCGCAATCCCGTCCGGTCCTGCTGCGTCTGGCGGGCACTCCACCGGCTCGCGCGGGCTGAAAGCTGCGCAGTAGCGGGGTTGGGTGCCTTTTTCAGGACCTCAGCGGCCGGGCGTAAGCCTGGCGGAAAGGCCGGAGTATAACAGAGCAATCACTGTGCGCCGCTTTCCTGCTGCTCAACGGTGTGTCCGGAGGTTGAAATGGCTTGGATTCCACCATATTTGGCGCTTAAAGCGGCGTAGGCCGGTTCCTGTTTGAAGCGCTTGAGCTCGGCGGCAAAGCGTTGCACCAACAGGTCCATCCCCGCGCCACGGCGTACGGCGAGGTATTGCTGTAGGCGGCTGACCACGATTGGGGCCTGGCTGACCTTGTCTTCCAGGCCCATCGCTTTGATCACATGCCGGCCGACCCGGCGGTCGGTGATCAGCAGGTCGATGCGCCCCAGCAGCAATTTACCGAAGTTGGCCTCATGGCTGGGGGCCGGCTCGCGGTTGAACAGGGTGGAGTCGCTGAATGGCGTGCCGTACAGGTAGCCTGGCGAGGTGCCGACAGTGAGGCCGCCCAGGTCGTCAAGGCTCTGGGCCGGGTGAGGGCGCTCGTTGGCGTAGAACATCACAAACTCCACTTCCGACAACGGTTCGCTGGGGTACAACAGCAGGGCGTCGCGGTCGTGACTGTGGAAAATATCCAGTGCGCCATCGGCATGACCCTGCTCAAGCATGGCCAGACAGCGCTTCCAGGGCAGGAACTGCCATTGCACATCGATCCCCAGGCGCTGGAACACGATCACCGTGGTTTCGTAGTCCAGTCCATGCATGGCGCCGTGCTCTTCATACACATAAGGTGCCCAGGGCTCGGTGACAATGCGCAATTTCTCGCCATAAGCGGTCAGGCTCAAGCAAGTAAAAAGCGCAACGGTCAACAGCTTCAGAATGACGGGCATGCCCCGAGGTTACGACGCCGCTGCGCTAAAGAGAAGCTCTGGCACACGCATCTGCGGGCGGCGCTATTTTGTCGGTGAGGTCATCAGGTGTTCATAGATGGCTGCACGTCGCTCGCCCAGAATCAGGCGCACCATTGGGTTGGCGAACCAATGTTCGAGTTGGTGCGCATCGACTGGGCATTTTTGCCGCTCTTCCTGATTCTGCAGGGCCTTGTCCCACCAAACCGGGCCACAGGCCTGGTCGAATTCATTTTCGTGCTCGTAGCAGCCGTAGAGAATTTCGCGGATGAACTGCTGCTTGCGTTTGGGCAAGGCCAGGGTGATCAGCTTGTACATCAAGCGTTGCAGTCGCGGCGGGCGGGGCAGGTGGGCGGAGACCTTGCGGGTGTCGGCCAGGGCGTGGGCGCAGATGGGGTCTGCGGCGTGCTTGGTCATCCATGCTTTGACCTTGGCCCGGAACAACTGCTTGCGGCTCCAGTAGTGGTGGATCAGGTCGGGGCACTGGCGCACGTTGAGCGTGCGGTACGCGGCCACCGACAGGCAGAACTCTTCCAGGGTGTAGGCGCCGTGGGCCATCGGAAACAGCTCGTCCATCAACGCGATCGAGCGATCAAGGATGTGCGCGTCTTGCCGGGTCAGGCCCATGACGCCCGAGTTGAGCAGCCACATATCGTCGTCGGCCAAGCCATTGTCTGCGAGGTGCTTGGCCAGGGCTTCATACAGCACGCTTTCGCGGTTGTCGCCGTACTTGGCGTGGAAGGCATTGCACAGCACGGTTCCGGGCGCGACGCGTTCGAACAGCGCCATGGGCGAGTCGTGGAAAAAGGTGTCGGTGTCGATCAACAGCGCCCGTTCCGAGGTTTCAAGTACCTGGCGCAACAGCACATGTTTGGTGCGAAAGTGGTAGCCGTGGGGTTCGCTCCAGCGTTTGCGCGTGGCGTCGTCCAGCGTATGAACCTGTACCGGCAAGCCGCGATAGGGGGCCGGATTGTCGCTGAACACCTGGATGTCCAACGGCATGTCCTGGGGCCCGCCCAGGTGGGCCAGGGCACTGGCGATGCTGAATACGGCTTCCTGATGATAGGTCTCGGCGCCGAATACCAGGTAAACCAGCTGCGGGCGAGGAGTCGGGGACGCTGTATTCATTTACTGCAGGCTTCCTTTCCAGGGATAGGTAGACGAAAAAAGCCCCCGTAATAACGAGGGCTGGGTACAGCGATTAAACCGGCCTAACGTGGCAGTTTAAGGTTGTTCCAGATCGCGAGGCTGGGTTCAGCCTGGTTCAGGGTATAGAAGTGCAGGCCTGGCGCACCACCTTGCAACAATTCTTCACACATATTGCTGATCATTTGTTCGCCAAACGCCTGGATGCTCTTGACGTCATCGCCATAGGCTTCCAGTTGCTTGCGCACCCAGCGTGGGATCTCAGCACCGCAGGCGTCGGAGAAGCGCGCCAGCTTGCTGTAGTTGGTGATCGGCATGATGCCCGGCACGATCGGGATGTTCACACCCATGGCGCGGACACGCTCGACGAAGTAGAAGTAGCTGTCGGCGTTGAAGAAGTACTGGGTGATCGCGCTGTCGGCGCCGGCGTTGGCCTTGCGCACGAAGTTCTGCAGATCGTCTTCGAAATTGCGCGCCTGGGGGTGCATCTCCGGGTAAGCCGCCACTTCGATATGGAAGTGATCGCCGCTTTCTTCGCGAATGAAGCTCACCAGGTCATTGGCGTAGCGCAGCTCACCGCTGGCCATGCCCATGCCGGACGGCAAGTCGCCACGCAGCGCAACGATGCGCTTGATGCCGGCGGCTTTGTATTGGGTCAGCAGGCCGCGCAGGTCGGCCTTGCTGTCGCCCACGCACGACAAATGCGGAGCGGCGGGAATTTTGACTTCGCTTTCAAGCTGCAACACGGTGTTGATCGTACGATCACGGGTCGAGCCGCCAGCGCCGTAGGTGCAGGAGAAGAAGTCGGGGTTGTAAGTGGCCAACTGCTTGGCAGTCGCCATCAGTTTTTCATGCCCAGCATCGGTCTTGGTGGGGAAGAACTCGAAGCTGTAGCGACGGTCTTGGGACATGGAGGAGGTCTCCAGCTGCAAGTTGCAAGCTTCAAGCTGCAAGAGGGCGGTGTGCCAGTTCTTGTAGCTTGAAGCTCACATCTCTCAGCTGCTTAAGGAGCAATGAAGTAGCAGGCCCTTCACCACAAACGCGTTGACTTGCCGCTTGTAGCTAGAAGCTTGCAGCTGCTTTAGTAGCGATAAGCGTGCGGCTTGAACGGGCCTTCGACGGTCACGCCGATGTAGTCGGCCTGGGTCTTGGTCAGTTGAGTTACCACGCCACCGAAGCCGCGGACCATTTCCAGGGCCACTTCTTCGTCGAGTTTCTTCGGCAGTACTTCCACGGTCAGGCGCTCGGCTTTCTGGGCCGGCGACAGGTCGGCGTATTTCTGGCCGAACAGGAAGATCTGGGCCAGCACCTGGTTGGCGAACGAGCCGTCCATGATGCGGCTTGGGTGGCCGGTGGCGTTGCCCAGGTTAACCAAGCGGCCTTCAGCCAGCAGGATCAGGTAGTCGTCGTTCTGTGGGTCGAAAGCGCCAGCGCCGGTACGGTGAACCTTGTGTACCTGTGGCTTCACTTCTTCCCATGCCCAGTTCTTGCGCATGAAAGCAGTGTCGATCTCGTTGTCGAAGTGACCGATGTTGCACACCACGGCGCGCTTTTTCAGGGCTTTGAGCATGTTGGCATCGCAGACGTTGACGTTACCGGTGGTGGTCACGATCAGGTCGATCTTGCCCAGCAGGGCCTTGTCGATGCTTGCTTCGGTGCCGTCATTGACACCATCGATGAACGGCGAAACCACTTCGAAACCGTCCATGCAGGCTTGCATGGCGCAGATCGGGTCGACTTCGGAGACTTTAACGATCATGCCTTCCTGACGCAGGGACTGGGACGAACCCTTGCCCACGTCGCCGTAGCCGATCACCAGGGCTTGCTTGCCCGACAGCAGGTGGTCGGTACCGCGCTTGATGGCATCGTTCAGGCTGTGACGGCAGCCGTACTTGTTGTCGTTCTTGCTCTTGGTCACGGAGTCGTTGACGTTGATGGCCGGGATTTTCAGCTCGCCCTTGGCCAGCATGTCCAGCAGGCGGTGCACGCCAGTGGTGGTCTCTTCGGTCACGCCGTGGACGCGGTCGAGAATCTGCGGGTACTTCTTGTGCAACAGCTCGGTCAGGTCGCCGCCGTCGTCGAGGATCATGTTGGCATCCCAAGGCGTGCCATCTTTCAGGATGGTTTGCTCCAGGCACCACTCGTACTCTTCTTCGGTCTCGCCTTTCCAGGCGAATACCGGGATACCGGCAGCGGCGATGGCGGCAGCGGCCTGGTCTTGAGTCGAGAAGATATTGCAGGACGACCAACGCACTTCGGCACCCAGGGCAACCAGGGTTTCGATCAGCACGGCAGTCTGGATGGTCATGTGGATGCAGCCGAGGATCTTCGCACCCTTGAGCGGTTGCTCAGCGGCGTACTTGCGACGCAGGCCCATCAGGGCTGGCATTTCGGATTCGGCGATAAAGGTTTCGCGACGGCCCCAGGCGGCGAGGGACATATCGGCGACTTTGTAGTCGTTGAAATCGGCAGGCGTAATTACAGCGCTCATGAAGAGCCTCCATTCGTAGTGTGCGAATGGGCGCCGTTGTGCGTTTAGTATCAGGCCAGGGAAACCAGGCCGGACAACGCCCCATCCGAGCCTGACAGGTTGAACCTGCTGCAGCGCCCCTCGGACAGGTGGCGGGAGAACGGTAGTAGCCGTTCGAAAACGGGGGCGATTATAGCTTTCTTTGGTTGGCTGGTGGCAAGTGACAAGCTACAAGCGGCAAGCGGCAAGTAAAAGCGAATCGGCTTTTAACTTGCAGCTTGTAGCTTAAAACTTGAAGCTGGGTGGCCATACCCCAATCCTCCAAACACCTCACCCCCGGAGCCCCCCCATGAACTTCCACACCCGCAAATGGGTAAAACCTGAAGACCTGAACCCCAACGGCACCCTGTTCGGCGGCAGCCTGCTGCGCTGGATCGACGAAGAAGCAGCCATCTACGCGATTGTTCAACTGGGCAACCAACGCGTGGTGACCAAGTACATCTCCGAAATCAACTTTGTCAGCGCCTCGCGCCAGGGCGACATCATCGAACTCGGCATCACTGCCACCGAGTTTGGTCGCACCTCCATCACCCTGACCTGTGAAGTGCGGAACAAGATCACCCGCAAAAGCATCCTGACTGTCGAGAAAATGGTCTTCGTTAACCTCGGCGAAGACGGTTTGCCAGCGCCACACGGGCGTACCGAGATCAGGTACGTCAAGGATCAGTTCAAGGAAGACGACATCAGCGAGTAATCCTGCGCGAGCCAGTGAACGCTATTGATCGGCCATGGGTCGTACCTGAACATCGCCCCCCGTTCAGGTATCACCATGGCTACGCAAGAAGAAGGCAAGACCCCCAACCTGTCCCAGGAAGAGCAGCAGGACGTCGACAAGAACCAGCCGCCCCGCGCAGCGGTACTGCACGAAATCATCCGTACCCAGGGCGACCAGGAGCTGGAGCGCAGTGTCGCCGCTTTGTGGTGGTCGGCATTGGCGGCCGGGTTGACCATGGGCCTGTCACTGATGGCCATGGGGCTGCTCAATTCACGCCTGCCTGAGGGTGAAGCCTTCAAGGTAATTGCCAGCTTCGGCTATTGCGCGGGCTTCCTCGCGGTGATCCTGGCGCGCCAGCAACTGTTTACCGAAAACACCCTGACTGCCGTGCTGCCGGTGATGAGCAAGCCGACCCTGGCAAATGCCGGGCGCCTGTTACGCCTGTGGTCGGTGGTGCTGGTGGGGAACCTGTGCGGCACCCTGTTGGTGGCGTATGTGATGCTGCACCTGCCGATCTTCGACACCAAGACCGACATGGCCTTCCTGGAAATCGGGCGCAAGATCATGGAAAACGACGCCGGCCAGATGTTCGCCAAAGGCATCGTCTCCGGCTGGATGATCGCCACCATGGTGTGGATGATCCCGTCGATGGAAAGCGCCAAGATGTGGATCATCATTCTGATCACCTACCTGATGGCCCTGGGGGATTTCACCCATATCGTGGTGGGTTCGGCGGAAGTGTCATACCTGGTGTTTGCCGGCGAGTTGCCGTGGAAGGATTTCTGGCTGGTGTTTGCCGGCCCCACACTGGCCGGCAACATCATCGGTGGCAGCTTCATCTTTGCCTTGATCAGCCATGCGCAGATTCGCAGCGAGGGTAGCTTGCCGGGCAAGAACGCTGCGGACCCGAGGCATCCGCAGCGGATCAACAAGGATCAGTGAACGTCAGGTGTGGCCTGGGGTTCGCCTTGGGTCACGCGCTTGACCAGCTTGCCGATGCTCAGACCCTGCAGCAGGATCGACGACAGCACCACGATGTAGGTGATGCTCAGCAGCAGGTCGCGCTCCGGCCCCAGTGGCAGGGCCAGCGCCAGTGCCACCGAAACCCCGCCGCGCAAGCCGCCCCAGGTCAGGATACGGATTGTGCCGCGCGGCACCGTGCGCCAGCGGCGCAGCAACAGGATCGCCGGGGCCACGGTCAGCAGGCGAGACAGCAGGATCGCCACCGCCAGCAAGCTGGCCGCGAACACGTGCAGCCAGTTGAACGGCAACAGCAGCAGCTCCATGCCGATCAGCGCGAACAGTAACGCGTTGAGCATGTCATCGAGCAGTTCCCAGAAACCGTCCAGGTAGCGTCGGGTCATGTCGTTCATCGCCAGCTTGCGCCCCAGGTTGCCGATGATCAGCCCGGCGACCACCATCGCGATCGGCGCGGAGACGTGCAGCTCCGTGGCCATCGCCGAGCCGCCGATCACCAGGGCGAGGGTCAGCATCACTTCGATCTGGTGCTGTTCGATGCTCTTGATCATCAGGTACACCAGATAGCCGATCAGCCCGCCGAATACCACGCCGCCAATTGCCTCATGGGCGAACAACATGGCCGTGGCGCCCACGGTAGGCGTCTCGCCCAACTGCGCGATGCCCAGCAATACGGTAAACACCACCACCGCCGTGCCGTCGTTGAACAGGCTCTCGCCCACAATCGTGGTCTTCAGCGGTTTCGACGCATTGGCGGTGCGCAGCACGCCCAGCACCGCAATGGGGTCGGTGGGCGAGATCAGTGCGCCGAACAACAGGCAGTAAAGGAAGCTCACGTGCCAGCCAAACAGGGCGAAGATGTAATACGCCAGGCTGCCGATCACCACGGTGGCGATCAACACACCGAAGGTTGCCAGCAGGCCGATGGGCCAACGGTAGCTGCGCAGGTCGTTCAAGTTGACGTGCAAGGCGCCGGCGAACAGCAGGAACGACAGCATCCAGTTCATCAGCAAGTCGCCGAAGTCGATCTGGCCGATCAGTTGCTGGATACGTTCCTCCAGGCCTGGGTAGCCGAGCACGCTCAGGCCTTGCAGGATCAGGGAGAACAGCAGGGCCGTCACCATCACGCCGATGGTCGGCGGCAGGCCGATGAAGCGGAAGTTCACATAGGTGAGCAGGGTAGTGAGGCAAATGAAGGCGGCGACAAGTTCAAGCATCCGGGGTCCTTGGAAGATGGGGGAGAGTTGTTAGTGGGGGGATGGACCGCAGCAGCGGCGGGAGGTTGCAAGGCCTTGGGCGAAAGAACGGTAGAACCTTTCGCTGTCGTGCGGCTCAGAGCGGTTAGGTGCGATATTGAGTTTTTAGTGCTAGAACTCTAATCGCTGCATAAAACTACAAAAGGAATGAGTAATGACGGCTGCTTTCTGGTGTGTGTTGATCGCGATTTTTCTGCCTTACCTGTGCACAGGGGTGGCCAAGTTCAGTGGCGGCAAGTTCGGGCCACGGCAGAACCACGACCCGCGTGCTTTTCTGGATACCCTCGAAGGGGTTGCCAAGCGTGCCCACAGTGCGCAGCTCAACAGCTTTGAAGTGACTCCCGCGTTTGCCGCCGCGGTGATCATCGCCCATCTGGCCGGCACGGCCGAACTGGTGACCATCAACGTGCTGGCCGTGCTGTTTATCACCAGCCGCCTGCTGTACATCATTTGCTACTTGGCTGACTGGGCAATATTGCGCTCGTTGGTGTGGGCGGTGGGCATGGCATTGATTGCGAGCTTCTTCTTCGTCTCGATCTAACGCATGGCGCAGATTCCGTTGTGGGAGGGGGCTTGCTCCCGATGGCGGCTGGCCAGTTGATGGATATGTCAACTGACACACCGCTATCGAGGGCAAGCCCCCTCCCACATTTGATCTAGAGTGTCTCCGGCACCTGCGGCAATGCCGCGCCCTTGGGCCAAAGCATCCAGATCTGACCTTGCTGCTTCATATTTCCCGCCAACTCTCCGGCAGCGTCACCCGTGCCCCAGAACAAGTCCGCGCGCACTTCACCGGTGATTGCACCGCCGGTGTCCTGCGCGGCGACGGGGCGTGCCAATGGCGAGCCGTCGGGCGTGGTGGTCGACAGCCACAACAGGCTACCCAACGGAATTACCTTGCGATCCACTGCCACGCTGTAGCCGGCGGTCAACGGCACGTTCAGCGAGCCGCGTGGCCCCTCATTACTGTCGGGGCGGGCACTGAAGAATACGTAGCTGGGGTTGCTCGCCAGCAGCTCCGGGATGCGTTCTGGATGCGCCTTGGCCCAAGCGCTGATGGCGCCCATGGTCACGTCTTCTTTCTTCAACTCGCCTTGCTCCACCAGCCAGCGGCCGATAGGGCGATAGGGGTAGCCGTTCTGGTCGCCGTAACCGACGCGCAGTTGGCGCCCATCCTTGAGTTGAATGCGGCCCGAGCCCTGGATTTGCAGAAATTGCAGGTCCATCGGGTTGGTCAGCCAGGCAATCGGCTTGGCGGTGGAGCCTTGGCCGTTGATGGCGCTGGCATCGTCATAGGGTTTGAGCACGCGGCCTTCGAGACGGCCGCGCAGGCGCTTGCCCTTGAGTTCCGGGTAGATGCTTTCCAGATTGACGATGATCAGGTCGTCCGGCACGCCATACACGGGTACATGGGCGGTGGCGGTCTTGGTCAGGCTGCCGGGGTAGACCGGTTCGTAGTAGCCGGTGATCAAGCCATTGGGGGTGTTGTCAGCCGAGCGCAGGCCGAACACATCCAGGCGCTCCTTGAGAAAACCGCGCACCGCCACGGCATCGGCTGGCACGGGGGCCGCTGCTGCGCAGGTCGCACCCCATACAGGATCGGCCTTGAGGCGTTGGCAGGCGCTGCGCCAGGATTCGAAGCCGGCCAGCAGGTCGCTGTCGGACACGGCAGGCAACGCTTCCCAGGAAGCGCTGACATAGGTGGCGACGGCGTGGGGTTTGGCAGTTTCATCTTTAGCCGTGTCTTTACCGCTGTCCTTGCCTGCGTCACAGCCTGACAGCAGTGCGATGATCGGCAGAGCCCATGCCAAACGGCGGCTCCAGTGTTTCAACGTGAGATTCATACGAACAGTTCCTGAAGCGATTGCCCGCGCCGCAGCGCCTGTGGACAACCCTTATTATTAATAGGGCTATTGGTCTTTATGGGCAGGGCGAGGATACTGGCCGCCGTTTCCCGTGACCCTGAGCCACCATGACTTTTAAAAAAATTACGCTTGTGCTGTTGGCCTGCCTGGCACTGTCCGCCTGCGGCGGCGTCGATCCGAATTCGCCCCTTGGCCAGCGCAAGGCGATCTTCAAGCAGATGCTCAAGACCGCTGAAGACCTGGGCGGCATGTTGCGCGGGCGCATTGCGTTCGATGGCGCGAAATTCGCCGAAGGCGCGGTCAGGCTCGATGCGTTGTCCCATGAACCGTGGAAGCACTTTCCGAGCGTACGCGAAGAGGATCACACCAGTGCCAAGGACGACGTGTGGCAAAAACAGGCGCAGTTCCAGCAACTGGCCCGCGAGCTGGAAGCGGCCACCGGTGAGTTGGTGATCGCCAGCCAAGTGCAGCCCTCCAAGGCCAGCAACCTTACGCCTGCCGTACAGAAAGTTGAAGATGCCTGCAGTGCCTGCCATAAACAATTTCGGGACCACTGACCGGTTTTACTGGTCGAGTTCTTCCACGGCGTCCTGCAGTTCCTTGCGGGACTCGGCGAGCTTGTCCTTGCGCTTGTTGATCTTGTCCGCGTCGCCTTTTTTCATCGCCTTGTCGAGGTCGGCCTGACGGCGGCTGACGTCGTGCTTGGCGTCGAGTACCTTGTTTTCGCGCTCCTTCCTCAAGGCGGCATCGGTGCAGTTGGCGGTGACTTCGCTCAGGGCTTTTTCCAGGCCCGCTTGCTGGTCGCTGTTGCCGTGGGCCTTGGCTTGTTCGATCTGGGTGCTGATGGCCTGGCGCTTGGCGGCGCAGCCGGTGAGTGGGGTGGCTTCTTCGGCGGCCAGCAGTGGCGTGGCCATGAAACTTGCGACGGTCAGCAGGGCAAAAGGGGCGAGGAATTTCATGTGGAGCTCCAGGGGCGCAAATAGCAGGGTGAATTCTGCTGTGATTTAAAGGTGGTTGGGTCGGGTTCAAAAACCGTCTATTCCGGCCACACGTAATGTTTCAGCCAAGGTCTGTACGTGTGGGTCGCGAAAAAAAGCGCTCAGTTGCGCTGCGCGACCCGGGCCTATGCCATCGATGGCCAGCCAGGCCTGTGTGTCTCTGGCGACCAGCGTCTGCCAGTTACCCTCCAGGTGGCTGCGTGCGGCAGGCGGTACACCCAAGGCCTTGAGCCATTGTGCAAAGGGGCGCTGCCGAGCGCGGTGAAGGCTGTCGAGCAGCCGTGTGCGGCTGCGCTCACCGAAGCCATCAATGTTAGCAAGCTCTGCCGCATCCAGGGTTAACCAATCGAGAAAGCCTGCGATTAGACCGGCCTGGATCAATATGTTCCACGTCTCGCGGCCTATGTGCGGCAATGCCAGGCCCTGGTCGCCGCTCAGCCAGGTAAGGCGTGCGAGTAACTGTTCTTCGCAGCCGGGGTCCAGTTGCCAGCAACTCAAGGCGTGAAAGTCCCGAGGGTCGGGCACTGGCAGGTCGACCCTCGTGGTATTGCGCAGGATCACTTGGTTCAGCCGAGGGATCACTTGGCCGGCCAGGCTGATGGACACCTGGTCGCCCGGGCGAATATCCAGGGCCTGCCAGCGCTTCAAGGAGCCGGCGCTTACCCGGCTGATCTGGCGGTCGTCCAGGCGTACCGGCTCCAGCTCCAGAATGGGGGTGATGCGTCCGGTGCGGCCGATCTTGAACTGCACCTTGCGTACCAGAGCCAGGGCGTTGGAGGTGGGGTACTTCCAGGCGACAGCCCAGTAAGGCGCACTGACCTGCCAGCGCTCGGCGGGTGCGCGTAATGCCTGGTGCAACACCACCCCGTCGCTGGCGAAGGGCAGTGGGTGGTTGTACCAGTAAGTGCGCCAGTGCACGGCGGCGGCGATATTCTGCACGGGCTGGCTATAGCGCTGGCTGTCGGTGAACCCCCAGCGTGCCAGGGTGGCCAGGCGTTCGGTAAAGGCTGCGGGGCCGTTCGGCCAGGCCCAGACAAACAGGCCGATGCCGGCGGCGTCGCTGTCACTCAACTGCCGGCGGTTCATCAGTCCGGCCACCTTGCTGCGCGCGTTGAGCCCGCCACGTGCCGACTGCACATGGTCGTCGAGGCGCCAATAGAGTTCGCCCTGCAGCACCAGATCGATGGGTTCCGGCAGTTGCTGGACAACGGCGGGGATCTTGCGCGCCGAGGCGGACCAGTCCTGGCCGAGTGCCCCATCGCCACGGCTGATCATCTGTTTCAACTGGCCCTGGCGGTACACCAGGGTCACCGCTACGCCGTCGACCTTGGGTTGAATCCACACGTCCTGTCGTGTGTCCAGCCAGGCGCCGACGGCCTGTTCACCCAGCAGTTTTTCCAGACCGGTATGGACGACCGGATGCGGCAAGGTGCCCCTGGCGCTGGCCAATGGGTTGTCAGGTTCGGTGGCGGGGTGGGAGAAGCACTGGCGCCAATGGGCCAGGCGTTGGCGGGCCTGATCGTAGAGTTCGTCGCTGACGGGGGATTGGCCGAGCCGGTGATAGCTGTCATCCCACAAGCGGACTTGTTCGGCCAGTGGCGCTATCTGTGTTCGAGCCTCATCGGGGCAGTCCTCAGCCCAAGCCCAATAAGGTAGCGCAGCGAGTAAAAAAGCAATCTGTAAACGCATCATGAGCATCCTTGCTCGGAAAGGGCGCCCAGCCTAAATGATCGCTTCACCCACAAAAAAGCCCCGACGATGCGGGGCTTTTTACCGGGTGTTTCTGCTTACTTGAACAGGCCGCCCAGTGCTTTCACGGCATCAGGCTTATCAGCCTTGGCTTCCTGGGTTTGCTGCTTGGCGTCGGCTTTGGCCTGGGCTTCAGAAAGTTTGTCACAACCTTTGTTGATCTGGTCTTGCGCCGCTTTGAAGGCCTTCACTTTCAAGCTGTCTTTGCTGGCTTCGGCTGCATCGATCTTGGTTTGCAGGTCTGCGGATTGCTTTTGGCAGTCGCCGGAATTGCCGACACCCAGCTGGGAGCCCAGGGCGCCACTCAGTGCGCTCAGGTCGGCGGCGTGGGCCGACAGGGCGAACAAGCTGATCAGAAGGGCGGCAGGGGCGAGCGTGGAGATGCGCATGAATAACCTCAATGTTCGATTGTCTGCGCACTTATGAATCCCGGGCTGGCGCAGGGCAATATCCAAATAAGGTAGAGGCCCGAGAGGGCGCGGATTCTAGAGGGCCATTATTTCGCCTGCAAGTATTGGATCCAAAAAATGTGAAGAGGCTCCCGCAGCCAATAAAAAAGCCCCGCCGGGAAAACCCGGCGAGGCTTTGTGTACCGTGAGCGATTACAGGCCGGCGGCAGTGCGCAGGTCGTTGGCGCGGTCGGTTTTTTCCCAGGTGAAGGTGGTGAAGGTGTCGTCGCCGACGGTCTTCTGCGCAGGGGTGCGACCGAAGTGGCCGTAGGCTGCGGTTTCCTGGTACATCGGGTGCAGCAGGTCGAGCATGGTGGTGATCGCGTAAGGGCGCAGGTCGAAGATCTCGCGCACCAGCTTGACGATTTTGTCATCGCTGATCTTGCCGGTGCCGAAGGTATTCAGCGAGATCGACGTAGGCTGGGCCACGCCGATGGCGTAGGACACTTGAATCTCGCAACGCTCGGCCAGGCCGGCAGCCACGATGTTCTTGGCCACGTAACGACCGGCGTAGGCGGCCGAACGGTCAACCTTGGATGGATCCTTGCCGGAGAACGCGCCGCCGCCGTGACGGGCCATGCCGCCGTAGCTGTCGACGATGATCTTGCGACCGGTCAGGCCGCAGTCACCTACCGGGCCGCCAATGATGAACTGGCCGGTCGGGTTGATGTGGAACTGGGTGTCCTTGCTCAGCAGTTCGGCCGGCAGCACGTGCTTGACGATCAGCTCCATCACGCCTTCGCGCAGGTCGGCGTAGGAAACGTCCGGGTTGTGTTGGGTCGACAGCACAACGGCGTCGATACCGACCACTTTGCCGCCTTCATAGCGGCAGGTCACCTGGGACTTGGCGTCCGGGCGCAGCCAAGGCAGCAGGCCGGATTTACGCGCTTCGGCCTGACGTTGCACAAGCTGGTGCGAGAAGGTGATCGGTGCCGGCATCAGCACGTCGGTTTCGTTGCTGGCGTAGCCGAACATCAGGCCCTGGTCGCCGGCACCCTGGTCTTCCGGCTTGGCACGGTCGACGCCCTGGTTGATGTCGGGCGACTGCTTGCCGATGATGTTCATCACGCCGCAGGTCGCGCCGTCGAAGCCGACGTCGGAGCTGTTGTAGCCGATGTTGGTGATCACATCACGGACGATCTGTTCCAGGTCAACCCAGGCGGTAGTGGTCACTTCGCCAGCGATGATCGCTACACCGGTTTTCACCAGAGTCTCGCACGCCACACGGGCGAACTTGTCTTCAGCAATGATGGCGTCCAGCACCGCATCAGAAATCTGGTCGGCGATTTTGTCCGGATGCCCTTCAGACACGGACTCGGAGGTGAAAAGGGAGTATTCGCTCATCTCGATGTTTTCCTGATATTTACCGATGGTGAGTGTCGCCAGTCGGCCGCTGAAAATGGCGGACCTGAATCTGGAAACCATTGCGTAAGCCTACATAGAGGCTTTCCCCGGGAACGAGTCCCGCAGCGGTGGCCCAACGGGCCAGATCGTCCTGTTCAAAACCCAACCAGAGATCACCGCAGGCCTCCCTGGCCCAATTCTGGTTGTGGCTGCATAAATCCGTAACCAACAGGCTACCGCCGGGGTGCAGCAACCCGGCCATTTGCTTTAAAGCGTCGGCGGGAGCGGCGAAATGGTGCAAGACCATGTTCAGCACCACGCAATCGGCCTTGATCGTTGTGCTGTTCAGAGCGTCCGCCAACTGCAGGCTGACATTGCCCAACGCCTCGCGCTCACAGAGCTGGCGCGCCAGTTCGAGCATCGCCGGGCTGTTGTCCAGCGCCGTGACCTGCTGAAAGCGGCGCGCCAGTTCCGGCAGGAAACCGCCATCCCCAGGCCCCACCTCCAGTGCCGTGGCCCCTTCACTGAAGCTCAGCTTGTCCAGCAGCGCCAGCACGCTGTCGCGGTATTGGGCCAGGCCTGCGATCAAGTCCTGTTGGGCGCGAAACTTCTCGGCAACCCGTGCGAAAAAATCCTGGCTCGCGGCAGCCCGTTGCCCATGGACCTGGCCGATGCGTGACTGCACGTCGTTTGGCAGGCTCAGGCTGTCCACTTCTTCAAGCAAGGCAGCGTGCAGCTTGCCGCCGAGCAGGTCAGTGTGGGGCAGGGCGCGGCGGTAGAAAATCGCATTGCCTTCGCGGCGAGTGGCGACCAGGTCGGCCTGGGACAGCACCTTTAAATGGTGGCTCATGCCGGACTGGCCGATGGCGAAGATCTGCGCCAGTTCCAGCACGCCGAATGAGTCGTTGGTCAGTGCGCGTAATACGTTCAGGCGCAACGGGTCGCCAGCGGCCTTGCACAAGGCTGCCAGGTCTTCGCCGTCGTCAGGACGCAGGGTGGGCACGGGTAGGTTCATAAGGCCAGCAGTCTAGTGACGGGTGAGTATCCTCGCAAGGCCAATATCAAAAAGTTTTGATATTGGTCGATAAGTGGCGGTTATAAGCAGCCGCTATAACCTTTAGACGAACTGGTTAAAGGTTTCTGCAAGCGATTGCCGCCCAAAGCACAGGAAAAACACCCGCAAGTGACTATCTGTCATTGCCCGCAGGCGGTGGCTGAGGGAAAATGCCGGTCCTTTTTTCCGTTTCTTTTAATCATTCACTCTTCAAAATCCTCAGGAGAACAGCGATGCCCAGCCGTCGTGAGCGTGCCAACGCCATTCGTGCCCTCAGCATGGATGCCGTGCAAAAAGCCAACAGCGGCCATCCCGGTGCCCCGATGGGCATGGCGGATATCGCCGAGGTACTTTGGCGTGATTACCTGAAACACAATCCGAGCAACCCGTCGTTCGCCGACCGTGACCGCTTCGTGCTGTCCAACGGCCACGGCTCGATGCTGATCTATTCGTTGCTGCACCTGACCGGCTACGACCTCACCATCGATGACCTCAAGAGCTTCCGCCAACTGCACAGCCGCACCCCGGGCCACCCGGAATTCGGCTACACCCCAGGCGTCGAGACCACCACCGGTCCCCTGGGCCAAGGCCTGGCCAACGCCGTAGGTTTCGCGCTGGCTGAAAAAATCCTGGGCGCGCAGTTCAACCGCGCTGGCCACGACATCGTCGATCACCACACCTATGTGTTCCTGGGTGATGGCTGCATGATGGAAGGCATTTCCCATGAAGTCGCTTCCCTGGCCGGCACCCTGGGCCTGGGCAAGCTGATCGCCTTCTACGATGACAACGGCATCTCCATCGACGGCGAAGTCGAAGGCTGGTTCACCGACGACACCCCTAAGCGTTTCGAAGCCTACAACTGGCAGGTGATCCGCAATGTCGACGGTCATGATCCGGAAGAGATCAAGACCGCCATCGACACCGCCCGCAAGAGCGCGCAGCCGACCCTGATCTGCTGCAAGACCACCATCGGCTTCGGTTCGCCGAACAAGCAAGGCAAGGAAGACTGCCACGGCGCCCCACTGGGTGACACGGAAATCGCCCTGACCCGTGAAGCGTTGAAGTGGAACCACGGCCCGTTCGAAATCCCGGCTGATATCTACGCCGAGTGGGACGCCAAGGAAGCCGGTCGCGCCGCAGAGGCCGAGTGGGACCAGCGTTTTGAAGCCTACGCCGCCGAATTCCCGGCGCTGGCCATTGAGCTGAAGAGCCGACTCAACGGTGACCTGCCGCTGGACTTCTCGGCGAAGGCCGACGAGTACATCGCCGAAGTGGCCGCCAAGGGCGAAACCATTGCCAGCCGCAAAGCCAGCCAGAATGCCCTGAATGCCTACGGTCCACTGCTGCCTGAGCTGCTTGGCGGTTCGGCTGACCTGGCCGGTTCCAACCTGACCCTGTGGAAAGGCTGCAAAGGTGTCTCGGCTGAAGACGCCAGCGGCAACTACATGTACTACGGCGTGCGCGAATTCGGCATGAGCGCCATCATGAACGGCGTGTCCCTGCACGGCGGCCTGGTGCCTTACGGCGCGACCTTCCTGATGTTCATGGAATACGCACGCAACGCCGTACGTATGGCCGCGCTGATGAAGAAGCGTGTGATCCATGTGTACACCCACGACTCCATCGGCCTCGGCGAAGACGGCCCGACGCACCAGCCGGTCGAGCAACTGACCAGCCTGCGTACCACGCCGAACCTGGATTGCTGGCGCCCAGCCGACGCGGTGGAATCCGCGGTGGCCTGGAAGCACGCGATCGAGCGTAAGGACGGCCCTTCGGCGCTGATCTTCTCCCGTCAGAACCTGCAACACCAGGTACGCACCGACGCACAGATCGCCGACATCAGCCGTGGCGGCTACGTGCTCAAGGACTGCATCGGCGAGCCGGAGCTGATCCTGATCTCCACCGGTTCCGAAGTGGGCTTGACCGTTCAGGCGTACGACAAGCTGACTGCCCAAGGCCGTAACGTGCGCGTTGTGTCCATGCCGTGCACCAGCGTGTTCGAAGCCCAGGACGCCGACTACAAGCAATCGGTCCTGCCGTTGCAGGTCAGCGCGCGTATCGCCATCGAAGCGGCTCACGCCGACTACTGGTACAAGTACGTGGGCCTGGAAGGCCGCGTGATCGGCATGACCACCTACGGTGAGTCGGCGCCGGCGCCAGCGTTGTTCGAAGAGTTCGGTTTCACCCTGGAAAACATCCTGGGTCAGGCTGAAGAGCTGCTGGAAGACTAAGGCTGTAGAGTGAGGTGGCTGGACTGGCCTCATCGTGAGCAAGCCCGCTCCCACATTTGGATTGCATTTCAAGTGTGGGAGCGGGCTTGCTCGCGATAGCGGTCGACCCGCCACCCTATTACCCAAGGTAATCGAGAACCCCATGCCCCAACCGCGTCCCTACAAAGTTGCACTCAACGGCTACGGCCGCATTGGTCGTTGCGTCTTGCGTGCTCTGTTCGAGCGAGGGGCGGCAGCCGGGTTTGAAATTGTCGCGATCAACGATCTGGCCGACATGGCCAGCATCGAATACCTGACACGCTTTGACTCCACCCACGGCCGCTTCCCCGGCGAAGTGCGCGTCGAAGGCGATTGTCTGCATATCAATGGCGACTGCGTGAAAGTGCTGCGCAGTGCCACCCCCGAGGGCATCGACTGGGCGGCGCTCGGCGTCGACCTGGTGTTGGAATGCTCCGGTGCCTATAACACCCGCGCCGATGGCCAGCGTTTCCTCGACGCCGGTGCGCCGCGGGTGCTGTTTTCCCAGCCGATGGCCAGCGAGGCGGATGTCGACGCCACCATCGTCTTCGGCATCAACCAGGATTGCCTGACCGGCCATGAGCTGCTGGTGTCCAACGCCTCCTGCACCACCAACTGCAGCGTGCCGCTGTTACGCCTGCTGGATCAGGCGATCGGCCTGGACTACGTGTCGATCACCACCATCCACTCGGCGATGAACGACCAGCCGGTGATCGATGCCTATCACCATGAAGACCTGCGTCGCACACGCTCGGCGTTCCAGTCGGTGATTCCGGTGTCCACAGGCCTCGCCCGCGGCATCGAACGCCTGCTGCCGGAACTTGCTGGGCGAATCCAGGCCAAAGCCGTACGGGTGCCGACGGTGAACGTGTCCTGCCTGGACATCACCATGCAAACCGTCAGCGACACTGATGCGACGGAGGTCAATCGGATCCTGCGCGACGCCGCTACCAGCGGCCCGCTCAAAGGCTTGCTGGCCTACACCGAGTTGCCCCACGCCAGTTGTGATTTCAACCATGACCCGCATTCGGCAATTGTCGATGCCAGCCAGACCCGCGTTTCCGGCCCGAGGCTGGTGAACATCCTGGCCTGGTTCGACAACGAATGGGGGTTTGCCAACCGAATGCTCGACGTTGCGGAACATTATCTGCATATCGCCTCTAAACAACCTCAACAGTAATTCAGGAACTGCGACCCATGACCGTGTTGAAGATGACCGACCTCGATCTGCAAGGTAAGCGCGTACTGATTCGCGAAGACCTCAACGTCCCAGTCAAGGACGGTGTTGTCACCAGCGATGCGCGAATCCTGGCCTCGCTGCCGACCATCAAGCTGGCCCTGGAAAAAGGCGCGGCCGTGATGGTCTGCTCCCACCTGGGTCGCCCGACCGAAGGTGAGTTCTCCGCCGAAAACAGCCTCAAGCCGGTAGCCGCCTACCTGAGCAAGGCTCTGGGCCGTGACGTGCCGTTGGTGGCTGACTACCTGGGCGGCGTTGACGTTAAGCCTGGCGACATCGTGCTGTTCGAAAACGTGCGCTTCAACAAGGGCGAGAAAAAGAACAGCGACGAATTGGCCCAGCAATACGCGGCCCTGTGCGACGTGTTCGTGATGGACGCCTTCGGCACTGCTCACCGCGCCGAGGGTTCGACCCACGGCGTGGCCAAGTTCGCCAAGGTTGCGGCTGCCGGCCCATTGCTGGCGGCTGAGCTGGATGCACTGGGCAAGGCCCTGGGTGCTCCGGCCCAACCGATGGCTGCCATCGTTGCCGGCTCAAAGGTGTCCACCAAGTTGGACGTGCTCAACAGCCTGAGCCAGATCTGCAACCAGCTGATCGTCGGCGGCGGCATTGCCAACACCTTCCTGGCTGCAGCAGGCCACCCGGTGGGCAAGTCCCTGTACGAGCCGGACCTGCTCGACACCGCCCGCGCCATTGCCGCCAAGGTCAGCGTGCCGCTGCCGGTGGACGTGGTGGTGGCCAAGGAGTTCGCTGAAACCGCCGAGGCTACCGTCAAGCTCATCGCCGACGTGGCCGCCGACGACATGATCCTCGACATCGGCCCGCAAACCGCGGCCAACTTCGCAGAGTTGCTGAAAGCCTCCCGGACCATCCTGTGGAATGGTCCGGTCGGCGTGTTCGAGTTCGACCAGTTCGGTAACGGCACCAAAGTGTTGGCCAAGGCCATCGCGGACAGCTCGGCATTCTCCATCGCCGGTGGTGGCGACACCCTGGCGGCCATCGATAAATATGGCGTTGCTGACCAGATCTCCTACATTTCCACCGGTGGTGGCGCATTCCTCGAATTCGTCGAAGGCAAAGTCCTGCCGGCCGTTGAAGTGCTGGAAACCCGAGCCAAAGGCTAAGGCTCGTGATCCGGAAAAGGAGCATTCCCATGATCAAGTCGTTGGCAATGGTGATCGCAGCGGGCCTGTTGGCCGGCTGCGGCAGCTCGCCAAGCGCAGCGCCGGAGGCCGGGAAACCTGCCCCGGAGCGGAAAAAAAGCTGCTACCAGGCTGACTGGCAAGCCGAGACCATGCCGGTGATCAACAAGCGCATCGGCAATGACCGGCTGGAGAAATACGACTCTGCGCCCAACGGTCAGGAACAGGGTTGCCCTTGACGGGTCTGATCAACTAACCGACGGCATCGGCGGCCTTTGGCCCCGCTGCGAGGATTGGCAATGAAAGGCGTTTTCGCCCTGGCAGCCTTGGGCCTATTGGCCGGTTGCAGCAGCATGAACATGTTCAACAAGGCAGAACCGGAAGGTAAGTGGACCACCTGGACCTGCGACAGCAAGGCCGAGGTCAACTGGCGGTTCGCCAACCAGGCCCGCAGTGAGGTGGATGTACGCCTCGGCGGTTCCGACCAGGTTTATCGCCTCAAACAGGATGTGGCGGCTTCGGGCGTGCTGTACAGCAACGACCAGTTGGCGTTTCACACAAAAGGTGAGGAAGGCCTGGTTTACTGGGTTGCCACCGACGATTTGATCGGCCGTGGCTGTAAGGCTCAGTAAATAGAACGCGGTCTCAGCATCGATGAGACCAAAATGTGGGAGGGGCGGTGCGACGATTCGACTTGCCCCCGATAGCGGTGGATCAGCCAACAGAGTCATCACTGACAGGCTGTCATCGGGGGCAATCCCCCCTCCCACATCAGCAATAACGATTCAGCACGCCAGGCATGCAAAGCCTGACCTGCAATAACTTGAATAGCAGCCGCCGCTACGGCAGGCTTGCACGATTAACGACCCTCGACCGGGAGAGACAACACAATGGCACTTATCAGCATGCGTCAAATGCTGGACCACGCAGCCGAGTTCGGCTACGGCGTCCCAGCCTTTAACGTCAACAACCTTGAGCAGATGCGCGCCATCATGGAAGCCGCTGACAAGACCGACTCCCCAGTGATCGTCCAGGCTTCGGCCGGTGCCCGCAAATACGCCGGTGCTCCTTTCCTGCGTCACCTGATCCTTGCCGCGATCGAAGAATTCCCACACATCCCGGTGTGCATGCACCAGGACCACGGCACCAGCCCTGACGTGTGCCAGCGCTCCATCCAACTGGGCTTCAGCTCGGTGATGATGGACGGCTCCCTCGGCGAAGACGGCAAGACCCCAACCGACTACGAGTACAACGTACGCGTGACCCAACAAACCGTAGCCATGGCCCACGCCTGCGGCGTCTCGGTTGAAGGCGAACTGGGTTGCCTGGGTTCCCTGGAAACCGGCATGGCCGGCGAAGAAGACGGCATCGGCGCTGAAGGTGTGCTGGATCACAGCCAGATGCTGACCGACCCGGAAGAAGCCGCCGACTTCGTCAAGAAGACCCAAGTCGACGCCCTGGCGATCGCCATCGGCACCAGCCACGGCGCCTACAAGTTCACCAAGCCACCGACCGGCGACGTACTGGCCATCGACCGCATCAAGGAAATCCACAAGCGCATCCCTAACACCCACCTGGTGATGCACGGTTCTTCCTCGGTACCGCAAGAGTGGCTGGCGATCATCAACCAGTACGGCGGCGACATCAAAGAAACCTACGGCGTACCGGTTGAAGAAATCGTCGAAGGCATCAAGTACGGCGTGCGCAAGGTCAACATCGACACCGACCTGCGCCTGGCGTCCACCGGTGCGATGCGTCGCCTGATGGCCACCAACCCGAGCGAATTCGACCCACGTAAATTCTTCGGCGCCACCGTGACCGCGATGCGTGATGTGTGTATCGCACGTTATGAAGCGTTTGGTACTGCTGGTAATGCTTCGAAGATCAAGCCTGTTTCGTTGGAAGCGATGTACCAGCGTTATTTGAAAGGTGAGTTGAACGCTAAGGTGAACTGAGCCGAAAGCGTTTAAAAAAAGCCCGCAGCGATGCGGGCTTTTTTGTGGCTGGAATTTGATCAGCTTGCAGGCGTGTAGGACCAGCACCGAGTCCTAAGGCCACACACGCAGTGTGGGAGGGCGTTTACCAGG
Organism: Pseudomonas sp. SB113; assembly: GCF_040754745.1. Taxonomy (NCBI): domain Bacteria; kingdom Pseudomonadati; phylum Pseudomonadota; class Gammaproteobacteria; order Pseudomonadales; family Pseudomonadaceae; genus Pseudomonas; species Pseudomonas sp. SB113. The sequence continues at coordinate 40,215 of NZ_JBFMHW010000035.1, forward strand.
GAATGATCCTTGTGCTGATCAGACAATGCCTGCTCGAAATGAGGCCAGTCCCTTCACTCGTGATCAATATCCAACTTCGCAAACGTCACCTTCGCGCCTTCCTTGCTGTCCCCGCTGTTGTCCTGCACATACGCGCCCGCCTTGAAGTACAGCGGCTTGGCGGCCCACGCTGCGCCGATGCGCTCGTTCCACTCACTGTCAGCGGCATACACGCTGAGCAGCCCGGCTTTGTTGAGGTTGATCACGTAGGTAAAGCTTTTCTCCAGCGGCACATTGGAGGCGACGATGATCACGCGGCTTTCATCTTCATCCGGACGCATGCGCACCTTGGCAACGATGTTGCCGGTCTGGGTCTTTTCCTTGAACTGGTATTCGAGCTTGATCAGCGGCTTCTGGCTGTCGTAGGCGTGGATCTGGCCGATGACGATCTTGCCGCTGGAGGGCACCTGGTTGACCGCTAGGGTGGCGCGCAGGAAGTTGTCGGCTTCGGGGTAGGTCCAGTTGCGCAAGCGGCCGTCGGCGTAGGTTTCGCGCAGCTCGCTGCGTGGGTATACGGCGTTCTCGGTGCGGGTGCCGGTCACGGGTGTCCAGAATTGTACGTTGCTGCCTTCGGCCTGGAAGTATTGGTCATTGAAACCGCTCATCAGTTTCGGGGTGTCGATGGTGGCGGGCGGGGAGCCGACCGGAATGCTCAGGTTCCAGGTGGAGAGGTCGATCATGGCGTTGGCCTTTTACAGGGGTTGAAGGCTTTGGCCCGGGGGCCTGACAGGTTCTTTATAGGCGGTGGTCGACCAGTTGTTAAACGTTTGCTGGCAATTTATTGGCGTCAAGGGAATGCCAAAAAGCCATGTTTCCCATGAACCGTGGGCTGTAGAGGTTGACCGTTAGTCGGCTGACTGAACTTTGGCGCAATGATGGCATCCACGTCACTTCTGATTTTCAGGATCCGGGGCTAGAGTGAGGCCTCAATGTTTGTCCGGGTTTTCTCTCAGAAGTGACCGGAGTAGACCTAAGGAAGAGACCTAGCATGGAATGCGCTCCACCTCATGGCGATGGCAGTTCGGTTCTTCTGGTGGTCGATGACTACCCAGAAAATCTGATCAGCATGCGTGCGCTTCTGCAACGTGATGATTGGCTGGTGGTGACTGCCGCGTCTGGGGTGGAAGCCTTGGAGTTACTGCTGCAACATGACGTCGACCTGGTGCTGCTGGATGTGATGATGCCCGGCATGGACGGCTTCGAGGTCGCCCGCTTGATGCGCGGCAGCCATCGCACACGCATGACCCCGATCATCTTTCTGAGTGCCAATGCCCAGTCGCCCGCCGCCGTGCTGGAAGGCTACGCCAGCGGCGCCATCGATTACCTGTTCAAACCTTTCGATCCGCACATCCTCAAGCCCAAGGTCCAGGCGTTGCTGGAGCACCAGCGCATTCGTCGGGCCTTGCAGTGCCTGAGCCATGACCTGGAGTCCGCCCGGGCTTTCAATGCGTCGGTGTTGGATAACGCCGCCGAGGGCATTCTGGTGGTGAGTGAAGAGGGCGTGATCGAATACGCCAACCCGGCGATTTCGCGCCTGCTCAATGCCACGATCCAGGAGCTGCAAGGCCAGGACTTCCTGAGTTTCCTGCAAAAACCCCATGTGCCTACCTGGCCGGATTCGCAGATGTACGCCGGCTACCGCCGAGGTGAAACCTGGCGCCTGCACGATGCGCTGCTGCGCACCGGCCGGGGCCAGCAGGTGCCGGTGGCGTTGTCCTGTGCACCGCTGCCCGCTGAACAGAAGGCCATGGTGGTGACGGTGCTGGATATGTCCGAAGTGCGCCACCTGCACCAGCAGCTGGAGTTCCAGGCCGTAACCGACCCGCTGACCGGTCTGCTGAACCGGCGCGGCTTCTACCAGGCAGTGGAAAACACGTTATCGCGCAGCGAGCGGACAGAGCAGTCCTTGGTGTTGCTGTACTTGGACCTCGACGGTTTCAAGCGGGTCAACGATTCCCTCGGTCATGATGCCGGCGACCGTGTGCTGCGCTGGGTCTCGGAGCAATTGCAGGGCTGTCTGCGTTCCTACGACATTATTGGCCGTATGGGGGGTGATGAATTCACGGCATTGCTGGAGCTGGAGTTTCCGGAGCAGGCGGCAAAAATTTCAGAAAAGCTGATCGAGCGAGTGTCGGTGTGCCAGCAGGTCGACGGTTTGGATGTGATGCTCGGGGTCAGCATCGGCATTGCCACCTTCCCGGACTGCGGTGCGGATTTGAGTGGTTTGCTGCGCGCGGCCGACATCGCTATGTACGAAGCCAAGCGTGCCGGTCGTCAGCAATATCGTTATTACGACCAGGAAATGAACGGCCGCGCCCGCTCGCGGCTGATGCTTGAAGACAGCGTGCGCACGGCGATTCAAAACAAGGATTTCACCCTGGTCTATCAGCCCCAGGTCTCGCTGGTGGATGGGCGTTTGCGCGGCGTTGAGGTGTTGTTGCGTTGGCAGCACCCCAGTGTCGGCGATGTGCCACCGGGGCTGTTTTTACCGTTGTTGGAAGAGGCGCGGCTGATCAGCCAACTGAGCGCGTGGATCTACCAGCAGATCGCCGCCCAACGCCAGGCATGGCAAGCCGCGTTTGACGATACGTTGGTGCTGAGCGTGAGCCTGAGCAGCAGCCAGTTCAATATGCCTAACCTGGTGAACCAACTGCAGCAGATGCTGGAGCGATATGGCCTGGAGGGGTACCAGTTGGAGGTGGAAATCAGCGAAGACTGCCTGATGAGTAACCTGGAAGAGGCCGCCAAGCAGCTCAAGTTGCTGCGCCGTATCGGGGTGCGTATCGCCCTGGATGACTTCGGCTCGGGGCAGTGTTCCCTGGCGCATTTGCGCGATCTGGCCTTCGATACGCTCAAGCTTGATCCGCAATTGGTTGCGCGGCTGCCGGGTTCGGTGCGGGACGCCGCGATGGCGCGCAGCATTATCGAGCTGTGCGGGCATTTTGAGGTGGTCGTGGTGGCCGAAGGTGTGGAAACCCAGGAGCAGGCCCAGTGGCTCAAGGCCCAGGGTTGCCCGTATATCCAGGGGCCGTGGGCGGCGCAGCCCTTGATGGCTGAAGAAGTGGTCGACTGGGCACGCGCCCGCGTGCGCTGAATTCGCTACACTGGCGCCCATCCGAATCCTGTTGCAGACCCCAATGACCGCGCTGAAATACCTCCAGGCTTACCCCGCTGCCCTCCAGGAGCAAGTACGCCAGCTGATCGCCAAGGACCAGTTGGGCGCCTACCTGGAGCAGCGTTACCCCGACCGCCATGGGGTGCAGAGCGACAAAGCCCTGTACGCCTATGCCCAGGCCTTGAAGCAGGAACACCTGCGCAACGCGCCGGCCATCGACAAAGTGCTGTTCGATAACCGCCTGGACCTGACCCACCGCGCCCTTGGCCTGCATACCACGATCTCGCGGGTGCAGGGCGGCAACCTCAAATCCAAGAAAGAGATCCGCATTGCCTCGCTGTTCAAGGAGGCCGCGCCGCAATTCCTGCGCATGATCGTGGTTCACGAGTTGGCGCACTTCAAGGAATCGGACCACAACAAGGCGTTCTACAAACTCTGCGACTACATGATGCCCGGCTACCACCAGGTGGAATTCGACCTGCGGGTGTACCTCACGTATCGCGACCTGCAGGGCAAACCCTGACCGCACAAGGCGACTGACCATGGATGTGAGCAAGACCAAAAGCAGCTTCTACCGCCGCCTGTACGTGGCGTACCTGATCGACAGCGGGCAGGCCAGCAGCGTCCCGGCGCTGACCGACGTTACCGGCATGCCCCGGCGCACCGCGCAGGACACGATTGCGGCGCTGGCCGACCTGGATATTGTGTGTGAATTCGAACAGGAAGACGGCGCCCGCAACCATGCCGGGCACTATCGGATTCGCGATTGGGGCGCGATTGATCGGCGTTGGATCGAGTTGAATCTCGCGTCCGTCAAACAAGTATTGGGTTATCCCTGAGGCCCTTCGTGGATTTGGCTGACGCTATCGGGAGCAAGCCCCCTCCCACAGTTTGAACTGCGAATACATTCAAATGTGGGAGGGGCGGTGCGACGATTCGACTTGCCCCCGATGGCGGCCTCAAGCGCGCCGCATCCCTATATGTGGAATGTCATCCTCCAGGTATTCCTCACCCGCCACCACAAACCCATACCGCCCGTAATACCCCTGCAAATGGGCTTGGGCTGACAGGAAGATCGGCGTCTCAGGCCAGATCTCGTCAACCTGCCTGAGGGTTTCTTCCATCATCTGGTGCCCTAGCCCGGTGCCCCGTGCAACCGGCGCCACGATCACACGGCCGATCACCACGTCACCGCCCTGGGACTCTGGATCCAGCAGGCGCAGGTAGGCCACCAGCTCGTCGTCTTTCCAGGCCATCAGGTGGTGGGTATCGCCCGCCAGGTCCTGCCCGTCGATGTCCTGGTAGACGCACTTCTGCTCGACAACGAAGACCTCGCTGCGCAAACGCAAAATGGCGTACAGCTGCTCCTTGCCCAGGTCGGTGTGATGCTTGCAGACCCAATCGACTGTCATGGTGTGATCTCACGTAAATGTCCGTTCTGGATAGTAAGCGCGACGGGCAGCGGTGTCTAAATCAACTATTTTTGTGGATGAAATCAAATTGCCATCATTGAGTGCGTTCGTCGGCCGTTTCTTTGTGTAATCTGAGCTAATGTTAGAGCCTCAGGCACTGCCTGAGCTAAGGCCACCGCCTGCCCGCCAAGGACTTTGAGCATGCCGCGATTGTCTCGTGCCGTTGCTTTGATTGGAGTGTTGTTGCTGGCCACGCCTGCATTTGCACAGCGTCTGCGCCTGGTAGCGGATGCCTGGCCACCCTTTACCGATTCCACCTTGGTCAATGGTGGGTTGGCGACCGACATCGTCACCACGGCGTTGGCCCGTGCGGGCTATGCCAGTGACTTCGAACAGGTGCCCTGGGCCCGGGCGCTGATGGGCGTGGGCGACGGGCGCTATGACGTGTTGGTCAACGCCTGGTACGACGAGGCCCGTACGCATTTGGGGCAGTTCTCGGGCGAATACCTGCTTAACCGCGTGCGTTTGATCAAGCGCCGTGACGACCCCATCGAGTTTCAGGACCTGGAGCAGTTGCACGACTATCCCATTGCGGTGGTGCGTGGTTATGCCTATTCGGCGGCGTTCGATGGGGATGTGCAGTTGCAGAAAGTGCCGGTGCATAACTTCGCCATGGCCGTGCGGATGCTGGCGGCGCAGCGGGTGCGGCTGACCGTGGAGGATGAGTATGTGGCGCGTTATTACCTGTCGCGCGAGTCGGCGCGGGTGCGCAATGCGGTGGAGTTCCTGCCCAAGCCGCTGAGCGAAAACAGCCTGCATATTCTGGTCAGCCTGAAGAACCCTGAGCACGCGCAGATTGTGGTGAGCTTTGACCGTGAGATTGCCAGGATGAAGGCTGATGGCAGTTATGCGCGGTTGATGAAGGCCCATGGCATGTAGTGCCTGTGCGGGCCTCATCGGGGGCAAGCCCCCTCCCACATTTGTTATGCGATCAAGTGTGGGAGGGGCTTACCCCCGATAGCGGCCTAAGCCGCGCTGGTATCTTTGATCAGGTGCGCCGCCAAGGTGCGCAAAGGCCCCAACTGTCTGCATATCAACGCCAACTGCGTCTGCACCAACCGCTGCCCTTCATCTATCTCATCCGGCATCTGCTCCAGATCCGCCGCCAAGGCCTCCTCGGCATCGCTCTGAATCGCAATCGGCTGCTTGTTCGCCAGCCCCGTGGCGATTTCATCAATGCTCGCCGCCAGGCTATTGCCGGCGCCTGCGATCAAGTGTTCACGCACCTCGGCCGGCAGCTGGGTTTCGCGGTGTGCACCGAGCCCCGACAGGTAGCTGAGCAATGTGTGCGACAGCACCAGGAAGCGGAAGCCCACATCGGCCTCCTTACGGAAATGCCCGGGCTCCATGAGCATATTCGCCAGGGTGGTGGACAGCGCCGCATCGGCGTTGTGGGCATTGCGCCGGGCCAGGCGGTAAGCCAGGTCGTCGCTCTTGCCGGCGGCGTATTGCTGCATGATCTGGCGCAGGTAGATGCTGTTGCAGGTCAGGGTGTTGGCCAGCACCTTGTTCAAGCGTCGGCCTTGCCAGTCCGGCAGGAACAGGAACACCGCCAGGCCTGCAATCAAACTGCCGAGCAACGTATCGAACAGGCGTGGCAGGAACAACCCGTAGCCATCGCCCACCTGGTTGAAGCAGAACAGCACCATCAAGGTGATCGCCGCCGTGGCCAGGGTGTAGCGGGTGGTGCGGTTGATAAAGAACACCAGCCCGGCGGCGATGGCGAACATCGACTGCACCAGGGGGCTGGGGAACAGGTCGAACAGCGCCCACGCCACGGTGAGGCCGATGGCGGTGCCGATGATCCGCTGGCCGAGCTTGCGCCGGGTAGCGCCGTAGTTCGGTTGGCAAACAAATAGCGTGGTGAGGATGATCCAGTAGCCCTGGGAGGCATGGATCGCGTGCAGCATGCCGTAGCCGACGGTCAGCGCCAGGGACAGGCGCAGTGCATGGCGGAACAGCAGCGACGTCGGCGTCAGTTGCGTGCGCAGGCGCGTCCACATCTCCTTCAGGTTGCGTGGGGCGCGGTCCAGCAGGTTGCTGTCGGTGGCGTCGGCCAGGGCATCGGGGTTGCTCGCGTCGCCAAGCAGGCGGTCGAGGGTGGACAGGTTGGCTGCGAGGGCGCGCAACGAACGCAGCAGGCCGCGCCAGGCCGGGTTGCTCTGGATACGCAGGTGTTCCAGGGAAGCATTCAGGTCGCTGAGGGCTTCGGCGAAGCTGTCGTCATAGATGAACGGCTGGCGTAACTGGATCGACTCGGCCAGGGCCTGGCAGGCCTTGCCTTGCTGGCGTAGCAGGCGTTGGCAGCGGAACAGCACATCGCTGTGGAAGAACGCATCGGCCAGGGCGTTGTAAGGATAGTGGGATGAACTGGCGCGTTCGTGGATGTCCTGGGCCAGGAAGTACAGCTTGAGGTAGCGACTGACCTTCGACCCCGGCCGGCCATTGCCCACACGGTGCAGGATGATTTCCTTCGCCGCATTCAGCGCCGCCACCACCCGGCCATTTTGCTGGGCCAGTTCCAGGCGGCGGGCTTCCACATCCAGCTGGCGAATCGGTTCGAACAACGACGATTTGAGCTTGAGGTAACGCCCCAACTCGCGGAACAACCGCGCCAGGCTCTGTTGCACCGGCTGGTTGGAAAACAGCGCCTGCCACAGCACCGACAGCGCGCCGTACCAGGCGGCACCGGCCACCAGCAGTAACGGTTCATGCCAGAAATCGCTGACGGCGCCGCCGCGCTGGTCCACGCCGATCATGGTGTAGACCGACAGGATCAAGGTGGCCGAGGCAATCGCGCCATAGCGTTCACCCAAGGCGCCGAGCATGGTCAGGCAGAACGTTGCCAGGGCCAGGGAGATGGCGAAAATCCAAGGGTAGGGGAACAGCAGCTCCACCGACAGCGCGGCAATGCTGAAACACACCAGCGTCACCGCCAGGGCGTTGAGGCGGCCTTGCCAACTGTCGTCGGTCTCGGCCAGGGCGCTGGCGATAATCCCCAGGAACAGCGGGATCAGCAGCGCCATTTCATCCTGGTACCAGCACAACGCCATGCTGCCGGTGAGGGCGATGAACACCCGGATGCTATAGCTGAATTTATCCAGCGCCCACAGGCGCCGCATGGACTGCTTGAACGAGGTCGATGACATGAAGTCTGGAGTCTTCCGGGACGATGCCGCTAAATTGAGCCATCAGTGACGCCACGGCAAGGGTGGTGATCACATCTGACAGCAAATTATTCTCAGGCATACAGCCCCTCCCACATTTTTTACCGCGTCGTGTCAAACAAACTGCGCGGCCGCGTAACCGGAAGCCCACGCCCACTGGAAGTTGAATCCACCCAGGTGTCCGGTCACATCCAGCACTTCGCCAATAAAGTACAAGCCCGGGCTTTTCAGCGACTCCATGGTCTTGGACGAGACTTCCCGCGTATCCACGCCGCCCAAGGTCACTTCGGCCGTGCGGTAGCCCTCGGTGCCCGCCGGCACCAGTTGCCAGCTCGACAGTTTTTGCGCGATGTCGGCCACTTCGGCGTGGGTGTACTGCTTCATCGGCTTGGACACGAACCAGGTTTCCGCCAGCAGATTGGCCATCTTCTTGGTGAAGATTTCACCCAGCAGGGTTTTCAGCTCGCTGTTGGGGCGTTCGACCTGCTGCTGTTGCAGCCAGGTGTGGGCGTCGTGGTCAGGCAGCAGATTGATTTCCACCGTGTCGCCGGATTCCCAGTAGGACGAAATCTGCAGAATCGCCGGGCCGCTGAGGCCGCGATGGGTAAACAGGATGTTCTCGCGAAAGCTCTGGTCGTTGCAGCTGACCAGGCAATCCACCGAGGTACCGGACAACTCGCCGCACAAGTCCTTGAGCTGGTCGGTGATGGTGAACGGCACCAGCCCGGCGCGGGTCGGCAACAGCTCATGGCCGAACTGCCTGGCCACCTGGTAACCGAAACCGGTGGCGCCCAGGGTCGGGATCGACAGGCCGCCGGTGGCGATCACCAGGGATTCGCAGCGCAGTTCACCCACGGTGGTCTGCAACTGGTAGCCGTTGTCGACCTTGGCGATTTCTTCAATCGAGGTGTCCAGGTGCAGGCTCACGCCGGTCTGGATGCACTCGTCCAACAGCATGCCGAGGATGTCGCTGGATTTGTTATCGCAGAACAGCTGGCCGAGTTTCTTCTCGTGGTACGGCACGCCGTGCTTGGCCACCAGCCCGATAAAGTCCCACTGGGTATAGCGGGCCAGGGCGGACTTGCAGAAGTGCGCGTTGTGCGACAGGAAGTTGGCCGGCTCGGTGTACAGGTTGGTGAAATTGCAGCGGCCACCGCCCGACATCAGGATCTTTTTGCCGGCCTTGTTCGCATGGTCGAGCAACATCACCTTGCGCCCACGCCCGGCGGCGGTCAGTGCGCACATCAAGCCTGCGGCGCCGGCGCCAATGATCACAACTTCGGTCGAGCGCAAAACGGTGTCCTCTTACAAATTCTGATTTGGAATACAGTCAAATGTGGGAGGGGGCTTGCCCCCGATGGCAGTGTGTCAGTCAGTACATCTGTCACTGACACTCCGCCATCGGGGGCAAGCCCCCTCCCACATTGGATCTCCATATAGGTCGGAGATCGTGTTACAGGATACGAACGCGCAACGAACGGCCCTTGATCTTGCCGTCGTTCAAACGCTGCAACGCCTGTTTGGCGATGCCGCGTTCCACGGCCACGAAGGCCTGGAAGTCGAAGATCGCGATCTTGCCGACCTGGGCACCCGGGATGCCGGCTTCACCGGTCAATGCGCCGAGGATGTCGCCTGGGCGCACCTTGTCTTTGCGGCCGGCGGCGATGCACAGGGTGCTCATCACCGGCAACAGCGGGCCACCGCTTTGCGGCTTGAGGTTGTCCAGTTGGTCCCAGTTCAGCGGTGACTTCTGCAGTTGCTCGATGGCCTGGGCGCGGTGCGCTTCGGACGGCGCCACCAGGCTGATGGCGATGCCGGTCTCACCGGCGCGACCGGTACGGCCCACGCGGTGGATGTGGATTTCCGAGTCGCGGGCCAGTTCGACGTTGATCACCATGTCCAGCGCGTCAATGTCCAGGCCGCGGGCGGCGACGTCGGTGGCCACCAGCACCGAGGTGCTGCGGTTGGCGAACATCGCCAATACCTGGTCACGGTCGCGCTGTTCCAGGTCGCCATGCAGGCCGACGGCGGAAATGCCCTTGGCCGTCAGGTGGTCGACGGTTTCCTGTACTTGCTGCTTGGTGAAGCAGAACGCCACGCAGGAGGCCGGGCGGAAATGCGCCAGCACCTTGGTCACGGCGTCCATGCGTTCTTCCGGGGAGATCTCGTAGAAACGCTGTTCGATCTGGTCGTCGGAGTGGAACGCTTCGGCTTTCACTTGCTGCGGCGCGCGCATGAACTTCGAGGCCAGCTGCTTGATGCTCACCGGGTAGGTGGCCGAGAACAGCAGGGTCTGGCGGCGCGGCGGGGTCTTGCTGATGATGTCTTCGATGGCGTCGTAGAAACCCATGTCGAGCATGCGGTCGGCTTCGTCGAGGATCAGCGTGTTCAAGCCGTCCAGCACCAGCGAACCCTTGCGCAGGTGTTGCTGGATACGGCCCGGGGTGCCGACGATCACGTGGGCGCCGTGCTCCAGGGAGGCGATCTGCGGGCCGAGGGACACGCCGCCGCACAGGGTCAGGACCTTGATGTTGTCTTCGGCACGGGCCAGGCGGCGGATTTCCTTGGCGACCTGGTCGGCCAGCTCACGGGTCGGGCACATCACCAGGGCCTGGCAGCCGAAGTAGCGCGGGTTGATCGGGTTCAGCAGGCCGATGCCGAACGCGGCGGTCTTGCCGCTGCCGGTCTTGGCCTGGGCAATCAGGTCCAGCCCCTTGAGGATCACCGGCAAGCTTTGCGCCTGGATCTGCGTCATCTCGACATAACCCAGCGAGTCGAGGTTAGCCAGCATGGCGGCGGACAGGGGCAAAGTATTAAAAGCGGTGGCGATGGTAGTCACGGGACTGGCTCTGCAAAACAAAATGTCGCGCAGTGTAGCAGGCCCCGGTGGGTTTTTTCGCATGGTTCGGATGAGGGGTGGGGGCCGCGGCAAGTTATGAGCGGCAAGCGGCAAGCTCGAAGCCGTCTTGCAGCTTCAAGCTTGCCGCTTGCCGCTGCCTTTAGGCTCCAATTGCAGGAAGATCGCCGCCGCCAGCATCGCCATGATGCCCACGGTGAGGAAGGTCAGCTGGAAGGCGCCGAGCACGCTTTCCACGCCATCGTTGCCGGACTCGGCAGTAAAGCCGCCAAGCAACGCACCGGCGCATGCTACCCCAAGGCTCAGGGACAATTGCGCCACCACTGACAGCAAGCTGTTGCCGCTGCTGGCCTGGGCGTCGTCGAGGTCGATCAGGGTGACGGTGTTCATCGCGGTAAATTGCAGCGAGTTGATTGCCCCCAGCACCGCCAGCATTGCCAGCAGCAGCGGGTAGGGCGTCTGCTCGCTGACCAGGCCCATGCTCGCCAGCATGATGCCCAGCACCAGGGTGTTGCCGGTCAGCACGATGCGGTAGCCCACGCGCTCGATCAGCGGCCGGGCGATGGACTTGGCGAACATCGCCGCCGCCGCCAGGGGCAGCATGCTCATCCCTGCCTGGGACGGCGAATACCCCAGGGCCACTTGCAGCAGCAACGGCACCAGGAACGGCAAGGCGCCGCTGCCCAGGCGCGCGAACAGGTTGCCGAGGATACCCACCGCAAAGGTGCGGGTCTTGAACAGCGCCGGCGAGAACAGCGGGTTATCGATATGCCCGGCGCGCAGCCAATACGCCGCCAGGCACGCCAACCCGCCGAACAGCAGCAACATCACCCGTAGGTGCGGCAGGTGCAATTCGCCCAGGCCTTCCATGGCAATGGTGATCAGCACCATGGCCGCGCCGAACAGCAGGAAGCCGATGCCATCGAAGCGCGTACGTTCGCTGCCGCGCAGGTCGGGGATGAACTTCCACACGGCGTAGCAACCGATCATGCCCACCGGCAGGTTGATCAGGAAGATCCAGTGCCACGTCAGGTATTGCACCATCCAGCCGCCCATGGTCGGGCCGAGCAAGGGCCCGAGCAGGCCGGGAATGGTGATGAAACCCATGATCCGCACGAGTTCGGAGCGGGGGTAGGCGCGTAGCACCACGAGCCGGCCGACCGGCAGCATCAACGCCCCGCCGAGGCCCTGGATGACCCGCGCACCCACCAGCATGGTCAGGCTGCTGGACAAGGCGCACAGCAAGGAGCCGATGCTGAACAGCATGATCGCGCCGAAGAAAATCTTCTTGGTGCCGAAGCGGTCGGCGATCCAGCCCGAGGCCGGGATCAGCAAGGCGACGGTGAGCATGTAGGCGATCACCACCCCTTGCATGCGCAGCGGGTTTTCCGCCAGGTCCCGGGCCATGGCCGGCAGTGCGGTGTTGAGAATCGTCCCATCCAGCGATTGCATGAAGAAGGCAATCGCTACCACCCAGGGGAGCCAGCGGGCGGTCTTGGCATCGAGAGGGGCGCGATTCGGCATGGTTTACCTTTTTGTTAGCAAGCTATGTGTCGGCGATTATGCGCCATTCGTCGCCCCTTTTCCCACTGGCGGTTGGTCTAAATCCGACAACGCCGCGTGCTCGCCCACCAGGAAATCCAACAATGCACGGTGCACCGCCAAAGCCGCCTCGCGGGACTCCAGGTCCAGTAAATGCCCGGTGTGTTCGGCCACGGCAAAGCTGCTGCGGTCGACGTAGTGCTTGAACAGTTGGGCATCCGCGGCGGGGGTGTATTCGTCCAGCGTGCCGTTGAGAAAGTGCACCGGGGTTTCGATTTTTCGCAGTGCCGGCAGGTAGTTGCCATCGCCCAGGGCCAGCACCTGGTGGATATGAAAGCGCGCCTGTCGGTATTCGGTGGTGGCCATGTTCGACAGGTGCCGGTGGTTATTGCGCTTGAGGCGGGGCGACAGGTATTTGCCGACGGTCTCGTTGAGCAGGTGCCCGACTGCGGACTTGTCATCGGCTTCGATCAGCACCCGCACGCGCTCCACATAGTCGAGCATTGCCTGGTTGAGGTTGGGCGCCAGGGCCATGACCACTGAGCTTTCGACCGACGGCGGGTTGTGTGCCAGGGTCAGCAGCGTGGAGATGCCGCCCCATGAGGCCGAGACCAGGTGATTGACCTGGAAGCGCTCGACCAGGGCGCGCAGGATTTGCACCTCGTCATCCTTGGTCACCAGGTCCAGGTCGGTGTTGTGTTCGCGGGAATAGCCCGAGAAGGGCAGGTCGAACAACAGCACATTGAAGTGCTCGGCCAGGCATTTGCTGGTTCGGGCGAATGAGCGTGTGGTGGACAGTGCGCCATTGACCATCAAGACGGTCTTCTTTTGCGAATCGTTTCCTAGTTGCTCAACATGAACGTTGTAGTGCTTGAACAGCTTTTGTATGACGAAACTTCCATGGTTCATCGCAGTACTTCCAGTGTGTGGCGGTATGCCACTGGCTGTTATAGCGAGGTTTTTGACGGGCGACAACAGGCTGCCCGTGCAAACTGGGAGGAAGCGAATTTACGGTAGGAAGGGCCGAAACCGAGCTGTCTGAAATCAGCGCAAGACAATGTGGGAGGGGCAAGCCCCCTCCCACAGGGGGGTATTTACAGGGTCAGGGTCAGGCGGTTGACCAGGGCGCCCGGCAACAGGTTGGAGGCGGTATTGCGCTGGCCGTAAGTGCTGGCCGACAGCAGCAGTTCCCGCTCAGCGGTCAGGGCTTCCAACTGTGAGCCGAGCAGGCTGTAGACGCTGTCATCAAAACGCATGGTGCTGACCGGTGCCTTGATCTCGCCGTCTTCCACCCAGAACGTGGCGAAGCGCGTCATGCCGGTCAGGCGTGCGGCGGGCAGGTCGGAGTAGTTCAGGTACCACAGGTTGCTGATGTAGAGCCCGGTGCCCAGTTGCTTGAGGATCTCGGCCTGGGCCAGGCTGCCCGCCGCGATCTGCAAGGCGCTGGGGGATTCGTCGCCGCTGGCGCCGTTGGCGCTGAGACCATATTCGGCGGCGCTGCGCGAGTTCACCAGTTGGCCCTCGGCCTTGCCGGCGTTGATCAGCGTGACATCACTGCGCGGGTAGCCTTCGCTGGAGAACGCTTGGCTCAGGGAGTCGGTGATGTGTTCTTTCACCGTCACCAGCGGGCTCAAGGACTGCTCACCGGCATAGAGCCGTTGCAACGAGCTGCCTTTGCTGGCGATGGCCTGGGCGGAAAAACCACCCCAGGTGATAATGCTGATGATTTCTTCCAGCGCCGCCGGGGCGAGGTAGGCGCGGTATTGTCCGGGCGCCAGTGGGTGCAGCGGGCGGCCAAGGAATTCCAGCTGTTCACGGGCCAGCTGGAAGCGCCGGGCGAACTCGGCGCTGTCCCAGGCGTCGCCGGCGTAGCTGGCTTTTACCGCTTCGCCATTGGCGTGGAACAGGCTGAAATCGAAGTTGAAACTATTGGCCTGATGCCAGCCAAACGCACCGTCCGAACTGGCAAAGCCCCGGCTGATCGGCCCGGCGGCATAGAAGCCGACCAGGTCGACGCCATTGGCTGCCTGGCTGATTTCTTCCAGCACCTGGGCCAGGTCGGGCAGGGGACGGGCCTGTTCGTTGTGGCTTTGCCAGGCGTTGTGGTTGAGCAACAGGTACGGGTCATGTGGCAGCAGCGGCAGGGTTTCACGCAACTGCCGCAGGCCGTCGGCGAGGCGCTGGCGATCCAGCTCGGGCTCGCCGGCCAGGGTGATGCCGAGGTCGGCATGGCGGCCATCGTTGATCAGCTTGAGATTGAGGCTGGCCTGCTGCACTTGCCCGGCCTGCCGCACCTTGGCGTGGTTGAAGCGCACGAACTCGGACGATTCCGCCGCGTAGCCCAGGTGAAATTGTTCCTTGTCGGTGATGGCCTGCTTGAGCCACTGCACCAATGCCTTGAAGTTGTTCATCAGGCATCTCCCCCAAATACGTCAACGTTGCTGAACACACAGGCCGGCGACGCATGGCCGACGCGGATCACCTGGTTGGGCTCGCCCTTGCCGCAGTTCGGCGTGCCCAGCACTTTGAAGGTGCTGGCGTCGCCCACGGCGCTGAGGTTGCGCCAGAACTGCGCGGAAATCGCCCGGTAGTTGGGGTTTTTCACCACGCCCTTGAGTTCGCCGTTTTCAATCAACTGGCCCCACTCACAGCCGAACTGGAACTTGTTGCGCGCATCGTCGATGGACCACGAGCGGTTGGTCGACATCAGGATGCCGTGTTCGATGCCGCCAATCAGTTGCGCCAGGCGCTTATCGCCGGCTTCGATATTCAGGTTGGCCATGCGGTCGATCGGCGGGCGGTTCCAGCTGCTGGCGCGGCTGTTGGCCACGCCGTCCATGCCCGAGCGGAACTGCGACAACGCCCCACCCAATGGCTTGAGCAGCAGCCCTTCGCGGATCAGGAATTGCTTGCTGGCCGCGGTGCCGTCGTCGTCATGGCCGTAGCTGGCCAGTTGCTCGGGAATGTCCGGGTCGAACGTTACGTTCAGCAGCTTGGAGCCGTATTGCAGGTGGCCGAAGTCGCTGGCCTTCACAAAACTGGTGCCGGCGTAATTGCGCTCATCGCCGAGGATGCGGTCGAGTTCCAGCGGATGGCCGATGGACTCGTGGATCTGCAGGATCATCTGGTCGGGCATCAGCAGCAGGTCGCGCGGGCCCTGGGGCGTGTTTGGCGCCAGCAGCAGTTGCAGGGCTTCGTCGGCAATGCGCGGCGCGGCGCCGACCAGGCCGAAGCGGCTGATCACGTTAAAGCCGCCCTGCTGGCCGAAGTTGGTGCCACCCAGGGTG
This sequence comes from Pseudomonas sp. SB113, assembly GCF_040754745.1. Taxonomy (NCBI): domain Bacteria; kingdom Pseudomonadati; phylum Pseudomonadota; class Gammaproteobacteria; order Pseudomonadales; family Pseudomonadaceae; genus Pseudomonas; species Pseudomonas sp. SB113. Next base: position 55,694 of record NZ_JBFMHW010000035.1, read on the forward strand.
CGGGTCTGGCTGTCGTTGCCGTCAAAGGCCGTGACGTTGACGCCGGGGAACACAAACCGCTGGGCCTGGCGCAGTTCGGCGCCGGCTGTATTGAGGTAGATCTGCTCGACATGGGTCACGCCCAGGCTCACGTCCCAACTGACCAGGCGCTCGTCCTTGGGCACGGCGGCCGATTCGTCGCCCAGCAGTTGGTAGCAGTCGCTCAAGGACGGGAAGGGCTGGTCCAGGTCGGGCGACAGGTAGTCGGCGACGTCGCTGGACACCGGTTGATCGCGCAGGTCGAGCAGGGCGTGGGGCCGAATCTGCCGGGCCTGCTGTTCGGCGCGCTCAAGGGCGGCTTGCAGGCCAGGCAGGGAAATATCGTGGGTCGCGGCATAGGCTTCCACACCGTTCAGGCGCACGGTGAGCATGGCGCCTTCGTCGTGGCTCAGGTGCGGCGGTTCGGCGACGTTCTTGCGCACCGACAGGTACTGGCCAGACTCGCGTACGTAGCGTAGGGAGAAAAATTCGGCGGTGGTGCGCAGGGCACTGAAATGCTTTTTGAGTGTGGCGTGGTGGTCGAACATGGGGCCTTCCTTGTGGGCGGCTCAGCGCGGGCAGGCAAACAGAGTAGGCCTGGGCTGGGGAGCGATCAAGGAGAGGTGATTCTTTGTGGCAAGTGCCCCCTGTGGCGAGCGGGCTTGCCCCGCGTTGGGCTGCGCAGCGGCCCCAAAAATCTTGGGAGCGCTACGCACTCCAACGC